>JANQEJ010000233.1 GCA_028278425.1 Planctomycetota bacterium | reverse complement strand
AGTTTTTGCGGAGTAGCCTCTCTGCGAGCTCCACGATCCTGACCGTTCCACGCAACTCCGCTCTGATACGGCGGCTGCCTCCGTGGTCGCATGCCGTCGCGACCTCGGAACGGTCAGAGTCGGACGACACGCGGGGACTTGCTCCGCAAATTCCGATCTCCGCGATCTCCGATAACTCCGTTTTCCTCCGTGTTAAACCTCCGGGCTCCGCGATCTCCGTTCCCCTCCGAGGTCTCACCTCTCGAGGGCCGACGCGTTCTGGCCCTCCTTCCTTCTCAAGCGCTCACTCCCGGGTTAAGCTGAGAGCACGCTCCCCGTGGAGCGGAGACGCCTGTTCCCACGCAACCCCGAAACCAGGAGGTGGTCCCGATGAATACCGCCGAGTCCAAGCTTGAGCGTTGGGCCGCCTCCGTGCGTCCGCGCCGCTAGTCAACCGGCGCAGGAACGACGCCCGGAGGTCGGTCCCCAGAAGCGGTCCGTCCCGACCTTCCGCGTCCTTCCTTCCGCAACAGGGTTCCGTTGAGCAATCAGAACGAGCGTCACCGCCAGAAGCACATCCAGAAGTTCTTCGAGGAGCGAGCCCAGGGGCTCGACTACAAGAAACAGCGAAAGCGCGCGTCGAAACTGCGGCGCGCCGAGCAGAAGAAGTCCCGCTCGGGGCGCCGCAAGGTCCGGCGCGACGACTGGGAGGGTCTGATCGAGGGCGACGCGCCGGCCTTCGAGGAGCGGCAGCGCCCCAGCGGCTCGACCGACGAGTGGTTCGCGCGGCTCGAGCGTGACGCCGCGGCCGGCGACGCCGGGGAATCCACCGGCGCCGAGCTCGCCGACGGCCTCGTCGTCTTCGTCACCGCCGGCGCGTGCCGCGTCGAGCACGGCGGCGAGCGCGTCGACTGCGCGCTGAGCGACGACCTGCGCCGGCGCCAGCGTTCGGCGCTCGCGGTCGGCGACCGCGTGCGCTTCGACGCCGCGGCGCGCCGGGTGGGGGAGGTCCTGCCGCGCGCGACGCGGCTCTCCCGCCCGGACCCGCACCGCCCGTCCGTCGAGCGCGTGCTCGCCGCCAACGTCGACCTCGCGCTCGTCGTCGCGTCGCTGCGCGAGCCCGCGCTCTCCGTCGGCCTCGTCGAACGCGTCGTCCTCGCCGTCCGGCGCGGCGGCGCGACCCCGCTCGTGTGCGCGAGCAAGCTCGACCTGGCGCGGGATCCGGCGCGCGAGCTCGCGCCGCTCGCGCCGTTGCGGGCGACCGGCGTCGAGGCGGTCGCGTGCTCGGCCCGGACGGGCGAGGGGCTCGCCGAGCTGCGCGCCCGCGTCGCGGGACGCACCTGCGTCCTCGTGGGGCACTCGGGCGTCGGCAAGTCGTCGCTCTTGAACGCCCTCGCGCCCGAGCTCGCCCTCGCCGTGGGCCGCGTCCGCGCCGCCGACGGCAAGGGCCGCCACACGACGACCGCTTCGGCGCTCTTCGCGCTGGCCGACGGAACGCGCGTCATCGACACCCCGGGCATCCGCGAGTTCGGCCTCTGGCGCGTGACGCCGGCCGAGCTGCGCGAGGCCTTTCCCGATCTGGCGGAGCACGCGGACCGCTGCCGCTACCGCGACTGCACCCACGATCACGAGCCCGACTGCGGCGTGCGCGCCGCCGTCGCGGACGGCACCCTTTCGGCGGCGCGGCATCGCTCCTACCTGCGTATCCTCGCGACGCTCGAGCGGTAGGATCTCCCGGGTCGCCGCGGTGGATTCTCGGATTCCCGGTCGAGGATCCGTCCGCCGCGGCACTCGGGGTGCATGAAAGCCATCCAAGCCGCCGACGCGATTCCCGAGGAGCACCTGTCGCACAACGGGGCGCTCCTGGGCCTCGCCCGCTCGCTGGTCGCGGACGAGAGCCTCGCCGAGGACGTCGTCCAGGACACCTGGCTCGCCGCGCTGCGGCGGCCGCCGAAGGACGCCCGCGATCCACGGGCGTGGCTCGCCGCGGCGGCGCGCAACGTCGCGCGCCAGATCGGCCGGGGCGAGGACCGTCGTCGGCGGCGCGAGCTGCGCGCCGCGCTGCCGGAGAAGCTGCCGCCGACCGAGGAGGTGGCGGAGCGCGCGGCCCTCCACCGCGAGCTCGTCGACCGCGTGCTCGCCCTCGAGGAGCCGTATCGCTCGACGATGCTCCTGCGCTACTTCGAGGACCTGCCGCCGCGGGCCATCGCGAAGCGCCTCGGCGTGAAGGTCGCGACCGTCGACGCCCGGCTCCTCCGCGGACGCCAGCGGCTGCGCGAGGAGCTCGACCGCCGCTACGGTGACCGGGCGAGCTGGTGCGGCTTCGTCGTCCTCGCCCTGGGTCCGGAGGGCTTCGTGCTGCCGGCGGCGCCCCTCGCCTGGCTGCACGCGCCCGCGCTGAAGCTCGCCGCCGCGGCGGCGCTCGTCACGGGGGCGGCCTTCGTCGGTCGCGCGGTCCTCTCGGTCGAGCGCGCGGAGGGTGGGCTCGTCGCGGCGCCGCCGACCCGCGTCGCGAATCCGGTGACGACCGGGGGAGAGCCGGAGGTCGAGCCGGTCGCCCCGCGCGCCGAGGTGGCTCCGCGGGCGGAGGGGGTCGAAGCGCCCGGCGCGGCGCCGGCGGCGGAGCGACCGGCGGAACCCGCCGCGTGGACGCCCCTCTCTCCGCGGCGGCGCGACGGACCGCCCGGCACCGCGCGGATCCGGAAGCGCCGCGGCTGGATCGGTACGACGGTGAAGGAAGCGAGGTCCGTGATCGCGACCCACCAGGATCTCCTCCACGCGCTCGCGGCGGAGACGCCGCGCCACAAGGCGGAGGTCGACACGTTCCACCTGATGGTGTCCGAGGTGACGAACGAGCAGTACCTGGCCTACGTGCGCGCCACCGGCGCGCGGCCGCCGCTGACGTGGGCCGCGCACGCGATCGATGCCGTGGGACGCCCGGCGTTCTTCGAGCGGCAGGAGGTTGCGCGGTGGGCGGCCCAGGAGCGGGGCGAAGAGTTCGAGCGCGGCTCCTTCGACGCCGGGCAGTGGTGGCAGCAGAACTGGCGGGAACAGCCCTGGAGCTGCCCGCCGGAGCTCCTGGACCAGCCGGTCACCCACGTCCGCCTCGAGGACGCGCGCTCCTACGCCCGCTGGGCGGGGCTGCGGCTTCCGACGGAGCTGGAGTGGGAGCTCGCCTGCGGGAAGGTCAAGGACCCTCCGGGTCCGACGCGCGAAGGCGTGCACGATCTCATCGGCGGCGTGTGGGAGTGGACGGAGTCGCCGTTCGTGCCGTATCCCGAGTTCGAGTCCTTCTCGGTCGAAACGGGGGGCCGCCGCGTCGATGCGCTCCCGCGGTTCGACGAGAACCACCTCGTCCTGAAGGGGGGCGCGTCCATCAACGACTCCCTCGCGCAACGCGCGACGACCCGCCGCGGGACCGACCGGCGCCAGGCGACCGCGGCGCTCGGCTTCCGCTGCGCGGCCTCCGACGCCCCGGGTGCGGACCTCGCGAGCCACCTGCTCCGCGACGAGCTCGCGCGGCGGAGCGCGGAGTTCGCGGGCGACCGCGCCCTGGTGATCGAGCGCTGGTCGGCGGAGACGACGCCGGTGAAGCGCCGCGTGCGCGACTACGCGGTGATCACCGCGTACGACCACGTGCTCTTCGTGCCGGGCGTCGGCGTGGACCACGCGAACACGAAGAGCCTGCGGGACGCCGCCCTGGAGGAACCCGTCGTCCTCGGCGCGCTCGCGGTATCGATCCCCGTCGGCGAGCCGGAGCTCGAGCCGGGGGTGTATCTCGTCGAGTGGCACCCCGGCCGGTCGGGCGGCGATCGGATCCTCTTCCGCACGATCCCGGGGGAGGTCGCGGGGGAGGCGATCGCGGACCCGCCGCTCTACGACCGGATGGCGGACGGGCGCGTCGACTTCGCCGAGGACTCGCCGCTCGATCGCGTCACCCTTTCCTTCAGCCTGCCGGGGAGAGAGCGCAGGAAGGGCTTCCGTTTCAGGCTCTCGCTCGGCGTCGAGCCGGGCTGGATCGATGCCTCCTGGCTGACCTCCCGCTAGGTCACCGAACGATCTCCATGCGCAGCCCGCGCGAGTCCACGTCGGGATGGGCCGGGACGCGGACGGCCGCGCCCCGCGCGACGCGCTCGGCGGTCCAGCACGCGGCCATCGCGTCGACGACGTCGTCGCGCGCGCAGCCGGCGCGCCGCGCGCGCTCGACGGTGTCGGCCAGCGGCTGCTCCCACGCGCGCTCCAGGAGCGCGATGCGCAGCTTCCGGCCGGCGCGCGACTTCTTCCGCTCCAGCACCGGACGGCCGCCGTTCAGCTCGTAGAAGCAGAGCTCCGGGTGCACCTCGATCATGCGGCGCTGGAGCTCGGGCGTCATCGCGCGGTCGACCTCGCGGATCTTCGCGAGGATGTGGAAGCACTGCAGGGTGACGCCGACGGGCTCGCCGTCCGCGTCACGGTTCAGGCGCGAAGCCTCCTCGCGCGACGTCGCCGCGAGCACGGCGCGGGCTGGGCAGGGGAAGACGCTCGGGCCGCGCTTCGGGCCGAGGAGCTTGCGTGCCTCCCGGTCGCAGGCCCGGCCGCCGCGCGTGTAGCGATCGGGAAGACCGATCGGGACGTCGATGCCGGCCGCGGCGGGGCCCGCGTCGCCGTCGAAGAGCTCCTCGATCCGCCGGATCAGGCGGGTTCCGAGCACGTGGGTCGCGGGGTCCCGGTAGACGACCACCCAGCCGGTGGCACAACCGTCGAGCCGGGCGAAGTACTCAGACACCGGCGCGGCTCCCGTCCGCCGGCTCGACGCAGCGCGCGAGCTCCCGGTACCGCGCCGCGCCGTTCGCCCACCGCATCTGCTCCGGCGTGCGGCAGTCCGGCTCGAACACGGCGGGGGACGCGACCAGGATGCACGCGCACTGCGCCCGGCTCGTGGCGACGTTCAGCCGGTGCGGGTCGTAGAGGAAGCTCATCCCGCGCGGCGCGTCGGCGGCCGACGAGCTGGTCGTCGAGTAGATCACCACCGGCGCCTGCTGCCCCTGGAACTTGTCGACCGTGCCGACGCGGACGGCGTCGTCCAGGCGGCGCCGCAGGGCGCCGACCTGGACGTTGTAGGGGGCGATGACGAGCACGTCCTCGCGGCGCAGCGCGCGCCGCGTCTCCTTCGCGTCCGTCCACGTCGTGCGGCCGTCGGTGAGCGCTTCGACCAGCGCGACGACGACCTCCACCTCCTCGGCGGAGCCGCTCTGGTTGGCCTCGTGCTCGACCGGGACGTGGAACAGGCCGGCGCCGGTGAACGGCGTCGGGCCGTCCAGGCGGCGGTGGGCGCAGTCGGGGCGCGTGTCGAGGCGGCGGTCGTAGTAGAGCTCCGTCGTGAACGCGCAGACCGCCGGCGGCAGCCGCCAGGTGGTCTCGAGGAAAAGCCCCAGGTCGTCGGGGATCGTGTCCTTCCCGTCGAGCAGGTGGCTCAGCGCGGAGATCTCCGCGCCCTCCGGGTGCGCGCCGCGCTGCGGCTGCTGGAGCTGCTGCGGGTCGCCGAGCAGGACGAGGTTCCGCGCCGCGCGCGCGCAGGCGAGCACGTGCGCGAGCGACATCTGCCCGGCCTCGTCGACGAAGAGGTAGTCGAGCGAGCCCGCCATGTCCGCGCGCGCCCAGAGCCAGGCGGTGCCGCCGACCGCCCGGCCCGCGTCCAGAGCGTCGAGCGACTGCGCCGACGGGCTCGCGAGGAAGTGGAGACCGGGCGGTGCGTCTGGGTCGGGCTTCGTCCGCTGCGCGACCTCGCACGCGACGCCGTCCTCGGCGGCGGCCCTCAGGATCTCGTCGAGCAGGTTGCGCACGACCTTGTGCGACGTGGCGGTCACGCCGACGCGCCGCTTGTCCTCGAGCAGCTTCAGGATCACGCGCGCTCCGGAAAACGTCTTGCCCGTCCCCGGCGGGCCCTGGATCGCCAGGAGGCCGCCGTCCAGATCGCCGGCGACGCGCGCGGCGGCGTCGGGCGCGGCCTCGCCGCGTTGCCGGAGCGGCGCGGACGAATCGCGGCGACGTGGAGCGCGGCGCAGGAGCAGGTCGCGCGCCGCGCGCAGCTCGGGCGCGGGCGCGTCGATGCCGTGATCCGCCACCCAGCGAGCGAGATCGAGGAGGGACCCGTCCAGGGGCTGCGTCGCGACGCGGTCCCGGAGGTGGACTTCCCGCGGATGGTGGTCGACGCGGCTCGCGGTCTTCTTGACGTCGAGCGAGCCGCGCTCGACGTTCCACGCGCGCACCGTGCCCACGTAGTCCTCGCCGAACGGCAGGCGCGGGTCGTACAGCTCGTCCCCGGGATCGAGGGAAGCCTCCTGCGGCGGAAAGCGGTGGCGGTGCGTGACGTTGCGGTCCCGGCCGACGCGGCCGAGGTCCGCGTCGAAGACCAGCCCCACGACGGCCTTGCGGTCGCGGAAGAGCGTCTCCTCGTCCGCGTCGCGGCGCGCGAAGAACTCCCACCAGGACACCTTGTCCTCGCGGTGGAAGTACTCGATCAGGTGCGCCAGGAGCCAGCGCGCGCGCTGCTCCTCGTCGCGGTCCTCCGGTTCCTCGGGAACGCCGGCGACGAGCCGTTCGAAGACGGCGCGCACGTCCGCGCTCGTCGCTTCGGCCTCCTCGGAGGGAGCGCCGTCCTTCAGCTCGGGCCGGCCTTCGACGCCGGCCTCGGCGCGCCGCTCCTCGAGCCAGTCCTGGAGCTTCACGAGCGACAGGCAGTCGTCGCGGTTGTAGCCCTCGACCGCGGCGCGGTCGGCGTCCTGGATCTCCTCGGGCGTGCCCGCCTCGAGCGCCAGCGCCACGCGCCGCAGCGACGGCCCGGCCTCCGCGCGCAGGTCGACGGCGCGCTCGTAGCCGAAGAAGGCCTCGAGCGGCTTGAGCGAGTAGCTCTCGACGCTCGCCAGGAGCCCGCCGCGCAGCACGCCGTGGAGGTCGACGAAGCGCTCGGCGCGCAGCAGGACGTCGAGCTCCTCCTCGCGCGAGGCGTGGCGGCTGGCCATGCGCTTCAGCGCCGCGGGCTCGTACGGGGCGTAGTGGTAGACGTGGAAGCCGGGATGCCGCTCGAGCCGCTTCGTCAGGAAGTCGACGAAGCGCTCGAGGGCGCGCTTCTCGCCGGCGCGGTCGGTGGCCCAGAGGCCCTCGTACCTCATCGCGCCCGCGTCGTCGCGGAACGCCCAGCCGGTCAGGTACTCGAGCCCGCCCTCGCCCGCGAACGGATCGCCCTCGAAGTCGAGGAACACGTCGCCGCGATCCGGAGCGGGGAGCCGCGTCAGGCCGCGGCCGGGCTCGACCGGGAGGAGCTCGACGACCTCGCGCGCCTCGCGCCGCCCGCGGAGCTGCACGGCCGCCTGGTCCCGCAGCCTCGCGAACGTGTCGCGGTGGCCGCGGCGCGGAGCGTCGCGCAGCGGCTCGTCGGCTTCGGCGAAGGCGGTCAGGGTCGCGACGCCCTGCCGCTCGAGCTCCGCCGCGTGCAGCGTCGAGAGCCCCGCCACCAGCGACAGGTGGTCGTCGGCGTGGCGGCGGTCGTCGCAGCGCTTCCACCAGCGGCAGACGTCGCAGTGGGAGACCGGCGCGGGATAGGGGACGGGACCGTCGGCGTCGGCGAAGGCCTCGAGCCGCGCGCGGACGAAGCGGTAGTAGGCCCGGTAGTCGTCGAAACGGAAGTCCTCGCGCACAAAGCCGCCGCCCGGGCGCGGCTTGACCACGGCCATGCTCTCGGCGGGGGATCCCTGGATCGGCGCGAGCAGGTCGGCGTACAGGCAGAGCTGGAGCACCGTGCCGCCGCGCGTCTCCTGGGCGAGCTTCGTGTCGATCACCTCGTAGCGCCAGTCGCCGAGGTCGCTCTCGCCGTCCACGCGCACGAGCACGTCGGCGCGCCCGTGCCAGCGGCCGTCCTCGAGCTCGGCCTGCACGATCACGTCGACGCCGCGCCGGCACGCCTCGACGGTGCGCTGCGCGGACGTCTCGCCGTCGGCCGCGTGCAGCTCGAGAACCTCGCGCCCGCTGCCGCGGAGGTGGTCCACGTACGCGGCCTCGAACTCCAGTCCGCGCTGCTGCAGGAGCTCCAGCAGCGGGTCCTTCCAGACCGGCCGCTTCAGCTCGCCGCGGGCGACGCGCCGGTCGAGGTCGGTCAGGTGGCGGCAGGCCAGGTGCCCGGCGAGGTCGCTGGCCGAAAACGTCAAGCGGCCGCGCGCGAGCTTCATGACGCGCGAGGATACTCGCTCGGCGCCGGGCTCGGCCAGCCGGGTCTAGAAGTCGCCGTTCAGGTGCTGCATCAGCGCGAGCAGCCCCGCCTTGTTGCCGATGTTCGTCAGCCCGTCGTTCTCCAGCTTGTTGAGGAGGCTCGTCGGGTTGCCGAACTGGGTCGAGGCGAAGTTCAGGAACGTCTGGTCCTGCGTCAGGTTGTAGCCGTACGCGAAGTTCGACGGGTTCTGGTAGGCCTCGACGTAGGCGGTGTACCCGTCGCCCGGGATCTGCGCGGCCGAGCACCAGATCGGCTGGAACTCGTCCTTCGGCGCCACCGCGGTGTACTGGTACGGGCCGTTCTGACCCGGCCACCAGGCCATCGGACCGATGCCGGCGTAGTAGGAGTCCTCGAGCACGTCCTCGAGCATCGCGGTCGTCGCCGAGTCCTTGCCCCGGTACACGGTCTCGACCATGCCGAGGATCGCGTTCTCCATGATGTAGTGCTCGATCGCCTGGCGCGCGCGGTACTTGCCGCCGACGAACTTCGGGTTGATGTTCGCCTGGAGGAAGCCGTTGCAGGAGCCCTGCCCGTCGTTCACGAGGTCGGCGACCATGTCGTACCAGCCGAGCCGCGCCGCGCGCCATTCGGGCGGCGACGTGGCGTAGGCCGCGTTCGTGCAGTCGACGCCCCAGCCCTCGCCGCGGCCCCACCGGAAGCCGGAGGCGGGGTGCTGGATCACGTAGTCCTGGTCCCACCGCAGCCCGGTGGGCTGTGCGAGCCCCGAGGCGGAGTTGTAGTTCGTGTGGTAGGAGAGCCGGAAGTTCTCCGCCTGCATCCGCAGGTCGTCGATGGCGACCGAGTCGTTCGCCAGCCACGCGAGCACCTTCGCCGAGTGCGTGTAGCGAATGAAGTGCTGGTAGTCGTGCGGATCGAAGCTCAGAAGCTGACCCTCGTAGGACGGCTTCAGGTTGTTGGCGTTCACGTACTGGATCTGGAACTGCAGCGCGTCCTTCACGCCGAACGGATCGCCGCTCGAGAGGTCGGGCTTCATGAAGTGCCAGAAGGGGACGTACTTGGTCGAGCCGGACTGCTTGATCCAGTCCGTCACGGTGGCCGGCTGCCCGTCGAGGTCGTAGAGCGCGTTCGGCATGCGGTCCGTGTGCATGCGGTGCATGATGCGCGCCAGCTCGAAGCCCGCCGGCGTCGCCGCCCAGGCCGTGCGCATGCCGTCGAACATGATGATCTCCGCGCCGCCGGTCATCCCGCCGTAGCTCACCCCGTAGGGATGCGCCCAGCCGAGCACGCCCGACTGGAAGGGATACTGACCGCCGGTGTCCGTGCCGTTCTCGAGGTGCCCTTGCACCATGTCGCGGTCGGAACGGACGCTGCTCTTGATCGAACCCTTGCCCATGTGGTCGAAGATCGGCAGCAGGTGCGACTGCGGGAAGTACCGCGCGGTCGCCGGGTTCCACCAGGACCAGTAGGTGTGGCCCTCGTCCGGATCGACGCCCCGGACGCAGAAGCCGAGGTTGTCCCCCTGGAGGTAGTCGCGCGCGCGCGTCTCCAGGCCGATCTTCGCGATCGCGAGCCGGCGGTGGAACTGCCCGCCCCACGGGATCACGTGCATCTTCCCGCCGGAGAGCGGCTTGACCACCGGCTGCACGGTCTTGACGCCCTCGTTGTAGGCGTTGCCCCAGAAGGGGTCGTCGTAGTCCTGCACGACCACCCAGCCGTTCGGGACCATGATCTCGAGGTCCTTGAAGTAGACCTTGTCGTTCGGGTCGTCGACGAACGTCGTCTTGTCGCTCCCGCTGTCGGCGTTCGTGATGCGCAGGTCGAGGAGGACGATCTCCTCGCTGTTCATCGTGGCCACGTAGGAGTGCGCCGTGAAGAAGTGGTACAGCGTCCCCGTCGCGCCGAGCTTCGGCGGGTTGGGGGCCAGCACCTGCGCGACGCGCATCTGCGCCATGTGCTCCCCGTACCGCGTCAGCGTCTCCTCGCCGGCGTCGTTGAGCGGCCAGGTCTTGTACTCGTTCCCGAAGACGTCGTGGCTGCGGATCTCGATCGACTGAAGGTCGTTCAAGAGCGCCTGCACGCTCGTCGGGATGGCCAGCGGCCCGTTCTTCAGATCCTCGGTACCGGCCGCGCCCGGATCGGGCTGGGCGTCGTGCTCGGCGAGCACGACCTTGTACTGCACCGGGCTGCCGGGCGACGCCGACCCGCGCGTCACCCGCGCGAGCACCTCGACCACGTCCGCGCCGTCCGCGTCGTCGGGATAGCGGCTGACGATCTCGGCCTGCGCGCCGTAGGTCTCGCCGTCGGTGTCCACGACGCCGAAGGGCTGCTTGCCCGTCCCGTCGTACGTTCCCTTGGGAACCGGGATCGTGCCCCTGAGGATGAACGAGTCCATGTTCGGCGTCTCGGCTTCGAGGATCCCGACCGTGCTGCCTTCCTCGAGCGGAATTGTGGGATCGCCCGGCGGATCGCCCGGCGGATCGCCTCCCCCCGGATCACCGGGGTCGTTTGCTCCTCCACGCCCGCCGCCGCAGGCTGCGCTCGCGATGCAGAGAAGCCCGATCGCCAGCGAACGGCCGCGGCCAAATGGCCCGCGGAGCGCCGCTTCCAACGAATCCCCCGACACGCGCCGACAAACCCCGAGTGCGGGGCGAGTGCTTGCTCCCATACCGACCTTCCAGACCCTTCCCGGTTGCGCGCCCCAAAAGGCGCCGGATCACTTCCCGGGCGTTCCGGTCGGCAGACGCGAAAGCGCGTCTTGAAAGCAATTGCGTAATCCTTGGGTCGTAGGAAGAAGCTTCCCGGTTACCCGAGACTCTCAAAGCACAAGCGAGCGAAGCGAGGCGGACCGGAGTCCTCGAGTCCCGAGAGCTTCCGACTCCACCGACGAGCGAAGCGAGGCGAAACTTGACCTCTTGAGTCCTTTCCTTTCTTCGGACGGAGGCTCCGGAGGTTCGTGGAGGGTTCGTGAGGGTGGGAGCTCGAGGGGACTGTTTGGCGCCTTCGGCGGCCAAAGGCGTCAGGCGCCGAAGGGAACGAGCGGCGTTCCCTGGACTTCTTCGGTTCCCCCTCCGAGGACTCGCGTTCCTCTCGCTTCGCTCGCTGCACGCGAGGAGACGAAGGAAGAGCCGAGGACCGCGCCTTCGGCGCTGACGGACATACTCGGCTCCGCCTCGTGTCCTGATATGGAGGCCCCTTGGTCAAGGGCTGTCTCAGGATTCTCTCTGAGCGTGTCCTCCTGGGTGAGTTCGTGCGGAGGCGAGGGGACCGAGCGGCCAAGTTCGACGGGCGTCAACCTGATATTCGCGGATCGCAACCGCACGATGCCTGGTCCGTCGGGAGGCCTTCAGTCTCACGTCGCGAGTCGTCGCGGCTGGCGCGGGCAGGCAAAGGACGAACGAGGATCCTCCAGACCCGGGCCGCTCGGTGTTCCCCTCATGAGATTGGGTCGTCGTGTGTCACGCTTGCACGTCGGGGTGAAGCGCCGCCCAAAGGAAGCCGGCGAGCTCACGCGCGACGGCCGCCTTGGCGACGTTGGTGTGCTTGGTCGCGGCGAGCCGACCGTACTTGGCGCCCAGTCGGCGCTCGGCCTTGCGCGCGATGGCGATGGCCTTGGGAGAACTCTGCTCCCGACGCCGTCGCAGGCGAGTGCCCGCGTAGGTCCTGGTGCGGCGGTAGTGCTGAGCCGCCTCGACCAACAGCCGTCGCAGGCGTTTGTTGCCGGAACGCGATATGCCTATGCGGCCGCCCTTGCCGTCCGAGCTGCGCTCGACGTCGTCGAGGCCGGTGTAACCGGCGACCTTGCTCCCCGAGGGGAAGCGGCGCACGTCGCCCAGCTCCGCGTAGACAGCCGTCGCCGCGACGGTGTCGAAGCCGCGGAACGCGCGCAGGGTGGTGACCGCCTCGGCACAGTCGGGTTGCTGGGCACGCAGCTCGATGCGCTTGTCGAGCTCGGCGACCGATTGCTCGCGCAGCTCGAGCTGGCTCAACAGGAAGTCGAGCGTGAGCCGGTCGTCGGCGACGGGAAGTTCGAGCGACTTCACCCAGCGCATGTACTTCAGCGTCCAGTTGCTGCCGTCGCGAAAGTGTAGGCCGCGCGTCAGCAGGAACTTCGTAATGCGGTGGCGCACACGGACCAAGTCCTGTTGGAAGGCCTCGCGCGTGCGCGTCAGGGTGCGCAGGGCCTCGTGCTCCGGGGTTGGCGGCACGACGAAGGTCAGCTCGCCCGAGCGCAGCAGACGCGCCAGGCGCCGCGAGTCAAGCCGATCGGTCTTGCGCCGATCTCCAGGCTTGGTCGGGATCAGGCTCGGCGCGGCGACCTCGCACCCGACTCCCAGCGAGCGCAACTGGCGCTGGAGGTGGAAGCCCAGGCAGCCGGCCTCGTAGACCGCCCGGACCGCCCCGCGTTCCATGAGCCGCCCGAAGTGTCGCCGAATCGAGCGGGGTTCGTTGGGGATCTTGCGGACGGGCTCGGGCTCGTCGGCATCTCCCACCAGAACGGCCACAGAAAGACTCTCTTGATGGGCGTCGATGCCCACGAACAGCGTGGTGCTATGCTGGCTCACGGCTCGGTCTCCCGGCTCGAAGTTCAACTCGATTTGCGGCCCGGCACTGCGTCGGCCCGCTGTGGCTCGGCCACGCGACCAGCGTGGCAACCCACGATCAAGTCCGGGAGGCCGGGCCTCCATAGCGTCTCACGGCTCAAAGCGGCCCGAAGACGGGCCACTTTTCGCCGGGCTCGGCCTTCGGCCTCGCGGGCGGCGCCACCCTTAAAACAAACGACGCAGGCAAGCCCCCACGGTTCAAAACGTCCCGAAGGAATCCGGGCGCCGCCCTTCCACATGAACCGTTCGGCGAAGACCAACAAGCTTCACCTGAACGCGTCCGCGAACACCGAGGGTGGCACAAGTCCGGTCCGGCGAGACCCCA
>JANQEJ010000209.1 GCA_028278425.1 Planctomycetota bacterium | reverse complement strand
GATGGTGAAGCGGAAATCGGCGCCCTGGCCGGGCTCGGAGACGACGCGGATCGTGCCGCCGTGGCGCTCGACGATGCGCTTGCAGATGGCGAGCCCGATCCCCGATCCGGGATGTTCGTCGCGGCCGTGGAGGCGCTGGAAGATGACGAAGATGCGATCCGAGTACTCGGGATCGATGCCGATGCCGTTGTCGCGGACCGAGAACTCCCAGGCATCGTCCACGTGCTCGGCACCGACATGGACCGAAGGCTGGGCCTCGTTTCGGAACTTGATCGCGTTGCCGATCAGGTTCTGGAACAGGCGGACGAGCTGCTCGCGGTCGGCGACGACGCGGGGCAGCGCGTCGACCTGGACCAGGGCGCCCGATTCCCGGATCGCGCTGTCGAGGTTGAACAGTGCGGCGTCGATCACCTCGGTCGTCTCCACCGGCTCGAACGGCTGGCCGCGCGTCGTGACCCGCGAGAACGCCAGCAGCGCCTCGATCATCGTCGACATCCGCCGGCTGCCCTCGACGCACTGGCGGACGTACTTGCGCGCCCGGTCGTCGAGCGAGTCGCCGTAGCGCTTCTGAAGCAGGTCGGCGTAGCTGGAGACGGCGCGCAGCGGCTCCTGCAGGTCGTGCGAGGCGACATAGGCGAACTGTTCGAGCTCCTTGTTCGAGCGCGCGAGCTCGCGGGTCAGCGCCTCGCGACGTACGACCTCGCGCCTCAAGGACTCCGTCCGCTCCCGGACTCGGTCCTCGAGCTGGGCGTTGGCGTCGCGCAGCGCGCGGGCCGCCAAGCGCCGCCGAGAAGTCACGACCCACAGCGCGGCCAACACCGCGAACGCGGCGACGCCTGCGCCGGCGTAGGTCAGCCGCTCGCGAAGTTGCTCTGTCTCGAGGGCGTGGATGCGCTCGGGATCGAAGATCGCGGCGTCGATGTCGAAGGTGCCGGAGACGAGCCCCGCGTCTCCCAGGAACCCGTGCATCCGCCGCCAGCGCTCCGGGTTCAGGTGGCCCGGCTCGACGATCGGATAGAGCATGAGCCGGCGCATCTGCTCGGCGAGAAACCGGTTGTAGGTGGCGAAGTCGTCGAGCCGAAACGTCCGCGACAGCTCGGCGGTGATGCGGTCGGCGACCTCGTCGGGATTGGCGAGCGCGTAGCGCCAGCCCTTCTTGGTAGCCTCGACGAACCGTTCGACGAGGTCCGGGTCGCGCGCGATCAGGCGCTCGGTCGTGAACACGGAATCGCCGTAGAAGTCGACGCCGTAGGCCGCCGGGCGGAGGAGCGCCAGCGCTTCGCCGCGCTGGCGGGCGATCCACAGGGGCGACAGCGTGAACCCGGCGTACGCGTCGAACCGCCCGTCGAGAAGGTTCTCCATCGGCCGTTTGCCGTCGATGTAGGCATCCACCCAGGTCTGCGCGTCGGGATCGATCCCCTCGGCGCGCAGCATCGCGTACATCTCGACCTGGCTCATGTCGCCGGCCTGCAGGCCGAGACGGAGGCCGACGAGGTCCGCGGGCGAGGTCAGCGGTGTCTCCGCCGGTGCCATCACCGCGATCGGGCTCTGCTGCATGATCACCGCGACGACGACGACATCGTCGCCCTGGTCGCGGGCGACCAGGAGATCAGCGCCGGAGACGCCGAAGTCGGCGCGGCCGTCGACGACCTCCTCCAACGATTTCAGCACCGTGCGTTCGGGTGTGATCGCCGAGCGGATCTCGACGTCGAGCCCGGCCTCCTCGTAGAATCCCTGCCACTGGGCGGCGTAAAAGCCGGCGAACTGGAACTGATGGTCCCAGCGGAGCTGGACGACGACCCGGTCGAGGGCCCGCGCCTCGACGGCGCCCAGCAGCGTCGCGGCCACGAGGCCGGCGGCGATCCACGTCCCGGCCGGCCGAAGCCAATGTTCTGCGCTCATGCTCCCCCGCGTTCCATGCCGGGACTCGCCGCATCGGGACGGGCCGCGTCCGCAATCGTGAATCGGAAATCGGCGCCCTGGTCCGGCTCGGACTCGACTCGGATCGTGCCGCCGTGGCGCTCGACGATGCGCTTGCAGATGGCGAGCCCGATCCCCGATCCGGATTGCTCGTCGCGGCCTTGCAGGCGCTGGAAAATGACGAAGATGCGCTCGGCGTACTCGGGGTCGATGCCGATGCCGTTGTCGCGCACCGAGAACTCCCAGGCGCCGTCCCGGCGCTCGGCGGAGATGTCGATCGTGGGCGCCGAGGAATTGCAAAACTTGATCGCGTTCGCGATCAGGTTTTGGAACACGCGCACGACCTGAGGCCCGTCGGCGACGATTTCCGGGAGCGTCGCGATCCTGACCATGGCCCCCGATGTCTGGATCGCGCCTTCGAGGTTGGCGAGCGCCTCGTCGACGAGATGGCCGGAGTCGACCGGCTCGAAGGCGCCCCCCCGCGTCCGCACCCGCGAGAAGGCGAGAAGGGCGTTGATCATGTCGGACATCCGCCGGCTGCCGGCGACGGCCTGGGTAATGTAGTGCCGCCCGCGGTCGTCGAGTTCCTCGCCGTAGCGCTTCTGCAGCAGGTCACAGTAGCTGGAGACCGCCCGCAGCGGCTCCTGCAGGTCGTGCGAGGCGACGTAGGCGAACTGTTCGAGGTCCTGATTCGAGCGTTTGAAGTCGAGGTTGGCGGCCGCCAGTTTTCGCGTCGTCTTCTCCAATCTTTCTTCGGCACGCTTGCGGGCCGTGAGATCGACGATCTGCGAAACGAAATACTCCGGCTCGCCGTCGGCGTCGCGAACCAGGGAAACGCTGAGCAGGATCCAGACGATGGAGCGGTCCTTGTGGATGTACCGTATCTCCACCTGGTAGTTGGGGATCTCGCCTGCGACGAGGCGCCCGACGAGATCGAGGTCGGCTCCCAGGTCGTCGGGGTGGGTGATCGTCTGGAAGTCGATCGCCAGCAGCTCGTCCTCGGCGTAGCCGACGAGCTCGCATAACGTCGGATTGACCTTGAACCAGCGGCCGTCGAGGCCGACGAGCGCGATGCCTTGCCCCGCCACCTCGAAGGCGCCGCGGAACCGCTCTTCGCTGTCTCGCAGCGCGGCGATGGCCTCGACCTCCTCGGTGATCGTTTCCGTGAACATGACGATGCCGCCGATCTCGGCGCCGGTCGCGTACCACGGCCGCACCTCCCAGCGCAGCCACTGGACCGAGCCGTCGTCACGCTCGAAGGGATCCTGATCGCAGCGCTCGACCGCACCCGCGAGGCACCGGCGGTGGATGTCCTTCCAGCGATCGGGGATTTCGGGGAACACTTCGTAGTGGCTGCGTCCCGTCAGGTCCTCGCCGTCCATACCGTAGTCGGCGAGCCATCGACGGCTGTAGCCGACATAGCGCATGTCACGGTCGAACATGGCGATCGACACCGGCGCCTGCTCGATCAGCAGCCGCATTCGTTCCGTTGCGTCCCGCGCTTCCCGTCGGCTTTCGTCGAGCGCCAGCGACATGGCCTCCATCTCGCGCGCCAGCTCGCCGAGCTCGTCGCGGCCGCCGACGGGGATTTCCGTGACGACCTCCCCCCCGGCGATCTTGGCGGAGGTCTCCTTGAGGGTCTGGATCGGTCGGACCACCGTGGACCGGGTCAACCACCCCGAGATCAGCACGCCGGACGCGCTCGCCGTCACGGCGACGCCCAATGCCGTTTGCCAGATCGAGGCCACCGTCGGCGATGTCGCGGGTTCCGGCATGGAGGCGACGAGGACCCATCCCCAGGGCCGATAGGCCCGCGAGGCATAGAGGCGGTCTTGCCCGCCGACGTCCTGGTATCCCACGACGACCCTGCCGCGCGCATCGAAGGCGCGCGTCACGACGTCTCGCCAGCCATGATTCGGCGTGTCATCGGTCCCGTCATCGGTCCCGAGCGTCAAGACCTTGCCATCGGTGTCGAGCACGACGTAACGGAGGTTCGGGCGCCGTTTCGCCGCCGCCGTCACGGCCGCCAGCGCGTCAGCCTTGTAAGTGGCGACGTAGGACTCGATCCGGTCCGTCCCGGTCGAACGCAAGAGACGATCGCGTCGCGCGATCTCGTCCTCGACGCGGTCGAGGACGGTCAGGCGCAGCTCCTGGAACTCGCGGGCATGCAAGGCATCGCGGGCCTGGACGTAGGACCATGCGCCGAGACCGAGCGTCGTGATCACGACGATCGGGAGAAAGGCCAGCACGATCTTGGTCTGGATGTTCACCGCCGTCGTCCGCCCACCCTGCGGTCGGGATGGCAAGCGTCGACGTCCGCAACCTCCAGAACGTCCGGCGGCACCACGATGTCCCTCCGAACCGCCTCGCCCAGGTTGATGGCGACTCGGAATTCGCTCGGTCGGGTGAGCGGGATTTCGCCCGCGGGCGTTCCGTCCAGGATCGTTCGAGCCATTTGCGCCGCCTCGCGACCCTCGGTCTCGGGTTCCGCCGCGACCGCAAGGAGTGCGCCGCCGCACAGCGTCTTCGCGTCCGGCGTCATCACGACCGGCACCGGGGATGCCGCGGCGATCGCTGCGACGAAGTCGGCGGACCGCCCCATCGGGCCCTCCGCCACCCAAAGGACATCGACCCGATCCGTCCACGCCGGGAGCCGAGACAGGACCGCCCGTGTCATGTCCTCGACGCCGTCGGCGTCGGACGGTGCCTGAGCCCTAAACGGAGCGATCGTGACGTCGGCGCGAACGCTCGCCGAGCGCTGCATCTCCTCGACATCGGCGAGTGCCGAGGGATAGTCGGAATGCAGGACGCCGATGCGAACCGGCCGGGGGATGTCGATCTTTTCCAACGTCTTCATCGCCAGTTCGACCTTCGTGGCGGCCGGCACGCCATGCAGCTGCCCTGTGATGTTGGTGCCGGTGGCCCCCTCCGTCGACTCGACGAGCCCCGCCTGTACGGGCGCGGCGACGAAGACGAACAGTTGCGGGATGTCGGTGTCGCGCAGCACCGCGCGCGCCGCTTGCGAGGCCAACGTCGCGACGCTGATAACGAGGTCGGGGCGGTCCTCGGCAATGGCTGCGCGCAGCAACGATTCGCCGCGCTCGCGGTTCCATTCCGCGTTGATGATCCGGAGTTCGATGGTCTTGTTCGGCCGGTACCCGGCGTCCCCGAGACCGTCGATCAGCGACGACGTGACCCGCTGGATCGAATCGAGGTCCGCGGTCTCGAGCACGAGCACACGCTTCGCCTCCGTGGCCGACACCGGCGATGTCGCCAGCGCGACCACGATCGCAAGGGCGGCCGACCAGGCCGGAAGACGCACGGCCGCGCGCCCGAGGGCGGTGCGAACCGGTTCCCGGCCGCGGGTGCGCCGGCGTCGGGTTGGGCGTGCGGTCGTCATCGGCGCGGCGCCGACCGCGCGTTCGTGACGGGTCCTCGGCCGCCGGAAGGCGGCAGGCGCACGTCGGACGCGATGCGAGGATGAGGGGGCGAGATCGACGACATCGGGTCACCACCGCAAGCGCCGATCGGACTCCCCCCCCGTCCCCTTCGGCGACCTTGTCCCACGCTCCGGCAGGACCGTTTCGACCATACCGCGCGATAAACCGAATTTTATCCCGAATTAAAGCCTTTAGCGTGTCGCGCTGTCTACGAGAAAGTGCGCCGGACCGGACGATGCGCGCATCCCTGTGCCGGGGTTTGAGTTGGTGTTCGGGATTGTCGAAGTCAACTCTGGACAACGCCTTAACAGTATTGTCATGTTCCGCGGGGCCGGACGTTCGGAGCGCCGCGACCGTGAATCACCCGATCGGCGTTGTTTCCCGGCGGACGGGGCTGGCGACGGACACGATCCGTGCCTGGGAGCGGCGCTATGGCGCGGTCCGGCCGGTCCGTGACGCCGCCGGACGCCGGCTGTACGCGGCCGAGGACGTGGCGCGGCTGCAGCGGCTGGCGCGGGGAGTCGCCCTCGGGCATCCGATCGGTTCGCTTGCCCGATTGCCGGACGACGCGCTGGTCGCGTTGGTCGACGCCGCCCAGCCGAGCCCCGAGGAGCGGATCGGCCGGGAGCTGAGGCGGGATCTTGTCGCCGCGGTCGCGCGAAGCGATGCCGCCGCCTGCGAGACGATCCTGTGGCAGGCGCTCGCCAGCCTGTCGCCGCCCCGGGCGGTCTCCCAGGTGTTGGCGCCCGCGGCTCGCGAGGTTGGCGAGCGCTGGGCTCGCGGCACGCTCAGCATCGCCCAGGAGCACCTGTTCACGGCGCGCGTGCAGCGGGTCGTGACGACGGCGATCCAGGCCCGGCGATGGGATGCCGAGCGGCGCCCGCGGCTCGCGATCGCGACGCTGAGCGGCGAGCGCCACTATCTCGGCTGCCTGATGGCGGCGTTCCTGGCCGCCGTGCGCGGGTTCGACGTTTGCGAGCTCGGCCCCGACCTGCCGGCCAAGGAGCTCGGCGCGATCGCGTCGCAGCTCGGCGCGCGGCTCGTGGCGATCGCGGTGATCGGGAATGGCGCCTCGGCCAACCCGATGACCGGGATCTCTGCGCTCCGCGATCACCTGCCGGAGGACACGGAGCTCTGGATCGGTGGGTTCGAGGCCGCCCTCGGCGACCGCCCGCTGCCGGATCGCTGCCTCTGGATCGGCACGCTGGACGCCTTCGCCGACCGGCTCGCGCTCTTGGCATCCGATTGACCCGCCCCCACACGTCGTACCAGGTTTTAAGTTGGTCCCCGGCCATCTGAACTTGCCCCCAACGTTGGACCGCTGTGCCCGAGAAAATCCCGGCTTGTGAACTT
>JANQEJ010000189.1 GCA_028278425.1 Planctomycetota bacterium | reverse complement strand
GCTTCCCCTTCTTCCGCGCGGCGCCGACCTTCTTCGGCTTGGCGTGGAGCAGCTCGCCCGCCAGGTTCTGCGCGACGTCGGTCATACCGACCGTGGCCGTCCCGTCGTCGTTGACCAGGACCCAGGTGTGGTCGCCGACGCTGTAGTGGAGGTTCAGGGGCAGGACGCAGCTTCGGACTTCGGGGTGCTCGCTCACTCTCTTCGTTCCCGGGCACGCGCGGGGGGGGCGGCTATCCTAGTCGAAGAGCTCGCCCGTTTGGACGCCGGTCCGGAAGGGATCGAGACTCCGCCGCGGGGATAGAGCGCCCGCGGCTCCCGGGTTAGTGTGGGCCGCCCTCCGCCCATGGTCCGAGCTGCTCCGCCCCCCTTTCTCCGCGCCGCTTCGCTGGCGCTCGCCGCCGCGGCGGCCGGGTGCGGCGGCGGGAAGCCCCCCTTCCTGAACGCCGTGGTCGTCACCCTCGACACGACGCGGGCGGACGCGATCGGTTGCTTCGGCGGCCCGGCGGGGTTGACGCCGGTGCTCGACGGGCTCGCCGAGGAGGCGGTGGCCTACCAGAACGCGCGCACGGTGGTCCCGCTGACCCTCCCGGCCCACGCGTCGATGTTCACCGGCCTGTACCCGCCGCGGCACACGATCCGCGACAACAACGTCGTCATCCTGCCCCCCTCCGCCCGCACCCTGGCCGAGCGCGCCCGGGAGCGCGGCGTTCAGACCGCCGCCTTCGTCTCGGCGGCTCCCCTCGACCGGGTGTTCGGGCTCGACCAGGGGTTCGAGCTCTACGACCAGCCCGAGCGGCCCTTCGTCCAGGCCACCTCGCACGCCGGCGAGCGCCGCGCCGAGGACGCCGTCGCGCGCGCGTCGCGCTTCGTCGCCGGCCGCGATCCCGATCGGCCCTTCCTCCTCTGGGTCCACCTCTTCGACCCGCACGCGCCCTACGAGCCGCCGGCCGCCTTCAAGAGCAAGGCCGGCGGCAACGCCTACCGCGGCGAGGTGGCCTACATGGACGCGATGATCGGGCGTCTGTTCGACGCGCTGCGCGAAGCGGACGCGTGGGAGAACACGCTCGTCCTCGTCGTGTCCGACCACGGCGAGGCCCTGGGCCAGCACGACGAGTTCACCCACGGGAACTTCTGCTACGCGACCACGATGCGCGCGCCCTTTCTCGTGCGCGACCCGGGCGGCGAGCGGCGGGGCGAGGACTCCGACGAGGTCGTGAGCGTGGTCGACGTGTACCCGACCGTGATCGACGCCCTCGGCCTCGGCTCGCCGGGCGACGTCGACGGCGAGAGCCTCTTCCGGCGCCGCGTGCCGGAGGATCGCGGCGTCTATTTCGAGTCGTACGGCGGCTACCTCTCCTACGGGTGGAGTCCGCTCGCCGGCTGGGCCGACCGCGCCGGAGCCTACGTCCACTCCTCGGCGCCGCGCTTCTTCGCCGGAAACGACGAGGGCGACGCGGGCCGCGCGCTGACGGGCGCGGAGCTGGAATCGATGAAGCCCTACCGCGACGCGATCGCCGCGGTCGCCGCGCGGCCGAAGCTCGCACCGGCGGCGGAAACGGCGGGCGAGGAGATGCTCGCCGCGATGCGCCGCCTCGGTTACGCCGCTTCGGGCGACGCGTCGCAGGAGCTACCCCATCCGCTCGAGCAGACCGGCCTGCCGAGCCCGCACGACCGGAAGGACGAGCTCCGCCGCACGCAGGAGGCGCTCATCCTCTCGAACCAGGGGCGCTACGACGAGGCGATCCCGCTCTTTCGGTCGGTCGTGCTCGAGAACCCGCGCAACATGTGGGCGCTCGACCGGCTGGGCAACTGCTACGTGATCACCAACCGCTTCGCGGAGGCGATCGAGCCGCTGCAACGCCTGCTCGCGATCGGTCCGCCGTGGGCCGGGACGCACTACAACCTGGGCGTGGCGCTCTACCAGACCGGCCGGCAGGACGAGGGCCTGGACCACTTCCGCGCGGCGGTCCGCACGGACCCGGGGCACGTGCAGGCGCTCTTCTACCTGGCGCAGCTCCTGGAGCAGCGCGGCGAGAAGGCGGAGGCGGCGCGCTACCGCGCGATGCTCGAGGCGGCCAAACCGCGGGGCGAGGACCTGCCGCCGGTCCAGGGTCGCTGAGTCCGGAGGACTTCGCCCATCCCTAGCCCCCACCCGCCCGGGGATCGGGGCACGCCGCGAACGGTGACGGCTAAACCGCCAACACCTCTCGCGCGTGTCCCACGACCTCCGCCAGGCACCCGTCGTCGAAGGGGCTCTTCAACCCGGCCGAGCGCGCAAGCTCCTGGAACGGCGCCTGGCCGCCGCGCCTGCAGAGGTCCACGTAGGCCTTCATCGCCGCGCCGCGGTCCTCCCGCTCGGCGCGCAGCCAGAACTGCATCGCGCAGGTCTGCGCGAGGGTGTAATCGATGTAGTAGAAGGGCCCGCCGAAGATGTGCGGCTGCGCCTGCCAGCGGCCGCCCTTCGCCGGATAGGCCAGGTCGCCCCAGTCGCGCCACGGCAGGTACGTCCGCTCCATCACGAGCCAGATCGCGTGCCGCGCGGCGGGGCTCGCCTCCGGTCGCGAGTAGACCTCGTGCTGGAAGTGGTCGACCGCCACGCCGTAGGGCAGGAAGACGAGCCCGTCGATCAGGTGCATGCGGCGGAAGCGCTCGGCGTCGTCGCCGAAGAACTTGTCCATGTGCGGCCAGGTGAGGAACTCGAGGCTCATCGAGTGGATCTCGCACGACTCCATCGTCGGCCACAGGAAGTCGAGCGGGACGTGGTCGCGGCTCTGGTAGCACTGGAAGGCGTGGCCGATCTCGTGCGTGAAGACCTCGACGTCGTCCTTCGTGCCGTTGAAGTTGGCGAAGACGAAGGGCATGCCGGCGGTCGGGAAGCTCGTGCAGAAGCCCCCGCTCGACTTGCCCTGCCGGCTCTTGAGGTCGAGGAAGCGGCCGCCGTTCATCAACCCGAAGAAGGCGCCGAGCTCGGCGTCCATCGCGTCGAACATCTCCTGCGCGCGCGCGACCATCCAGTCGTGGTCGCCGTTCGGACGCGGGTTGCCGCGCGGGTCCTGCACGCGCTCGTCCCAGGCCATCAACTTCTCGACGCCGAGCGCTTCCGCCTGGCGCCGGCAGAGCTCGGTCGCCAGCGGCACCACGTGCTCGCGCACCGCCGCGCGGAAGCGCTCGACGTCGGGCCGGTCGTAGTCGATGCGCTTCATGCGCTTGTAGCCGAGCTCGACGAAGTCGTTGAAGCCCAGCTTCTCGGCCATCGCGGTGCGCAGGCGGACGAGCTCGTCGTAGATGCGGTCGAACTCGCCGCCGTGCTCCGCGAACCAGTTCCACCACTGCTGCAGCGCCCCGTGGCGCACTTCCCGGTCCGCGTGCTGGACGAACTTGCGCAGCGTCGCGAGGTTGAGCTTCTCGCCCAGGTACTCGAACTCGGCCGACGCCATGAGCTCGGTGTACTCCGCCTCCAGCTTGGCCTCCGCGACGAGGTCCTCCTTGATCGCGGGGTCGAAGGCCAAGACGTCCACCTCCCACAGGGCGAAGGCGTGTTCCCCCACCTCGGCCGCGATACCGGCGCGCAGCGGATGCACGAGCAGCGCGCGCTTCATCGCCACCTCGAGCTCCGTCCAGCGCGGCAGCAGCTCGTCGCGTTGCTCCCGCGCCCGCTTGTGCTCCTCGTTCGCCGTGTCCTGGTTGAACCGCAGGTCGACGAGCGAGCTCCAGGTCTCCACCTCGCGGCGAAGTTCGTCCCACGCGCGCACGACCGCGGCGCCGTCGGCGGGCGTGGCGGCCGCCTCCAGCGTGCGGTGGAGCTCCTCCATCCGTTCGGCGAGCGCGTCGAGGTCCGGCGTCGGGGCGGTGATGGCGTCGAAATCGGCGATAAGCGTCAAACCCGTGCTCCCGGCAAGCAGAGAGGGGTCGAGGGCGTTTCCGGCGCCCCACCATAGCGTCCGGGGGCGGCGGGCGTCTTTTTTTTGCGTGCGCCTTTCCGGCGGCCGTCTCTCGCATCGGAGTCACCGACAACCACCAGCCAAGGAGGCCTCGATGCTCACCCGCTTCGCCCGATTCCACCTCGCGACCCTCGTCCTCGTCGGCCCGCTGACGGCCGCGGCCGGGGCCCAGTGTTTCAACCCCGACGGTTTCGACGGGCCGTGCTGCACGCCGGTCACGCCGACGCTTCCCACCTTCCCGGGGTTCAACATGCAGGCGCAGGGGATCTGCTGGGACGACTGCAACCTGGCGGCGCAGTCGTGCCTCGACGTGACGCTCACGGCGCCGCTGCCCACCACGGTGTGCGGCCAGTACTCCGCGCAGCTCAGCGTGCTGGACTGCTCGGGTTCCCCCCTCCTGAGCGGGACCGCCACGCTCGACTACGGGCGGCGCTGGAACGAGACCTCGCTTCCCGGCGTGGTCTCGCACGAGGTCTTCCGCTTCCTGATCAAGGTCGACCTCGCCGGGGACTTCCTGTCCACGCCGGTCTGCCCGGTGCCGCCCTGCGTCGGCGCCACGCCCGCCTATCCCGAGACCTTCTGGTACGGCTACGTCGACTTCGCGCTCGACTGCCCGTCGCTCCAGTGGGAGAACGCGCTCGTCCTCTACCACGGGTGCGACGACTTCCAGCACGGCCCGTTCTCGGCCACGCCGGGGCTCTTCCACGACACGGAGACCTACGCGATCGTCGGACCCGACACGAGCGGCAACCCGTTCCTTCCGTTCCCGACGCTGCCCCTGGTCCCGCCCTCCGGGACGGTCGTCGCCGACGGCACGCGCGACGTGTCGATCCCGGGCACCTGCTTGGCCGACGACTACCTGGTCAGCGGCAACCTGCAGCAGCCCGTCTCGGTCTGCTTCTGCCCGCTGACGATCGGCCCGCCGCAGCACACGATCGGGCTCTTCAACGGCTCCGGCGTCTGCGGCACGAGCTTCAACACGATCAACCTGTACCCGCTGACGCCGTGGCTCTACATGATCACGACCGGCATCGGCGCGTGGACGACGACCGCGTCCTATCCCGGGCCCGAGGAGGCGTACACGGCGGAGGGCCTCTTCTTCTTCAACGACCCCTGTACCGGGACCGGCGCCGTCCAGACCTACGCCGACGTCTACTACGGCGGGATGACGCAGGGCGGCTACACGGTGATCCCGGATCCCGCGGTCCTCGTCACGCAGGAGTTCGTCGACCTGGCGAGCAACTACTCGCTCGCCCTGCCGAGCCCGCCGGTGTTCCCGCTGATGGGGAAGGTCATGCAGACCGACCACGTCATCTCCGGCAACATGCTCTGATCGGTGCTACGCTCGTGGACCCGCTCGCTCGCCCCGTCGCGTGAAGGAGTCCACGATGAAGCTCGCGCTTCCGATCGAGCTCGCCCTCGCCGCCGTGTTCCTCGGCGGCGTTTTCGTCGCGCAGGTCCCGGACGGCCACTTCGTGGTGAGCGCGCACGAGCACGTTTCCCTGTCCGCGGGTCCGGGAGGACTGTTCCTCGTGGACCCGCGGATCCCGGGGGCGCCGGTCCCGGTCGCGGGACTCGGCGCCGACCTGACCGGACTTGGGATCGCCGGAGCAGGAGCCAACTGCGTGGCGATCCGCCGGCAGGACGGCGCGCTCCTGGCGGGAGAGCGCGGCCTGATCACCAAGGCGATCCACCTGCACGAGATCCTGCTCGCGGGCACGAGCGCCGCGAGCGACGTCAAGGTCTTCGTCGGGACCGTGGCGGACCCCTTCGGCGGCGGGATCCACCAGGTGGCGGTGCTGCCCGACGGCAACGCGCTGATCGCGGTGGGCGGTCTCGCCGCGACGGCGCCGCTGAACGGAGCCCTGCTCGGCGTCGTCGACTTTGCGGCGGGAACGGTCTCGCCGCTCGCGCTTCCGCCCGGGCTCGGGAGCCACGCCACGGCGCTCGCGGTCGACCGCGCGGGCGCGACGGCCTACGCCTACGTCGCGCCGACCGAAGCGTCCCCCTTCGGCGACCTGTACGCCGTCCCGCTGGCGTCGCCGGCATCGGCGACGAAGCTCGCGTCGGCACTTCAGGACGTCTCGGGCCTCGCCGTCGACGGCAAGGGCCGCGTCCTGGCGGCCGCCAGCTTTCCATCGCCGGCGATCCACGCGGTCGATCCGCTGACCGGGAGCATCGCCAAGCTCGCGTCCCCCGCGGACGTCAACGGCCTCGGGCTCGAAGCGGCGACCGACCAGGCCGTGTACGTCCACAACGGCGCGACGAGCCCGCCGGGCGTCTACCGGCTGGACGCGATGGGAACGAGCCACCTCCTGACAACGGGCGTGACCGGCGTGGCGTCGGGCGTCGACGTGCGCGCCAACCCGCGGACGTACGGCGACGGCACGGCGGGGCTTGCGACCTACGACTGGCAGGTCGCTCCCAATCCCGGCGGTCTGCCCCGCGTGGGGAGCGCCAGCTTCACCCTAACGGTCTCGTCGACCTCCGGCTCCGCGGCAGGGGTCGCGTACGCGAGCTTCAACCCGGCGAGCTTCCCGTTTCTCGGGACGACGGCCCTGATCGACCCCGTCGGCTCGTTCGCCGCCGGGAACGTGCCCGCGGACGGGACCGTTCCCGTTCCGATCCCCGCCGATCCCGCCCTGGTCGGCGTCGCGACGTACTTCCATAGCTTCCACCTCGACGCGGGCGCTCCGTTCGGGCTCGCGTCGTCGCCGGGGCTGCTGGCCGTCGTGCTGGACTGAGCGGTCCGCGCTCTCCGGTAAGATGAGTCCTAAAGGAGAGAACACATGAAGGTTGCGCGTCCGATCCGTCTCGTCGTCGGCATCGCCTTGCTCCACGCAACGCCCGCGGCCCAGGTGCCGGACGGCTACTGCGTGGTGAGCACGCTCGAGAGCCTCGCCCCCGCCGCGGCTCCGGGCGGGTTGTTCCTCGTGGACCCGCGGGTTCCGGGCGCGCCGATCCCGGTCACGGGGCTCGGGACCGACCTGACCGGGCTGGGGCTCGGCGTGTCGGGCGCGAACTGCGTGACGATCCGGCAGGACGACGGAGTCCTTCTGGTCGGCGAGGTCGCCGCGGGCGGCACGGCGATCGACCTGCACGAGATCGTCCTCTCCGGAGCGAGCGTCGTCAGCGACACGACGACCTTCATCGGGACCGCGCGTGGCTTCATCGGGGGAGGAATCCAGCAGATCGCGATCCTGCCGGACGGAAACGCGTTGATCGGCGTCGGCGGCCTGGTCGCGGGACCGCCGATGAACGGAGCGCTGATCGGCATCGTCGACCGCGTCAGCGGAGCGGTCACGCCGATCCCGCTTCCCCCGGCCCTTGGCGCCTACCTCAACGCCCTGACGGTCGACCGCACCGGCACCACCGCCTACGCCTTCCTCTCGCCGAGCGAGACGTCCGCGAGCGGGACCGTGGTTGCGATCCCCCTGGCCGCGCCGGCCTCGGCGACGCCGGTCGCGCCCCTCCTGGGAGCGAGCGCCCTCGCCGTCGACGGCGGCGGCCAGGTGCTGGCGAGCGTCGCCTTCCCGAGCCCCGCGATCGAGTCGATCGATCCCGCGACGGGGATCATCACGCCGGTCGCAAGCGTCCCGATGAACCCGAACGGTATGGCCCTCGAGGCCGCCACCGACCTGCCCGTCTACGTGTTGAACACGGTCTCGAGCGGACCCGGCGTCTACTGGGTGGACGCGGCGGGGACGAGCATCCTCCTCACCGCCGGCATCACCGGCGCCGGCTCGGGCATCGACGTGCGCGCCAACCCGCGGACGTACGGCGCGGGCACGCCGGGGCTCGCGACGTACGGCTGGCAGACGGCGCCCAACCCCGGCGGGCTGCCGCAGGTGGGGAACGCCGCCTTCAGCATCACCGTCACGTCGACGTCGGGATCCGCGGCCGGCGTCGCCTTCGCGAGCTTCGCTCCGGCGAGCTTCCCGCTGCTCGGGACTACGGCGCTCATCGACCCGGTCGGGTCCTTCTTCGTGGGAGCCGTGCCTCCGGGCGGGACCGTCCCCGTCCCGATCCGCAACGACGCGACGCTGATCGGCGTGACGACGTACTTCCAGAGCTTCCACCTCGACGCGGGAGCGCCGTTCGGGCTGGCGGCTTCGCCGGGGCTGCTCGCGACGATCCTGGGTTAGGACTACTTCGCCGTCAGCTCGGCTTCCGCGCAGGCGTGGGCGAGCGTATTCCAGAAGCCCGCGCCGACGCAGGCCCGGAAGTGCTCGCGCGCGGAGTCCGCGTCGCCGTCCAGCGTCGCGCGGATGCCGATCCAGTAGCTCGCCCGGCTGCGGGCGAGACGTTCTTCCCGCGGATCCTCGTGCTCGAGGGCGCCGAGGAGCGCGTCCGCGTCGCGGCGGCCGAGCACGTACTCGGCGAGCGGCGGGAACCAGAAGGCGTCGCCCTCCGTCCACCGCTCGAGCTCGCGCTCGAGCTCCCTGGCGCCCTTGTCGGGCTCGTCCAGACGAACGCGCACGAGCCACTGGAAGAGCGGGGCGACGCCCGCGTCGAAGGGCCGCGCGCGCTTCGCGCGGCGCAGGTCCGCGAGCGCCGCCCGCCAGTCGGCGCGCGCGTAGCGCACGGAGGCGGCGCCGAGGGCGGCGGCCTCGTTTCGGCGATCGAGATCGAGCGCCTCCTCGAAGCGCGCCAGCGCCTCGTCGGCCCTTCCCTCCTTGCGTTCGATCCAGCCGAGCGTCGCGAGCGCTTCGCCGGTCGTCGCCTCGTCGCCCCCGGCGGCCGCCTCGAGGTCCGCGCGCGCTCCGGCGGCGTCGCCGAGGTCGTAGCGCACCGCGCCGCGCGCGGCGAGCGCCGCGAAGTCGTCCGGCGCGGCCGCCAGGGCGCGGTCGAGATCGGCGCGGGCCTCCTCGCTCCTTCCCAGCGCGTGCAGCGCGCGGCCGCGCAGGCTGCTCGCGGCGGGGTGCTCCGGGTCGAGCGCGAGCGCCCGCGTCGCGGCTTCGATCGCCGCGGGGAGCTCTCCGGCCCGGAAGCGACGCCCGGCGCGGAAGACGAACTGGCCGGCCGTGCGCGGCTCGACGCCGGCGCCGCGCCCTTCGTCGATCGCGCGGTGGACGACCGCGAGCGCGGCCTGGAGCACCTCGTCGCGGCCCTCGATCACGCCTTGCCGCGTGCGCCCCGCCGGCACCGTGGGCAGGATGCCGACGCCGTGGTGGCGCGAGCCGTCCTGCTTCAGCGTGCGCATCCCGGTCCACGAGACCGAGTAACCGCCCGGGATCTCGAAGGGGTTGATGTTGCCGTTCGTCCCCGACGTCGGCTCGCCGACGATCTCCGCCAGGAGGTACTGCTCGACGAAGGAGAGGTACGTCTCCGCCGCGCTCTGCGTGCGGCTGTCGGCGAGGAACGCGGTCGGCGCGGTGAAGCGCGGCTTCATCGGAGGAAGCGGCCAGCTCGTGCGGCGCCAGGCCAGGTCGACCTGGTCCGGCTTCGTCACGAGCGGGATCTCCCAGCTCGGGCTCTGCAGCGTCTCGCCGGTGAGGTAGCTCGGGATCATCCGCGCCGCCTTCGGATAGCCGCGCAGGTCGAAGATCAAGCCTTTGGCGGCGGCGAGGTCGTCCAGCGCGGACTCCAGCTCCTCCTCGGTGAGGCGGTCGATGTCGACGTACCAGATGCCGGGCTCGATCTCCTCGACCACGTCCGGCCGCGGCTCCGGCACCGACGCGTAGAGCTCGTAGGTCAAGGTGAGCTCGCGCCGCTCGCCGGCGGGCGTTTCGATGAGAAGCGTCACCTCGTCGTGCGGCGTCCCGGCGCGCAGCCGGTCGACCGTCCGGTCGCGACGCGCGTCGTCGTGCGAGGCGGAGACGAAAACCGATTCGCGCGCGATCGCGTCCTCGACGGCGACGCCGCCGATGGAGAGGATCGCGTCGCCGGGCAGCGGCAGCTCACCGGCGTAAGTCTCCGCGATCTCGGTGACGATCAGCCGATCTTCGATCCACTCCCAGCGCAGGGGAAGCGCGTACCGTGCGTCCTGGCGCTCGTGCGTGATCCAGGCGTGGCCGTCGTCGAGGTGCGCCACCATGCGCTCGAGCGTGCGCCGGAACCCCTCGACACCCTCGTCGGCGGCGGCGCCGCGTAGCGCCTCGGCCAGCGCGGCCGGCCAGTCCACCTCGACGACGTCGAAGTACGGGAAGAAGTGCTGCAACACGTTCCACGCGAGGATCACGGCGGCGAGCCGCGTGGCGCGGTCCTCGACCAGGAGGATCCCGTCGAGCGGGGGCGGCTCGCCGCCGCGCGGGAGGGTTCCGTCGCGGTCGACGTAGAGCGCGAGCGGCACGCGGCAGCGCAGGCCTCCGGGCAGATCGGCCTCGAAGGGCTCGGCCGGGTCCGGAAGGTCGTCGGGCAGGCGCCCGTCGCGCACGCGCTTCCTCGGCCGGCTCGACGTGTAGATCCCGCTGCCCTCGCGCCCGAAGCCGGCGTGCTTCCACGCGGTGACGCGCACCGGCTCGAGCGACTCCGGCGGCCGCAGCCCCTCGGGCAGCGGCGGGGCTTCGCCGCGCGCGAAGACCTGCACCGTCGGCGCGATCGGCCGCAAGAGCTCGCGCAGCTCCGCCAGGAGCTCGCCGTCGCCGGAGCAACCCTCGACCCGCCGCACGCCGTGGGCCGCGAACGCGTCCCAGTCCATCACCGCGGCCGCGTCGCTCGGGTGGAAGTGGCGCACGTAACCCAGGAGGCGCGCGAAGGCGAGCAGATTCGTCAGGCCGTTCTCGTCGAGCGGACGCGGCGGGTCGCTCGCCCGCTCGAGCGGCTCGAAGCCGACGTCGTCCCAGTAGACGCGCGCGGAACCCATCACCATGAGCCCGAAGACGATCGACTCGGCGTCGTCGTCGATGAGCCCGGTGATCTCCGCGTGCCGCCATTCGCCGGGGAGGAGCGGCCGGTCGTCCATGTTGTCGAAGAAGCCCATCCCGCCGTCGGGAAGGTCGACGCGCAGCCACATCTGCGCGCGGGTCCCCGGCTTGGCTCCCTCCTTCGGCTCGACGCGCACGCGACCCGTGAGGCGCACGAGCGCCCCCCGGTAGGTCTCGGCGTCCACGCCTTGCAGCAGGTTGCCGAAGCCCTGGTCCGGGTCGCCGTCGAACTCCAGCATCACCCCCTGGCGATCCGGGCCGTCGTTCACCTTCCGCGGCACGTACTCGCCGAGGTAGCTCGTCCAGGCCCACTGCCCGGTGGGCTCGGGCCGCACGAAGTCGAGGTTCCAGGGGCCGCTCGCCTCGGCGGGTCGCGCTCCGGCCTCGCCGATGACCTCGACGGACCCCGCGTCGAGGTACGCGACGCCGGGCCCTTTCACGCTGATCCCGATCTGAAGCGTCTCGGCCTCCGCGGGAACCTCGGCGAAGGCCTCGTACAGGCGCCACTCACCGCCGTGAACCGGGCGGTCCTCCATGACGTCCGTGGAGAGCGACCGACTCCCCGCTCCGAAGGACTCGACGTAGAGCCGGGCCCCGTACGCCGCGGCTTCGCCCTCGACGCGCACCGCGGCGCGGAAGCGCACCCATTTCCCGAGGTAGGGCGCCGCGGTGAACTTCTGGTAGGCCCAGCCCCAGTCGTCCGGCGGCGCGTCCCCCACATAGGCGAGCCGCAGACAGCGGCGGCCCTCGTACGGCTCCTCGGCGACGGACGTGAGCGCGTAGCCGGCCCCGCCATGGTCCTGCTTCCACGCGGTGGGGACGCCGTTCTCGTGCGCTTCGCCGTCGAGGTTGCGCTGGGCGTGGAGCGGAGCCGCGGCGAGGGCGAAAAAGGCCAGGATCCGGAGCCACGTGTCGGTAGGTCTCATGCGCTTCCCCGGGGCCAAAAAGCGAGCAGGCCGGGAAACCGAACCGGTCGGTTCCATGATATCCACCGCCGTCAGCTTCCGTACTCGGCGACCGGGTCGCCGAGCACGTCCATCCGCGGCTCGATCCCGAGGCCGGGCGCGGTCGAGGCGGCGAGGCGGCCGTTCTCGCGCCGCGGTGCGCCCTCGGCGGCGCTCACCGTGACGTAGCTGTTGAAGTCGGTCGCGGTGAAGAGGAGCTCGGTCGGCGTGCTGTGGGCGAGGTGCGCGATCGCGGCGGTGACGACGTCGCCGCCCCAACTGTCCTCGATCGTCATCGCGATGCCGAGCGAGACGCAGAGGTCGCGCACCTGGCGCGCCCGCGTCAGCCCCCCCACCTTGCCGATCTTGACGTTGACGACGTCCATGGCGCGGTCCGCGTGGCCGCGCAGGACCGGGCCGATGCCGTCGATCGACTCGTCGAGGACGAAGGGGTGGTCGGTGCGCCGGCGGATCGCGAGGCACTCCTCGTACGTCGCGCACGGCTGCTCGATGTAAACGTCCACGTCGCGCACGGCCCGGACCACCCGCGCGGCGTCGTGCATGAGCCAGCCGGTGTTCGCGTCCGCGACCAGCACGTCGCCGCGCTGCATCAGCTCGGCCGCCGCGCGGATGCGCTCGACGTCCGTGTCCGGGTCGCCGCCGACCTTGAGCTGGAAGCGCCGGTAGCCCTCGGCACGGTACTTCGTGACGCTGGCCGCCATCTCCTCGGGCGTCCCCTGCGAGATCGCTCGATAGAGGTGGAAGTCGTCGCCGTAGCGCCCGCCGAGGAGCGTGCACACCGGAAGGCCCACGGCCTTCCCGAGCACGTCCCAGCACGCCATGTCGACGGCCGACTTGACGTACGGATGACCCTGCAGCTCGCGGTCCATCCGGCGGTTCAGCGCCCCGAGCTCGGTCGGGTCGACGCCGATCAGGTGCGGCGCGAGCTCCCCGATCCCGGTGCGCGCGCCGGCGGCGTAGGCCGGCAGATAGAACGGGCCGAGCGGGCAGACCTCGCCGTGGCCGGCGAGGCCGGCGTCGGTCTCGATCCGCACGATCGTCGAGTCGAACACCTCGACGGACTTGCCGCCCGACCAGCGGTAGGCGCCCTCGTGCAGCGGGAGGTCGACCTGGAAGACCTGGATGCGCTCGATCTTCATTCGAACGCCTCCGCCAGCTCCTCGCCCCGGTACCACATGCGGACCTCCGGCTTGATCCAGTAGATCAGGAGCGGAATCGTCATCGGCAGGCAGCAGGGGCTCGTCATGCCGAAGGCGATCATCACCAGGTTGTAGACCCAGCCCCAGAAGCGCCGCGGCGTCAGGAGCGCCACCACGTAGGCCGCGGCCAGCACGACGCCGAGCCCGCCGTAGAAGACACCCATGACCTTCGCCTCGACCTCCTCGAAGTCCGAGGACGGATCCGTGTCGGTCTCCAAGAGCTCGGGGGCGAAGAAGAAGAACGCGCCGAAAGCCGCCACCAGGAGGTACAGGAACAACATGAGGCCCGCGTAGACCTTGAACCACGTGACGACCGGGGCTGATCCATGGGGAGGGACGTTAGCGCTCAGTCCGCGTCGGAGCCAAGGTACGCCGTCACGATTCCGCCCGGCGGACCGGAGGCGGCGACGAGGCGCGCGCCGAGCGCATCGCTCTCGGCCCGGATCGCCTCCGCGACGCGGGGGTCGTCGAAGCAGAGCCGCCAAGCGGTCTCGGCGCCCGTGCTCCAGGCGAGCTCGCTCACGAGATGCCCGGCGAGCTCGTCCACCCGCGGGCGCAGCGTCTCCGAGCGCGCGAGGAAGAGCCGCACCTCGAACTCGCCGCGCGGCGCCGCCGGACCGACCGCCCCTTCGGGCGGCAGCCCGGGTTGGTCGACCGCGGGCTCGGGGTCGAGGTAGCGCGACGGGTCGAAGATCTCCGCCGTCGTGCGCGGCGGGCTCGCGAACGCGGCGTCCACGGCCTCCCATCCTCCGGCGTCCCGCAGCGCGCGCACGAAGCGCAGGCCGTAGCCGTAGTGGAAGATCTTCTCGAAGCGCGCCGCGTCGATCGGGCCTTCCTTCGCGAGGTGCGCGTGCCGCTCGAAGTCGTAGTCCATGATCTCCGACACCGCGAGCATCGCCTCGCCCTCGATCAGCGCCCGCAGCGCGCGTTGCGCGTCCGCGCCGAGCGGCTCGACCTCCGCGTGCAGGCGCGCGAGGTCGAAGTGCTGGTCCTGCAGCGCGTGGAACATCTCGTGGAGCAGGACGCCGCGCCCCATGCGCTCGCTCTTGCCCTCGACCACGACGAGCCGCTTCGTGCGCGACTCGTACCAGCCGTTGAGCTTCTCCCCCGCCTCGCTCGCGGGGACGAGCTCGACGACGAGGTCCTCGCGGAAACGGAGACCGCGCCAGGCCTCGAGCTCGGCCAGGATCGCGTCCGCGTCGGCCGCGAAGGCCGGGGCCTCGCCGTCGGCGAGGGCGACGGTCACCCCGGGCGCGGGGCGGCTCGCACAACCCGTCCATCCCACGAGCATTGCCAGGACCAGGGCCGTCCGTCCGTTTCTCATCCCGACACGGTAGCGCCTTGCGCTAGGCTCCCGCCATGCAGATCGCCCCCCGATGGACCGCCTGCGTCGCCGCGCTCGCCCTGCTGCCCGCCGGCGCTTCGCAGGACGCGGCGCCCCGCCGTCCCAACATCCTCTTCATCATCGCCGACGACCAGTCGCCCTTCGACCTGAAGGCCTACGACCCGGCATCGAAGCTCGACACGCCGGTGCTCGATCAGCTCGCAGCCGAGGGCATGACCTTCGACGGCGCCTACCACATGGGCTCGTGGTCCGGGGCGGTGTGCACGCCGTCGCGGCACATGGTGATGAGCGGGCGGACGGTGTGGCACCTGCCGAAGAACGGGATGCGCAACGTGAAGCAGAACCCGCTCTGCCCGGAGGACCTGGCGGAGCACACGATGGCGGCCGTCTTCAACCGCGCGGGCTACGACACGATGCGCACGTGCAAGCGCGGAAACAGCTACGAGGCCGCGAACGAGAAGTTCACCGTGCGCCGCGACGAAACGAAGCGGCAGGCGAGCGCCGAGGACGGCAGCGCTTGGCACGCGGAGCAGGTGCTCGACTACCTCGGCGAGCGCGAGGCGAGCGGCGACACGGATCCCTTCCTCATCTATTACGGCTTCTCCCACCCGCACGACCCGCGGTGGGCGAGCGACGAGCTCGTCGCGAAGTACGGCGCGCACAACACCGAGGTGCCGGACGAGCCGAACCCGGCGGCGCCACCGTTGCCGTCCAACTACCTGCCGCGGCACCCCTTCCACCACGGCCACCCCGGGCTGCGCGACGAGGTCAGCGTGCAGGGCGTCATGAAGCGCCGCGACGAGCCGACGATCCGGAACGAGATCGGGCGGCAATTCGCCTGCGGCGAGAACATCGACACGCAGATCGGGCGCGTGCTCGCGAAGCTCGAGGCTATGGGCGAGCTCGAGAACACCTACGTCTTCTACACCGCCGACCACGGCATGGCGATCGGGCGGCACGGGTTCCAGGGCAAGCAGAACCTCTACGAGCACACGTGGCGCGTGCCGCTGATGGTGAAGGGGCCGGGGATCGAGCCGGGCTCGCGCGCGCGGGGCAACGTGTACCTGCTCGACGTGCTCGGAACGCTCTGCGGGCTCGCGGGGATCGAGACCCCGGAGACGTTCGAAGGCAGGAGCTTCGAGCCCGTGCTCCGCGGCGAGAAGGAGACCGTGCGCGACGTGCTCTACGGCGTCTACTGCGGCGGCAACAAGCCGGGCGTGCGCAGCGTGCGCAAGGGGGACTGGAAGCTGATCCAGTACGACGTCCTCGACGGCTACGTGCGCGAGACGCAGCTCTTCGACCTGTCGAAGAACCCCGACGAACTCCTGGCGGAGCACCACGACGAGGCGGTGGTCGCGCTCACCGGCCACCGGCCCGAGCCGCGCCAGGTCAACCTCGCGGGCGATCCGAAGCACGCGGGGAAGCTCGCGGAGATGAAGGCGCTGCTCCTCGCCGAGATGGAGCGGCTGGACGACCCGTACCGGCTCTGGGACCAGCCGCCGAAGTGAGTCACTCGCCGAGGAAGCGCACCGACGCGAAGTAGGCGCCGGTCTCCGTGCCGTCGGGGCGGCGCAGCGTCGTCAGGAGCTCGGTCGGACCGGGCGGCAGGCGCAGGCGAAAGCTCGCGCGCGTCGCGCTCGCGTCGACTTCCACTGACGCGGACTCGCCGCCGATCGCCACCGACGCGTGAACGGCGTCCATCGCGCGCTTGAGCTGCGCGGGCCAGCGGCGGAGCGTGATCTCGTATTCGCCCGCGCGCGCGACGTCGACCGCCCACGGGCCGTTGACGACGTAGCCGTCGCGGACGTGGTCCTGGTGCCAGGGAACGCCCCGATCCCGCGTGTGCCAGTCGTGCGACATCAGCTCGACCGGGTTCTCGTTCCCGCCCAGCCCGATGCGGACGTAGTCGTCGAACACGGGAGCGAGCGATGCCCACCAGCTCTCGTACCGCGCGCGAAGCTCCGCGACCCGTTCGGGGTGCTCCGCCGCGACGTCGCGCTCCTGCGCCGGGTCGGCGTCGAGGTCGTAGAGCTCCTCGCCGTTCACGAGCCGCCAGTCCTCCGTCATCACCGTGCTCTTGCGCCACTTCTTCGGGAGCTCGATCCGCTGGGAGTGGACGAACAACGTGCGATCGTCGGGCGGCGGACCGTCGCCGCGCAGCGCGCTCGCGAACGAGGCGCCGTCCAGCGGGCGCGGCGGCGAGGCGTCCAGCCCGCAAAGCTCCGCCAGCGTCGGCCACAGGTCCACGTGCGCCGCGAGCGCGTCGACGTCGCGCCCGCCGGCGACTCCCCCGTCGGGCCAGTGCACGAAGCACGGCACGCGGTGTCCGCCCTCGTACTCCGAGCCCTTCGCGCCCCGCATACCGGCGCGGAAGCCGGGCCAGTGCCCCTCCTCGCCGCGCGGACTGTGGCCGCGGGCCGTGCCGTTGTCGGTGAGGAAGACGAAGACCGTGTTGTCCGCCAGGCCCTCCTCCGCGAGCCACGCGCGCAGCCGCCCGACGTTCTCGTCGATGTTCGTGATCATCCCGTAGAAGCGCGCCATGGTCTCGGGCACGCCGAAGTCGCGGTACGGCTGCGCGTACTCGTCCGACACGAGGAACGGCCCGTGCGGCGCGTTGGTCGAGAGGTACGCGAAGAAGGGCCGCCCGTCGCCGCTTTCGATGAAGCGCCGCGCCTCCTCGAACCACACGTCGGTGCAGTAGCCCTCGAAGGCGCGCCACTCGCCGTTCACCTCGTAGGTGTCGTCGAAGTAGCTGTTGCCCCAGTAGTCCGGCCCCTGCCCGACGCCGCCGCCGCGATGCCACACCACGTGCTCGAAGCCCTGGTCCTGCGGGCGCAGCGGCCAGTTGTCGCCGAGATGCCACTTGCCGAACATCCCGGTGCGATAGCCGTTCGCGCGGAAGAGCTCGGCCAGCGTCTCCTCCTCGGGATCCATGAGCGAGCGCCCCATGATCGTGTGCCACACGCCGGTGCGGGTGGAGTAGCGCCCGCTCATCAGGGCGGCGCGCGTCGGCGAGCACGTCGGGTCCACGTGGAAGTCGGTCAGCCGCACCGACTCCGCCCAGAGCCGGTCGAGGTGCTCCGTGGAGATCATCCCGTTGCCGTGGGCGCCCAGGTCGCCGTAACCCTGGTCGTCGGTGATCAGGACGATGACGTTCGGGCGCGGCTTCAGGCTCGCGAGCTTCGCGCCGAGCTCGCCGGCGAGCCGCTCGACCGTCGCCGCGTGCTCGGGATGCTGCGCCAGGTTCGTGAACTGCCGCGGATCGGCGACCATGTCGTAGAGCTCGACCTCGCCGCCCGGGTACTCCATGTACGCCCAGTGGTCGGTGCGCCAGAGGTGTCCCCGGCCCTTCAGCGTGTAGGCCCCGTCGCGCACGCGGTGCCTCGGGTCCGCGAGAACGGGAACGAGGCTCTCGCCCTGGCAGTGGGCGGGCACGTCGAGCCCCGCGAGCGCGGCCAGCGTCGGATAGAAGTCGATCTGCTCGACGAGCGATCCGCTCTCGGCCGGCTCGATCCCGGGTCCGGCCATCATCAAGGGGATGCGCGCCGACTCCTCGTGCAGCGACATCTTCTGCCAGAAGTCGTGCTCGCCGAGGTGGTAGCCGTGGTCGGAGGTGAAGACGACGAGCGTGTCGTCCGCGAGGCCGAGCTCGTCGAGCGCGTCGAGCACGCGACCGACCTGCGCGTCGAGGAACGAGACCGAGGCGTAGTAGGCGGAAAGGACCTTCCGCTGGCGCTCGGGATCCTCCAGGCCGCGCTTCTTCGAGTTGTAGCCGGAGATCCCCGCCTTGGGGATGTCGTCCCAGTCGCCGTCGACCGCGGGCGCGAGCTCCATCTCCGCCGCAGGGTACGGCGCGTAGAACTCGGCGGGCGCGACGAGCGGCACGTGCGGCCGCACGAAGCCGACGGCGAGGAAGAAGGGCTCGTCGCGGTGTGCCTCGAGCAGCTCGATCGCCTTGTCGGCGGCGAGCGCGTCGGGCTGGCGCGCGGCGTCGGCGGCGGCACGGATCGCGTAGAACGCCGTCCCGAAGCCGAGGCCGTAGTGCTTGTCCGGAATCCGCTTCAGCGTCTCGTTGGAGAGATGCTCGTGCTCGCCGCGCGTCGCCCACTCCGGCCCCTGACAGTTGAAGCGCTCGATCCAAGACTCGGCGTGGTCGGGACCGTCGACGCCCGCCGTGACGTCGCCGGGCACCCGCATGTGGTAGATCTTCCCCACTCTCGCCGTGTAATAGCCGTGGTCGCGAAAGTGCTCGGCCAGGCTCGGCCGCTCGCCCAGGTTCGCGGTGAACCGCTCCGACTTCCCGTTGCCGGTCACGCCGATCGACTGCGCGTACATTCCCGACATCAGCGCCGCCCGCGACGGCCCGCAGACCGGGAACTGGCAGTACGCGCGCGTGAAGCGCACGCCGCGCGCGGCCAGGCGGTCCAGGTTGGGCGTCGCGCACTGCGCGTTCCCGTAGGACGCGAGCGCCGACGCCGTCAGGTCGTCGGCGATGAGGAAGAGGACGTTGGGACGTTCCCGGGGCGCCTCGGGGACCGCGGCGCAAGCGAGGAGCGCGAAGAGGCAGGCCAGAGAGCGGACCTTCATTGGTAGACCTCAGGCGCGGTGGCGCGCAGGCTCCGTTTCCTGAGGTCCCCTTTCAAACCGTGCGTGCGGATTTCCCGCACACGGCTTACCGAT
>JANQEJ010000186.1 GCA_028278425.1 Planctomycetota bacterium | reverse complement strand
TGGCCGACTCGCTGCCCAAGGGCGGTCCGGCGAACTTCGACTACACCGGCTACTGGCGCCGCAGCCTGGTGGCCGCGGTCGCCGGGCGCTCGTTCTCGCGCCTGGTCGGCGGCGGCGGCGAGGACGAGGCGTTCCTCTGCGGGCTGCTCTCGCACCTCGGGCAGCTCGTGCTCGCCGAGTGCCTGGGCGACGCCTACGCCGAGGTGACGTCCGCGGCGGAAGGCCGGTGGCCCGACGTCGCGCTCGAGGAGAAGACGCTCGGGTTCAACCACTCCGACGTGAGCGGGACGCTGCTCCAGACCTGGAACCTGCCGGCGGCGATCACCGTTCCGGTGGCGTTCATGTTCCGGCCCGACGAGCTTCCCGACGGCACGTCCGAGGAGCTCGCGGGGCTCACCAGGATCATGAGCATCGCCGGACAGGTGGTCGGCGTCCTCTGCGAGGACGAGGGCGGCGAGCACATGAAGGCCTTCCAGGACTCCGCGGCGGAGAGCTACGGCATCGACGCCGAGGAGGCCGAGCAGTTCCTGCTCGACCTCGAAGCCGCGATCCGCGACGCCGCGGCGATGCTCTCCATCGAGCTTCCCGAGGGCATGAGCCACGACCAGATCGTCGGCCGCGCGCGGATGCAGATGGTCGAGATCAGCCTCAACACGACCGCCGACCTCCAGTCGGCGGAGCGCCGCGCGGCCGACCTCGAGTCGAAGAACCGCGAGCTCGCCGAGAAGGCGACGACCGACAAGCTCACCGGCCTTCCGAACCGCGCGGCGTTCGACGACCGGCTCGAGCTGGAGGTCCAGGCGCGCCTCCACGAGGAGGGGATTCGCGCGCTGGGCGTCGTCATGATCGACGTCGACAAGTTCAAGGTCTTCAACGACACGCACGGACACCAGGCGGGCGACGCGGTGCTCGAGATGGTCGGCCGCGTCCTCGCCAAGATGACCCGCAAGAGCGACTTCTGCGGCCGCTACGGCGGGGAGGAGTTCGCGCTGATCATGCCGCAGACGACCCCGCATCACGTGCGCCTCGTCGCGAACCGCATCCGCGAGGCGATCGCCGCCGAGGTCGTCGAGTTCGGCGGCGAGGAGCTGCAGGTCACCGCGAGCTTCGGCGGCGCGTGCCTCGCCAAGGCGGCCTCGCCGAAGGACGGCGAGCTCCTGGTCAAGCTCGCGGACAAGTTCCTCTACAAGGCCAAGGAGAACGGCCGCAACCGCGTCGAAGTCTACACGCAGACCCACTTGCCCGGACCGCGTACGCAAGCGCCCGAATGACCCCCGCGCCCGGAGTCCCTCTCCCGGAGGCCATCACCAAGGCGGAGAGCCTGCCCAGCCTGCCGACGGCGGCGATGGAGGTCCTGCGGCTCTGCCGCGAGGAGGACGCGACGCTCGACGACCTCGCCGGCGCGATCTCCAAGGACCCGGCCCTTTCGGTGAAGCTCATGCGCTACGCCAACTCGCCGCTGGTCAACATGGGCCAGGAGGTGACGACGCTGCAGCGCGCGACGCTCGTGCTCGGCATGAAGTCCGTGCAGCTCATGTCGCTCTCCTTCTCGCTGGCCGGCAGCCTGCCGCGCGAGGGCCGCGCGGAGTTCGACTACGACGGCTACTGGCGCCGGAGCCTCGCGTGCGCGGTCGCCGGGCGCACGCTGAGCGGGCTGGCCGGCAGCCTGGCCGAGGACGAGGCGTTCCTGTGCGGCCTCCTGTCGCACATCGGCCAGCTCGTGATGGTGCAGTGCCTCGACGGCTACGACGAGGTGATCGCCAAGGCCGGCGACGTCTGGCCGACGGCGGAGCTCGAGGCCGAGACGCTCGGGTTCGACCGTTCCGACGTCGCGCTGGCGCTGCTCTCGGACTGGGGACTTCCCCCGCTCGTCCACCACGGCGTCGGCTACATGCACCGGCCGGACGAGCTGCCCGCGGACGCGCCCGAGCACGCGAAGCCGATCGTGGACGTGCTGTCGCTGGCGCGCCTCTCGGTCGACGTGCTCTGCGAAGAGTCCGGCGCGGCGCTCGTGAAGCTGGAAACCGAGGCCAAGGAGCGCCTCGGCCTCGAGCAGGACCACATCCAGACGTTCCTCGTCTCGCTCGAGAGCTCCTTCCGCGAGGCCTCCAAGCTCCTCGACATGCCGATGCCCACCGCGCGCTCCCACGAGGACATCGTCGCCGAAGCGCGCGAGGAGACCTGCCGCGTCGGCATGAAGATGGCGGACGAGCTGCGCTCCTCGCGGACCGAGCCGGCCCGCTTCGCCCACCGCCGCAGCATCCCGGGCAACGGCGCCTACCGCGACGACGCCACCGACTTGGTAAGCCGCGCGGGCTTCGACGCCTACCTCCGCGCGGAGGTGCGCGCGCGCGTGTCGTTCCAGGTTCCGCGCGCGCTAGGGGTGCTGCTCTTGGAAACCTCGGGGGAGCTCGAGCCGGTCGCGGAAGTCCTCACCCGCATGACCCGCGGCGACGAGCTCCCGGCCCACTTCGGCGACGGAAGCTTCGCCGTGCTGTTACCCGAGTGCACCCTCTTCGGCATCCGCGTCCTCGCCGACCGAATCCTGAACGGCGCCGGGCAACAGGAGGCCTCGATCCACGTCGGCGGCGCCTGCCTCGGCAAGGCCACCCGGGCGAGCGACGGCCGCGCGTTGTTGGAGATCGCCTCGCGCTACTTGAAGAAAGCGAAGGGGAGTGAACAGAGCGGGGTCGAGCTGCACGGCTCCGTTGTCGAGCCGAAGGGTTAGCGAGACTCTGCGTTCCAGGCGCCGTGGGACCGCGGAGAGAACGGAGACCACGGAGCCCGGAGGTTAACACGGAGGAAAACGGAGTTATCGGAGTCCTCGGAGCGGAAAAGAACGGGCGGAGTCCGTCTCCGCGCTTCGTCCGACACCGACCGTTCCACGACCCCGCCAAGTGAACTCGCGGCTGACTCGGAGCGGTCAGGACAGCGGACCACCGCGGAGACGGGCTCCGCCCGTTCTTTTCCGCTCCGAGGACTCCGATAACTCCGTTTTCCTCCGTGTTACTAACTCGGGCACAAAACGTGTTACTCCTGTTGGGTCATACCGTATGGCTTGATATGAAGCGCAAGGACACCCGTCGCCTTTCTCCTGAAGCACA
>JANQEJ010000185.1 GCA_028278425.1 Planctomycetota bacterium | reverse complement strand
AATCGAAGCTTCAGTTCCTTGACGTCGGTCGGGTCTAAGACGAGGTGGCTACCAAACGCCTCGAAACAGATCGATCGGATGTCTTGTCGCAGCTCGTCGTCCCTCAGCAGCACGTTCAGCGGATCTAACGCGTTCTGCCGCAGGCCAACAGCCTTGTGAGGTTTCACAAGAGACGTTCGCCTGGCAGCGTCAAGGGAGACTATTCGCCCCGAGAGATAAGCACCAAAGAAGACCGTTGGCCTGCTTGAAGGATCCCCGAGACATGCTTCCCAGTCAGCACGTGCGACGTCAGTAGCCGCATGCTTAGTCCCGACCTTTAGAGTCTGGCCCCGATCGTCCTGCACCGCGGCCCGCATAAGCTCTCGCTCTGCCTCGCCCACCTTCGGAAGGACCGACTCAACGATGCGAGCATCTGAGACATGCCCGCTAGTGCAGTAAGCGCCGATCTCCCTTATCGCGAGACTCTTGCCGGCATTGTTCGGTCCAACAATGATAGTGATCGGCGTTAGCTGGAACGCCAGGGCGTCCGAGCTCCTTGACGAACCGAATTGGAGCTTGAGCGAACCAAGCATCGCTGAATCTCTCCTACAAAGCTAATGGTTACAGAGAACGCTCTCGTGGTCCAGCACGGCAGCGCGCAGAGAGCCAACACCGGTCGCTGTGACCCAGTCCTACTCCCACTCGATCGTCGCCGGCGGCTTGGAGCTCACGTCCAAGACGACCCGGTTGATCCCGCGCACCTCGTTGATGATGCGGTTAGAGATCTTCCCGACGAGCTCGTGCGGGAGTGAGACCCAGTCGGCCGTCATCGCATCCTCCGACTGCACGACGCGGATGGCGCAGGCCTCTTCATAGGTTCGCGCGTCCCCCATTACGCCCACCGACTTCACCGGAAGCAGGACCGCGAAATACTGCCAAAGGCCCTCGTGCAGGCCGGCGTTCTCGATCTCGCTCGTGACGATGTGGTCGGCTTCGCGCAGGACGGCGAGGCGCTCGGCGGTGACCTCGCCCAAGCAACGCACCGCTAGCCCGGGCCCAGGAAACGGCTGGCGCTCGACGATCGCGGCGTCGAGCCCGAGGTGGCGGCCGATCACGCGCACCTCGTCCTTGAAGAGCTCGCGCAGGGGCTCGACGAGGTCCATCTCTAGGTCCTCCGGCAGCCCGCCGACGTTGTGGTGGCTCTTGATCACCGCGGTGTTGCCGCCGTGGGCGGCGACCGACTCGATCACGTCGGGGTAGAGCGTGCCCTGGCCGAGGAAGTGCGCGTTCTCGAAGCGCGTCGCCTCGCGGCGGAAGACCTCGACGAACTCGTGGCCGATGATCTTGCGCTTGCGCTCGGGGTCGGTGACGCCTTTGAGCTTGCCGAGGAAATCGTCGGTGGCGTCGACGACGGTCAGGTCCATGTGGAAGTGCCGGCCGAAGGTGGACTCGACGACCTCACGCTCGCCTTTCCGCAGCAATCCGTTGTCGACGAAGATGCAGTGCAGGCGCTCGCCGATGGCCTTGTGCGCGATCACCGCGGCCACCGAGCTGTCGACGCCGCCGGAGAGGCCCATCACCACCTCGCCGGTGTCGCCGACCTGCGCGCGGATCTTCGACACTTCGCGCTCGACGATAGACTCGGGGCGCCAGTCGCCGGGCAGGTCGCAGGCGCGCCACACGAAGTTGCCGATCACCTCGCGGCCGCGGACGGTGTGGCTGACCTCGGGGTGGAACTGGACGCCGTAGTAGCCGCGCGCCGGGTCGCCGACGGCGGCGTGCTCGCAGCTCTCGGAGCTCGCGTACGTCACGAAGCCGTCGGGGAGCTTCGTCACCTTGTCGCCGTGGCTCATCCAGACGACGGTGTGCCCGTCGATGCCCTCGAGCACGTCGGAAGAGCGCCGGACGTCGATCGAGGTGCGGCCGAACTCGCGGTGGTCGGAGGGCTCGACGTGGCCGCCGAGCTCGCGCGCCATCCACTGCAACCCGTAGCAGATGCCGAGCACCGGCACGCCGAGCTCCAGCAGCTCCGCCGGCACCTCGGGCGCGCCCTCGGCGTACACGGACGCCGGTCCGCCCGACAGGATCACGCCGCCGAGGTTCATCTTCTTCGCGCGCGCGAGCGCCTCGTGCGGCGGCGCGATCTCCGACCACACGTTCGCCTCGCGCACGCGGCGCGCGATGAGCTGCGAGTACTGCGCCCCGAGGTCGACGACGAGGATGCCGCGCGGGCTCTTGCCGTTCGACGAGGTCATTCGCGGCCGTAGTTCGGCGATTCCTTCGTGATCGTCACGTCGTGCGGGTGGCTCTCCGCCTGGCTCGCCGCGGTGACGCGCAGGAAGCGGGCGCGCTCCCAGAGCTCGTCGACGTTGCGCGCGCCGACGTAGCCCATCGCGGCGCGGATGCCGCCGACGAGCTGGTAGACGAAGTCGGAGAGGCGGCCCTTGTACGGCACCATCCCCTCGATGCCCTCGGGGACGAGCTTCTGCTTCTCCTCGACGTCGCCCTGGCGGTAGCGCTCCTTCCCGCCGTCGAGCATCGCGCCGAGCGAGCCCATGCCGCGCACCGCCTTGAAGGTCCGGCCCTTGTAGAGAATCGTCTCGCCGGGGCTCTCTTCGACGCCGGCGAAGAGGCTTCCGATCATGAGACACGACGCCCCGCCGGCGAGCGCCTTGGCGCCGTCGCCGGAGAAGCGGATGCCGCCGTCGGCGACGAGCGGCACGTCGGTGCCCGCGAGCTCTCTCGCGACGTCCATCACCGCGGTGAGCTGCGGCACCCCGACCCCGGCGACGATGCGCGTCGTGCAGATCGAGCCGGGCCCGATGCCGACCTTCACGCCGTCGACGCCGGCGGACACCAGCTCGCGCGCCGCCTCGGCCGTGGCGACGTTGCCGGCGACGACGTCGACGCCGTGGTTCTTCTTCAGCTCGCGGACCGTCTCGATGACGTTGGTGCTGTGCCCGTGCGCCGTGTCGACCACCAGGACGTCGACCCCCGCCGAGACCAAGCCGTCGGCCCGCTCGTGGTCGTGGACGCCGATCGCCGCGCCGACCCGCAGGCGGCCGCGGTCGTCGAAGGCCGAGTGCGGGTAGGCCTCGAGCATGTCGAGGTCCTTGATCGTGATCAGCCCGCAGAGCTTGCGGTTCTCGTCGGCGATGATGAGCTTCTCGACCTTGTTCTGGTCGAGCAGGCTGCGCGCCTCGTCGAGCGACGTCCCCGGCGGCGCGGTGACGAGCCCCTCGGAGGTCATCACGTCGGCCACCGGCGTGTCGCCGCTGGTCTCGAAACGGCAGTCGCGGCGCGTCAGGATGCCGACCACCGTCTCGCCCTCGACGATCGGGAAGCCCGAGATGTTGTGCCGCCCCATCACCTCGCGCGCCTCGGCCATCGTCGCGCTCGGCGGCAGCGTGATGGGGTCGAGAATCACGCCGTTGGCGGAGCGCTTGACCTTGTCCACCTCGCGGATCTGCGCCTCGATGCCGAGGTTGCGGTGGATGACGCCGATCCCGCCTTCGCGGGCGAGCGCGACGGCGAGCTTCCACTCGGTCACCGTGTCCATCGCCGCCGACGACACCGGGATGTTGAGCGGCACGTTGCGCGAGAAGCGCGTCGTGAGCTCGACCTCGCGCGGCAGGAGGTCGGAGTGCCGCGGGATCAGCAGCACGTCGTCGAAGGTGAGACCTTCGGCGAAGGGGGAATCGTCGTGAAAGGCCGGAGACATCGGGGCTCTGGGCAAGCGGATGGCGGGGGTTCCATCCTCGTCCCGACGTCCGAGCCAAGGTCCGGATCCGGGGGCCCCTCTAGGCACTTCGCCGGGAGAGGTGGAAAGGGCCAATGTTACCGGCGGGCGGGGCCTTTCCAAGCTCCGGATAGGGAAAGGGCCCGACACCGCTACCGGAGTTGGCGTTGCCGGGCCCAAGAGAAGGAGGAGATGATCTCCCTATCGCCTCCCCCGGGAGGAGCACCTGAGGCCCTTCTCGAGGTCCGTGGCGATTCGCAACACCCGACCCGGGGTTGGGAAGCCCCCGGGCCGGGGATCCCTCGAGCCGCACGTGGATCCCGGCCGATGCACCCCTACGATGCCGGGAGGCCGATTCCCGGCCCAGGACCCTCTCCCCGTGGTCGAGTCAGAAACTCTTTCCCCACCGGCCGCCGCGCCGGCCCCGGCCCCCGCCGCCCGCGCCCCCGGGTCCGCCACCCGGGTGGCCGTGGTCGGGGCGGGGTTCATCGCCACCTTTCATCTCGAGATCCTGGCCGAGACGCCCGGGGTCGAGGTGGTGGCGGTGTGCGACCCGGTCCTGGAGCGCGCGCAGGCCGCCGCGGCGTCCCACGGCGTCGCGAACGCGGTGTCCGAGCTCCCCGCCCTGGCGAAGCTCGGCGTGGACGTGGCGCACCTGCTCGCGCCGCCGGACCTGCACGCGAAGCTGACCCGCGAGCTCCTCGAGCTCGGGATCGGCGTCTTCGTCGAGAAGCCCCTCGCCCTCGAGAGCGGCGAGGCTCGCGCGCTGGCCGCCCTCGCCGCCGAGCGCGAGCTCCCGCTCGGCGTCAACCACAACGCGGTACACCACCCCTCCTTCGCGCGACTGCTCCGGCGCGTGCGCGCCGGCCAGATCGGGCGCGTCGAGCACGTGCAGGTGACGCTGAGCGTTCCGTTGCGCCAGCTCGACGCCGGCGACTACTCGCACTGGATGTTCCGCGAGCCGAAGAACATCGTCTTCGAGCAGGGACCGCACCCCTTCGCGCAGCTCGTCGAGCTCGTCGGCGGCGTCCAGTCGATGGAGGCGGTGCGGCTCGGCACGCGCGAGCTGAACCCCTGGCAGGTCTTCCACGACCGCTGGCTCCTCGCCGCGGTGGCGGAGCGCGGCACCGCCGAGCTCTACTTCGCCTTCGGGCAGGACTTCACGCGCAGCACGCTGCAGGTGCTCGGCACCGACGGAAGCCTCGAGGCGGACCTCTTCCACGATCATCTCTCGGGCGAGCGCAAGACGCTCTGGCTCGACTTCTGGAACAGCTTCCTCGCCGGCTGGCGGCGCGGCGGCGAGCTGCGGGGCAGCGCGTGGCGCGTCCTCTTCCACTATCTCAAGCAGACGCTCGGCCTCGGCCGGCGCGAGGACGCCTTCTTCGCCGGCATGCGCGGCTCGATCCAGGCCTTCCACGCCGCTTTGCACGAAGGCGCGCCTCCGCCGGCGGACGGCGAGCGCGGCGCGATGGTGCTCGACTGGTGCGAGGCCGCGGTGGCGACGCTGCCGGCGCCGAAGCCGGCGGAGCCGCTCCCCAAGGATCCCGGACCAGCGCGGACCGGCGAGGTCTGCGTGACGGGGGCCAACGGCTTCATCGGACGGCACACGGTGGCGAAGCTGCTCGCGCGCGGCCTGCCGGTCACGGCGATCGTGCGGCGCCGCCACAGCCTGCCCCCGGTCCTCACCGACGGCGCGCGCGACGGGAGCGTGCGGCTCGTGGTCGCGAGCCTCGACGACCCGGACTCGCTCGCCGACGCGGTGCGCGGCGCGCGCGTCGTCCTCCACCTCGCCACCGGCGGCGGCGACGACTGGGAGACCGTGAAGCGCGGCATGGTCGAGGGCTCGCAGCGGCTGGGCGAGGCGTGCCTCGCGGAGCGCGTCGAGCGGCTCGTCTACGTCTCCTCCACCGCGGCGCTCTACCTCGGACACGACTGCGGCAAGGACGTCGTCGGCGACGACGTGCCCACCGACCCGCAACCCGGCGACCGGCCACTCTACGCGCGCGGGAAGATCGCCGCCGAGGCGGCGCTCCTCAAGATGCACCGCGAGCAGGGCGTCCCGGTGACGATCGTGCGGCCCGCCGTCGTCGTCGGCCCCGACGCGCCGATGCAGCACTCCGGCCTCGGGCTGTGGGTGCGCGACAACCACTGCGTCGGCTGGGGCCTGGGCGACACGCCGTGCCCGCTCGTCCTCGTCGACGACGTCGCCGACGCGCTCGCGCGCCTCGCCGCGCACGCGGGGCGCGAGCTCGACGGGAAGACGCTCAACCTCTCCTCGCGCGTGCCGCTCACGGCCGCCGACGTCGTCGCCGCCTACCGCGAGAAGACTGGGCGCGACCTGCACTTCCACCCGCGGGCGCTCTGGTTCTCGCAGGCGATGGAGATCGGCAAGTGGGTCGTCAAGAAGGTCGGCGGCCGCAAGGACGCGGCCTTCCCGTCCTACCGCGACCTGAAGAGCCGGCAGCTCGCGCCCGCGCTCGCCTGCGAGCGGGCGCGCAACGTTCTCGGATGGAAGCCGGTCGAGGAGCGGGATAAGTTCCTCGCCGAGCTCCTGCCTTGACCCCGCACCTCTTCCACGTCTTCGCCACCTTCGCCCCCGGCGGGCCGCAGGTGCGGACCGTGCGGATGATCGACGCCTTCGGCGACGCCTACCGCCACACCGTGTGCGCGATGGACGGGCGCTTCGAGGCGCGCGAGCTCCTCACCGGGAGCGCGGACGTGCGCTTCGCCGAGCCGCCGCCGAAGGCCGGGACGCTTTCCACGGTGCGCGCGCTGCGGTCGCTCGTGCGCGCGGTCGGCGCGGACCTCGTCTGTACCTACAACTGGGGCTCGATCGAGGCGGTGCTCGCGGCGAAGACGCTCGGCCGGAAGGTGCTCCACCACGAGGACGGCTTCCTCCCCGACGAGGCGGCCGGCTTCAAACGCCGGCGGGTCGTCACGCGCCGCTTCGCGCTGCCCTGGGCCCGCGCGGTCGTCGTGCCGTCGCACACGCTGCACGCGATCGCCACCGAGACGTGGAAGCTGCCGGCCGAGCACGTGCGGCTGATCCCGAACGGCATCGATCCCGACGCCTTCCCCTCGCGCGACGGCAATCCCGCGCGGCGCGCCGAGCTCGGCATCCCGCCCGACGCCTTCGTCGTCGGCGGCGTGGGTCACCTGCGCGGCGAGAAGAACCCGGTGCGGCTCGTCGAGGCGGTCGGCGCGATGGAGGCGCCGGCGCACCTGCTCCTGCTCGGCGACGGGCCGGAGCGCGGGCACGTCGAGGCGGCGCGCGACCGGCTCGGGCTCGGCGAGCGCGTGCACCTCGCCGGCCACCGCGAGTCGCCGCAGGCGGACTACCGCGCGATGGACGCCTTCTGCATCCCCTCCGACACCGAGCAGATGCCGGTGGCGCTGCTCGAGGCGATGGCGAGCGAGCTCCCGGTCGCGTCGACCGACGTGGGCGACGTACGCGTCATGCTGCCCAAAGAACAATGTGAATTCGTCGTGAAGCTCGACGCCGTTGCGCTCGCGCGTGCGCTCGACGCGCTCGCCTCGAATCCCGCGAAACGCCGCGCTCTCGGGTCCGCCAACCGCGCCCGCGTCGTGGAGCGCTACTCCTTCGACGGCATGCTCGCGGCCTACCGGGCGAGCTACGCGGCCGCCCTGGAGTGATTCGGGTTCCCATCCGCTAAGATCGGGCCATGACCATCGCCACCAAATCCACGGTGGACGCCGCCCTCCTGCACCGGATCTGCGACCGCGCCTTCGCGCAGTTGAACCGCATGATCTGGGCGGCGAACCACCGGACCGGGAAGAAGCCCGGCGATCCCAAGGTGGGCGGGCACCCCGCCTCCTGCGCGAGCTCGATCCACATCCTCGGCGCGCTGCACCTCGCCGTGCGCGAGGTCGAGGACTACGTCTGCTGTAAGCCGCACGCCTCGCCCGTCGACCACGCGTTCCACCATCTCCTGCGCCTCCTCGGGCGCGAGGACGGCACCTGGCACTCCGACGAGGAGAGCAGGAAGGCGATGGACGGGCTCCGCAAGTACCCCGAGCCCGGCGACGACTTCCACACCGTCTTCCAGAGCTACCACGCGCGGAGCGACCCCGACTCGTTCCACTTCCTGCCGTCCGGCTCCGTGGGCATTCCCCCGGTCGCGTCGGTCTACCTCGCGCTGGCCTACCGCTACATGCGCGACCACGACCGCGACGTGCCGGCCGACGCGCACTTCTGGTCCCTGATCGGCGACTCGGAGTTCCGCGAGGGCTCGCTGCTCGAGGCGATGCCCGACGTGGCGGAGCGCCAGCTCGGCAACGTCACCTGGATCGTCGACTACAACCGTCAGAACCTCGACGGCACGCGCATCCCGAACGAGAAGGGCCTCCAGTCGCGCGACTGCGACCGGATCGAGCACACCGCGCTCGCCAACGGCTGGCGCGTGCTCCAGGTGCGACACGGGGCCTACCGCGACGAGATCTTCGCGCGCGAGGGCGGCGAGGCCGTGCGGCACCTCTTCGAGCACGAGCTCTCCGACTACGAGTATCAGCTCGCGCTGTACAAGCGCGACCCGGAGCTCACGCGCACGATCGTCGCCCAGCAGTCGGAGGAGGCCGCCAAGGTCATCGGGGACCTCTCCGACGAGGAGCTGCAGCGGCTCTTCGAGGACGTCGGCGGCCACGACGTCGGCAAGATGATCGAGGCGCTCGAGCTCGCGCGGCGCGAGCCGAGCGAGCCCTACCTCGTCATCGCCCACACGATCAAGGGCTGGGGCCTCGAGTGTTTCGCCGATCCCGCCAACCACTCCGCGCTCCCGGAGAAGGACGAGATCGACGCGCTGCTCACCGCGCAGGGACTCGATCCCGAAGACCCCTACGCGCACTTCCCCGACGACTCCGAGGAGGGCGCGTACCTCGCCGAGCGCGGCGAGCGCTTCCGCCAAGGCATCCTCTACGCGCGCCAGCACCGCCGCGAGAACCGCCAGGCCGCGCGCCAGGCGGTGATCGACGCCGGCGGTCTGCCGGAGTCGCTCGACATCGACCTGTCGCTCTACCCGCAGGTCCACACGCAGTGGATGTGGGGCCAGCTCGCCGCGAAGCTCGTGCGCATCAGCACGCTGAACGAGGAGCAGCCCGAGGACGCGAAGATCCAGCACAAGCCGCTGACCGAGCGCGAGCAGCGCTGGGCCTCGGTGGCGAAGTTCGTGATGACGATGTCCCCCGACGTCGGCACCAGCACGAACATCGCGCCCGTGCTCGACAAACGCATCTACGGCACCGGCGCCGGCCACGGCGAGGAAGACACGGAGTTCGACGCGCGCCACCCCGAACTGATGAGCGGGACCGATCCGTGGACGCGCCACATCCGTTTCGAGATCGCGGAGGCGAACTGCATGTCCGCCGCGGGCTCGTTCGGGCGGATGGCCCACTACTGCGGGCTTCCGAGCTTCCCGATCATGACGGTGTACGACTTCTTCATCAAACGGGCGCTCGACCAGCTCTTCTACAACCTCTACTGGGGCGCTGAGTTCGTGATCCTCGGCACGCCGAGCGGCGTGACGCTCGCTCCCGAGGGCGCGCAGCACAGTTGGAAGTCGGACATCCAGATCCCGAACCTCATCACCTGGGAGCCGGCGTTCGCCATCGAGGTGGACTGGATCCTCTCCGACGCGATCCGCCGCCACATGATGGACGAGAACGAGGGCCGGCGCGGGATCCTGATCCGCGCGGTGACCCGCGCGATCCCGCAGAAGCTGCTCCTGACGTGCCTGCGGATGCACGCGAAGAACAAGAGCACGCTGCCCGCCGGAACCGTGCTCAAACCCAGGGGCTCCGGTTCCGAGTGGGGCGACGCCGTCGACGAGCACACGATCGGGGCGCACCCGGACGACGTCCTGATGTCGCACCTGCGCGAGGACGTCCTGCGCGGCGCCTACTACCTCCTCGACTGGCACGGTTACGCCGGCTACGAGCCCGGCGACAACGTCGTCAACCTCTTCGCGATGGGCTCGCTCGTCGTCGAGGCGGTCGAAGCCGCGAAGAAGCTCGTCGAGCGCGGCATCTTCGCCAACGTGGTCGCCGTGGCCTCGCCCGAGCTCCTGCTCGGCCTCCTCGCCGAGCAGAGCGAGTACGAGCACCTGCGCGAGAACCTCGGCATCCACGGCGACCTCTACCTCACCGAGGACGTCGCCCACCACGGCGAGGCGGGCCTCCTCACCGTCGCCGGCCGCCGCGTGCCCTGCGTCGCCGTGTGCGACGGCGAGGCCGGGCTCGTCGACAACATCGGCTCGATCGTCGGCGTCAAGCAGGTCACGCTCGCGGTGCGCAAGTTCTCCAAGTGCGGCCGTCCGGACGAGATCTTCGGCTACCAGGAGCTCGACGCCGAGGCGATCGTCGACGCCTGCGGCCGCGCGCTCGCGGAGACCGCACTAGAGAACCTGCGCGTCGCGCCGGGGCTCCTCCAGAACCTCGCCGGCCGCACGCCCGCGACGCGTCCCGACTGGCGCGAGCTCTGGCCGGGAGTCCCGAGCTCCGAATGACGGACCGCACGCCCGACCCGCCCGCCTTCGAGCCGTTTCGGGTCGAGCGGTCGGAGCGCATCTACGATTCGCCGTGGTGCGGGCTGCGCCGCGACGTGATCGAGCTCTCCGGCGGAAAGCTCCAGGAGTACCACGTCGTCGAGATCTCCCCCGCGGTCGCCGTCGTGCCGGTGTTGCCCGACGGGAGGATCGCCCTGCTCTGGCAGCTCCGCCACCCCCACGGCGGGACGCACTGGGAGATCCCCGCCGGCCGCATCCACGACGGCGAAGACCCGAAGGACGCCGCGACGCGCGAGCTCCTGGAGGAGACCGGCCTGCGCTCCGACGACGTCCGTCGCGTCGCCGGCTTCTATCCGACGAACGGCATCAGCCCGCACTACGCGCACATCTTCGTCGCGCGCGACTGCGAGCGCGTCCGCGATCCCGAGCCGGACGCGGCGGAGCGGCTGAGCGTCCACTGGATGCCGGAAAGCGAGGTGCGGGCGCGGCTCGAGGGCGCGGAGTTCGAGGACGGGTTCACGGCGTTGGCGTTGTTCTATCTGTTTGCGGGGCGGTGAGAGGTTTGCCGGGGGCGTGACCGCGGAGGAAACGGAGCGCACGGAGCCCGGAGGTTACTAACTCGGGCACAAAACGTGTTACTCCTGTTGGGTCATACCGTATGGCTTGATATGAAGCGCAAGGACACCCGTCGCCTTTCTCCTGAAGCACA
>JANQEJ010000184.1 GCA_028278425.1 Planctomycetota bacterium | reverse complement strand
TGTGCTTCAGGAGAAAGGCGACGGGTGTCCTTGCGCTTCATATCAAGCCATACGGTATGACCCAACAGGAGTAACACGTTTTGTGCCCGAGTTAGTAACTCAAAGATGCGAGCTGAAAAGGGCAGAGCCCAAGATAGTGAATCTCGCGCAAAGAGGTGGCGGTCTCGACGTCCCGTGTCTGCGGCCAGAAGGCGTGTACAACGGTGCATTCGCGTAGTCGTTGTCTGGCCGACAATTATGCTCGGCTAGCTGTGTCCTTCGAGAGACACCAATTCGCTGGGACGTAATCCGAGGAGGCTAAGCCTCAGAACGCGAACGGCGTCGTGCTGAGGAGCACGCCCTCGACGGTGAGCGTGAAGCTCCCGCTCGCGGAGACCGGCGGGAAGGCCAGGGGCTTTTCCAGAACGAAGACGAACTCGCCGTCCGGCTGCCCCGCGGGGAAGGTGCCGGTCTTCAGCGCGACCGGCGCGCTGCCGGGGTCGGTGCTCACGCCGATCTGCACGTCGGCCGCCGGGCCGAGGTGGAAGCCGTTCACGTCGCGCGGGACGGCCTTCAGCTTGAGCTGGTGAGGCGACGCGGAAAGCGCCTCGTTCGGAACGTCGACGAGAAGCTGCGTGAACGCCAGGTCGGGCGGGCCGGCCGCCTCGACCTCGAGCCCCAACCCGAGCGGGACGTCGTCCAGCGTGACCGCGATCGGGTGCGCGCCCGCGGCGGCGGGCGCGGGGAAGGTGGCGCGGTAGCGGCCGTCGCCGAGGTCGGTGGGTCCCGCGAGCGGCGTCAGCCCGGCGACCGCGAAGCCGAGCGGGCGCCCCGGGCCGAGCGCGATCCCCGCGGCGTCCTTCGGCGCGACGGTGACGGTGAACGTGTCGGCGCTGGCCGCGCGCACGGCGGTCGGGACGACGCGCGCGGTCGTGCCGCTCGCGTCGTTCGGGTCGAAGAGGTGAACGCGCGGGCGGATCCCGACCGTCCAGCCGTCGATCGTGACCTCGGCGCGGAAGGCACCCGGCGTGCTCGGCGGCGAAAAGAGGCGCAGGAACTCGTTGCCCTGCACGGACGTGACCGGCGTGAGCGGAACGAGGCCCGGGACGTCGATCGTCACCACGGCGGTGTCGCCCAGCGCGTTTCCCGCCTGGTCGTGCGCGAAGACCCGCACCTCGTAGGCGTCCTGCGGATCGAAGGGGACCGGCAGCGTGCGCGCCGGCCCGACGACCGGCGGCGGCGCGGGGCCGGCCGCCGCGATCGGCATGGTGCGCCGGTTCGGGCGCACGATCTCGGGCTCGACCGCGGCGATCGCCTGGTTGGGCGCCGTGGCGGGCAGGGACAGCGTGACGCCGGACGGGAACTCGACCTCCAGGTCGACCGACGTCTCGTTGCCGAGGCCGAAGTACGCGGAGCTCGCGTGCTGCGACGCGGTCGCACCGTCCTGGCCGATCACCCGTTCGTGAACGAAGCCGAGCGAATCGGTGAAGCGCGCCTTCACGCCGAAACCGCCGGGGGCCGACGTGCCGCACACCGGGTCGACGCGCAGCCAGCCCTGGCCGGCGGGGTCGATCTGGTTCTCGAAGTAGCGCAGGAAACCGGCCGTCGGTCCGATCAGGATGTCGACGTCGCCGTCGTCGTCGACGTCGCCCACCGCGAGCGCGCGGTCGTCGACCTCGTCCAGGAGCCCGAGCGCCGCGGTTTCATCGGTGAAGGTGAAAGAGCTCCCCGGACCGTCGCCCGTCCACAGGAAGTTCCGCTGGCCGCGCGGGCTGAACTGGAGGGTTGGATGGATGCCCGGCGTCTGGCCGTTGACGAGGAAGAGGTCGAGCCAGAGGTCGAAGTCGAAGTCCATGAAGACCGCGCCCCAGCCGATCGCGCGCCCGGTGGCCGGCGGCGCGAAGGGATCGGGCACGAGGTCCGCCGCGACGCCGTAGAAGTCCTGCTGCTCGAGCCACGCGCCGCCGCCGGGCCAGCCCTGGTTGATCAGGAGGTGGTTCGCGAGGACGTCGGTCTTGTAGACGTCCATCGCCCCGTCGTAGTCGACGTCGCCGATGGCGATCCCGCGGATCCCGCGCGCGAGGTCGGCGCCGGAGCCCGCGCTCACGTCGAGCCAGGTGCCGTCCGACCGCCCCCGAAGGTGCAGGTCGCCCGTGTTGGTCGGCAGGAGAGCCCAGTTGCCGGCGATGAAGTCGTTGCCGACCAGGACGTCGTCCCAACCGTCGCCGTCGACGTCCAGGAGGCCCGTGACGTGCGTCATCCCCGCCGCGTCGAGGCCCAGGCTCGCCCCGACCTCGCTGAACGTCCCGTCGCCGTTGTTGCGGTAGACCAGGTTGGGCCCGCCGAACATCTCGGACGCCAGGAGGTCGAGCAGCCCGTCGCGGTCGAGGTCGGACCAGAGATGGGCGACGGTGTGCCCGCCGCCGACGGTCGCGGTCAGCGTCGTGATCTCCTCGAACACGCCGCTGCCGTCGTTGCGGTAGAAGCGGTTCGCGCCCGGAACGGCCGCGAGCCCGCCGCCCGACTCGACGACGCCGATCGCGAGGTCGAGGTCGCCGTCCCCGTCGAAGTCCGCGAGGGCGGGCGCGGCGTCGAGCTCGCCGACCTCGATCCCCGCCGCGCCGCTCACGTCCGTGAAGACTCCGCCGTCGTTGCGCAGCACGGTGTTCTCCAGCACGCCGCCGCAGCAGACGACGTCGAGGTCGTCGTCCCCGTCGATGTCGCCGAGCGCGATCCCGCGCTGAAGCCAGTCGAAGATGATCGTCGTACCCAGGCGGTCGAAGCCGGTCGCCCGCTCGTGGAGCAAGTTCACGTCGCCGGTCCGGTCGACGAAGCCCTGGGAAAGAGCCGGGACGCAGAGCAGCGCGAGCATTCCGGCGCTGCCCGCGGCGTGGGGGGGACGGAGCGACATGGCAAGAACCCGAGGGAGGGCGGGATACGGGGGAGAAGGCGTTCGCAGCGGATTCTAGCTCTGTTTGCCGCTCCCGTGGGGCGCCGCCCCGCGCACGGGGGCGGGGAAACCCGTACAAGCGGCCTGACCGAAACGGAACGCGGGAAAGCGCGGGTTCTCCGGTCCAAAGCGAGCGCCTCGTGACCTAGTACCCGTCGGGGGGTGTCCGGCCCGGGGGGGCCGGACACTCGATGGGGTCGCCTCGGCTCCCCGGCACCGTCGCCCTGCAGGCAGGACGGACGGCCGCGCAGGGAAGCCGGGGCGACCCGCCTACTTTTGGGCCGCGACGCGGTGCTGAAAGGGAGAGTCCGGGTTGCTAGCTTCTCCGCGCCCCCTCGCAAGTCCGGAAGGAGAAGCTCCCCATGCCCCAAGGAAAAGCGGTTTTCGCCGGCCTCAACCAGACCGGCCTGATCGTCTTTATCGTCATCCTCATCGTGTGCTTCCCCTTCTGCTGGATCCCATGGCTGATCGACTCGATGAAGGGGACGCCCGAGTAACGAGCCGCTTCACCGCGGCGCTCCGGGTCTTCGCCGCGGCGCTCTTCGTCGTCTACCTCTGGTGGAACGCCTACTGGCTCGCCAGGGGGCGCATGGCCCCTGCGCTGTTTCTGGGCCTGACGGGAATCCCCGCGCCGACCACGGGCTCGAGCCGAAGCTTGCTGGCGCTCGCGGACGGGGACTGGCGGGAGTCCCTCCGTCAAAACGCGCTCGCGGTCCCGCTGACGGCCGTCTTCTTCTACGCCATCCTCCGCGTCGTCTGGTGCGTCGCACGGCGCCGCCGGGTGGCGTTGCCGGCGTGGATCGCGTGGTCGTGGCTCGGGTTGCTCGCGGTGGCGGGGATCGCGAAGGTGGCGGTCTACGCGATCGGGGCGTGAGGCGAAATCCGGCGAGCGAGCCGATTTCGTCCTAGGATGGACGCGTGGACCGGATCCTAAAGATCCTGTTGGAAGCGGCGGCCCTGGCCGGGCTGGTGGGGTTTCTCGCCAGCGGATCCTGCAGCGCGTCGGTTAAGTCCTGTCACGACGATGACGACGACGATTGCGACCGGGTGACCACCGGCGGCGCCGGGGACACGATCGGCACGGCCGCGGTCTTCGTCCTCGACGACGAAGGCGATGTCGTCTACTCCGAGACCGCGACCTACTCCTTCAGGAACAAGTAGTAGAGCTGTCCCTCGGACTTCGTGCGCCCGGCGCGCTGAACCGCGTCGGGGCCGATGCCGAGGTAGATGTCCGCGCGGCCGGCGGTCCGGATCGCGCCGCCGGTGTCCTGGTCGAGCAGGAACTTCTGGAAGGGCTGCGCGTCTCCCGTCGACTCCGGTGCCACCTCGGCTTCGACGAAAGTGATCGCCCCGCGCGGGAAGATCGTCTTGTCGGTCGCGATCGATCGCTCCACCGTGACTTCGACGTCGAGGCTGCCGTGCGGCGTGCCGTCGATCGGGGTGAAGAACACGTAGGTGGCGTTCCGGTGCAGGTACTCCTCGAGCTCTTCTTCGGACGCGCTCGCCGCCCAGTCGCGGATCGCCTGGAGCGAGGCGGTGCCCTCCGGGATCACGCCGTCGGCCTCGAGCTCCTTGCCGAGCGACGTGTAGTTGCGACCGTTTTTCGCGGCGTAGCCGAGGCGCAGCATCTCGCCGCCTTCGAGCTCGATGAAGGCCGAGCCGTTGACGTGCGCGAGGAACGCATCGATCGGGTCGGCGAGGTAAACCAGCTCGAGGCCGCGATTCTCCAGGAGCCCGCGCGCCTCGATCGTGCGGCGGGTCGGGTAGTGCGGCAGAAGCCCCCCGCCGGTCTGCCAGCCGAGGATCGCGCCGTCCTTGCCCTTCACGAGGTCGGGCGGCGTGGCGTAGAGCGGGTAGCGGAACTCGGCGCTCCGCTCGAGGCGTCCGCGGAGGATCGGCGTGCAGTACGCGGTGAAGAGCACGCCGCCGCCCTTGCCGTCCCAGCCCGCGCTCTTGTAGACGGTGAACTCCGCTTCGACGGCGCTCTGGAACTCGTCGGGTCCGTAGGTCTCGTTCAGGACGTCCCGGAAGCGGAGCAGCGAGTTGAGGGCGCGCTCGTGGCTCACGCCCTCGATCGGGAAGAACTGCCGCGCGTAGCCGCGCCGCGTCCACGTGATCGAGTGCTCGAGGGCCGGCAGGATCGCCGCGCGCTCCTCCCACTGCGGCCCGAAGTCGGGCATCTCCTCGCCCGGACCAAGCTGGATCAGCGCGTCCGCGCCGGGGGCGAGCGTCCGGTTGTAGTCGGGGGCGGTCTTGCAGGCGGCGAGCGCGAGGACGAAAACGAGTGCGGATCCCGAGGTGAGCTTCATGGAAGCTCAGAATAGGAATCGGCCTACTCGACTTCGAGGTCGACGCGGACGTTGGTGATCCGTCCGTCGTCGAGGCGCACGTCGGACTTCGCGGTGCGGAAGCCGGAGGCCGAGACCTCGAGGATGAAGTCGCCCGGCGGGAGCGGGAACGCGCTGAGCATGGGCTCGCCCGGGGTCAACCAGCTCAACACCCCGCTGCCCGAGGAGCGGCTGCGAAAGAAGTGCAGGTCCCGCTCCTCTCCCTCAGAGGTGACGAGCCGGGCACGGATGCTCTTCACCACCAGGCGGACCTCTTGGGGAAGATTCTCGACCACCGACCAGGTCTCCGAACCCGCGGGCGGCTGGGGCACCTCCGGGGGACCGGTCAAGGTCAGCCGGATGCGCCCACCCGGCCGCGCGGTGAGGGAGAGATCGACGACGGCCTGCGGTTGGATCACCACGTCCCGTTCGATGGGGAGGTACAAGCCGAGCGGTCCCGCCGCGCTCTTGTCCTGCGCCTCGACCTTGAGCCGGTACGCTCCGGCCGGAAGCCGGGGTGACTCCCGGTCCGACCACGGACTGCAGGCCCGGTCTCGCTCGACGCTGAAGACGGCGATGCCGTCCTCGGAGGTCTTGGCGGACGCTCCCCGCACGTATTCCTCCCCCGGGACGTCCCCGAGGTTGACGGTCGCGCCCGGTGCGGAAACTCCGCTGGACGTCAGGACGGTCACGCGAAGCACCGACTTCTTGAGCCGCACGGCGTGCGTTTCCTCGCGCGTCTCGAACACCGCGATCCGCTCTACGCCCAGGCGCTCTTCGTCGACGTCGCCGGCGTCGCGCCGGGGACGCCGTTCGCGGCGACGAACGGGCTGGTGCTCGCGTTCGGGTTTTAGGCGTCCGGGTGGCAGATGCGCTTCAGGCGCGCGTCGCGCTCGGCGGCGAAGCGCGCGATGCCGTCCCAGATCGAAGCCGCGTCGATCTTGGCCTCGACCTTGAGCTCCTCCACGCTGCCGCCGGTGCGCCAGCGGTCGTCCCAGTCGGAGCTCATCGCGTACTCCTCGGCGACCCGGTGCGGCAGCCAGTCGTGCATCAGACGGCGGGCGCCGTTCGTGATCACCGTCGAGTCGAGCCAGTCGTCGTGCGGCAGCACCGAGTCGCGGTAGCCCTGGTCCTGGAGCTGGAAGAGCTCCCACGAGCACGCCTGCACGAGCTTGACGTTGGGCCCCTCGCCCGCGAGGAGTCGCGGCAGGAGCTCGTACACCGAATCCGTCGTGCTCGTGCCCTGCACGAGGAGCGTACCCTCCTTGGGCCGCGAAGCGTCGTGCGGCTTGATCACGTACGCGCCCTTCGCCGCCTCTACATGCGACGGGACGCCGAGCGCCGCGCGGTCGGGGATCGTGACCGGCGGCCGCGTCGTGTGCAGCGCGACGATCGCCTTGTCGGTCGAGAGCGCGGCGGCGAGGAGCGGCGCGACCTCGTTGTGCTCCCACGGGCAGATGTTGATCGTGTGGCCGTCGGGGAAGAGCTGCGTCACGCCCGGCGCGAAGATGCCGAAGTGCGTGCGGCTGTCCTCCGCGGTCTCGGGACCGGAGTGGCCGACCACCCAGATCACCTTGCCGACCTTGAGCGGGCAGTCCTGGGCAAGCTGGCTGAAGAGCCGCATCAGGCCGTACTTGAGGTAGGAGAACGACCCGTACGTTGAGCAGGCGCCCCAGTACCCGAGGAACTCGTTCTCCGGATCCGCGGACATGTTGACGGTGGCCATGCCGACGGCGAGCCCCGCGTTCGTGAACTCGGTGATCTGCTGCGGCAGGAGGCTCCCCTCCGGGTTCGAGTCGCGCTCGTACCAGCCGAAGCCGGGGAAGTCGCCGAAGACCTTCGCGAACCCGGAGATGTTCGTCGAATCGGCGAGATCGGCCGAGCTCGCGACGACGAGCGGGCGGCCCATGTGTTTCGACGCCTCGGCGTTGAGCCACGAAGCGAAGGTGGAGAAGCCCTTGCGGTTGGGCGCCTTCGTGCCGGGCTCGACGAAGAGCTCGGCCGGCAGCTTCTCCGGCGCGAGCCAAGAGCGATCGTGCGCGAGGTTCTTCGGCGTCCGAAGCCGGAAGCCGTCGGGCTTCTCCGGGACGGACTCGCCCAGCTCGACCAGCGTGTCGGAGAGGTAGTCGACGAGCGCCTCGTCCTCGCGCATCACGCGGAAGACGGTCTCGAACCAGCCGCGCGTCTGCTCGTGGCACGCCTCCTCGCCCGGGTCGGTGGTGTCGCCCGCGCCCTCGAACTCGACGCCGTACTTCGCGGCGAAGTCCGCGCGGCACTTCCAGAAGAGCTCGGAATTGCGCTTGTGCGCGGCGCCGTGCGACTCGTAGTCGAACTTGTGGTAGCCGCGGCCCTTGCGCGTCTTGAACCACACCATGCCGGGCTTGCCGCCCGTGTCCTCCGCGTGCACGACCGACAGCATGGCCTTCGTGATCTCGGCGTAGTCGTCGCCCTCGTCCGTGCCGGCGACGCGCCAGCCGTAGGGCTCGTACCAGTCCTTCGGATGCCCGTGCACGACCGCCGAGTTGGGAAAGAAGTCGATGCCGTGGTCGTTCCAGTCGAACAGCACGATCAGGTTGTCGAGCCCGAGCCCGTAGGCCGAGTTCTTCATCTCGTGGTGCGCGCCCGCGGTGTGCCCGCCCTCGCCTTCCATCGCGAAGACGCGCACGTCGCCGGCGCCCGCGTGCTTGAGCGCCAGCGCCTCGCCCGCCGCCGGCGGCGCGCCGTGGCCGGACGGGCCCGTGTTGAACTTGAAGAAGAGCGTGTTGCCCTCCATCTCCGCGTGGCCGGGCAGGTGGCCGTTGTGGCGCAGCCAGAGGAGCTCCTGCCAGTAGAGCGCGCGCTCCTCGGCCTTGGGGACGAGGTAGCGGTCCTCTTCGGTCTTCTCGTAGCGGATGCGGAGCGCCTCGTTGTAGACCGCGAGCATCGCGTAGACGACCGGGCAGCAGTGTCCCGCGACCAGCACGAAGCGGTCGCCGAAGGCGAGCTCCGGGCGCCGCACGTCGAAGCGCATGCCCGCCCCGAGCGTGGTCGCGACCATGAGCGGGACCTTGGAGCGGGAGCCGCCGGGATGGCCGCTCTGGCGCAGGTTGAGCATCAGGTCGATGCACTGGTCGATCAGGTCGCCCGTCTTCTCCCAGTGGTGGAAGTTCTGGCTGAGCGTCTCGAAGGAAGGCCTGGCTACGGTCTGCATGGGGGATGGATCGTCCGCGGAGATAGCGAGAAAGGGCGAACACTATACGATGCTCGCTCGGAGGGATCACCCCATGCAACGGAAGACCGTGTTCGGCGCGCTGTCGCTCGTCCTCTTCACGACCTGGAGCTGCCAGGCCAACCCGTTTGGCGTGGCCGCGGACTCGGCGTACGACGCCGAGACGTTCTTCGCGACGACGTCGATGTACGGCGCGTCCTTCTCGTTCCGCGGGGACGAGCTCCTCGTCACGAGCGACGAGAGCGGGATCTACAACGTCTACAGCGTGGATCTCGGCAGCGGGGAGCTAACGCAGCTCACGCACTCGCGCACGAATGCGATCTTCGCGCTGGGCTGGTTCCGCACGGACGACCGCTTCCTCTACTCGTCCGACGAAGGCGGCAACGAGCTCACGCACATCTTCGTGCGCGAGCCCGACGGCGACGAGATCGACCTGACGCCGGGCGAGAACCTGAAGGCGGGCTTCGTACGGTGGGCGGACGACGGCCGCTCGTTCTTCGCGACGACGAACGAGCGCAATCCCCAGTACTTCGACCTGTACCGCGTCCGCGTCGCCAGCAACGTGCGCGAGGCCTCGACGGGTCCGGACGCGGCCTACGACAAGTCGCTGCTCTTCGCGAACCCCGGCGGGTACGACCTGAGCGACGTCAGCCGCGACGGCCGCTGGGTCGCGCTGACCAAGGTGCGCAACAACGCCGATAGCGACGTCTACATCGTCGACCTGCACGACGCCGACGGCGAGCCAATCCACGTCACGCCTCACGAGGGCGACATCGAGCACTCGGTCGAGACTTTCGCGCCGGACGGATCGAAGCTCTACTACACGAGCAACGAGGGCAGCGAGTTCGATCGCGTCCTCTCCTACGATCTCGCGACCGGCGAGCGCGAGGTGGTGTTCGAGGCCGATTGGGACGTGATTTTCTATCTCTTCTCCCGCGACGGGCGCTACGTGATCACGGGGGTCAACGCCGACGCGCAGACCGTCGTGCGGCTCTTCGAGGCTGCCACGGGCAAGGAGATCTCGCTCCCGGAGATCCCGGGCGGCGACGTGCGCGGCATCTCGATCGAGAACGGCGGCGACCGCATGGCGTTCTACGTCAACGGCGACTCCTCGCCGTCGAACCTCTATCTGCTCGACCTCTCGACGATGGAGTACGAGCGCATGACCGACACGCTGAACCCGGAGATCGACCCAGCGGCGCTCGTCGAGTCCGTCGTGGTTCGCTACCCGAGCTTCGACGGCCTCGGGATCCCCGCGCTGCTCTACAAGCCCCACGGCGCGAGCCCGCTCGAGCCCGCACCCGCCGTCGTTCTCGTCCACGGCGGCCCGGGCGGCCAGAGCCGCAAGGGCTACCGGCCGGACGTGCAACACCTCGTCAACCACGGCTACGCCGTGCTCGCGGTCAACAACCGCGGCAGCTCGGGCTACGGCAAGACCTTCCACCACATGGACGACCGTCGGCACGGCGACGTCGACCTGAAGGACTGCATCTGGGGCCGCCGGTTCCTGGAGAGCCTCGACTGGGTCGACGGCGACCGCGTCGCGATCATGGGCGGGAGCTACGGCGGTTACATGGTGTGCGCCGCGCTCGCCTTCGAGCCCGACGCGTTCGACGCCGGCATCGACATCTTCGGCGTGACGAACTGGCTGCGCACGTTGAAGAGCATCCCGCCCTGGTGGGCCGACTTCCGCGACGCGCTCTACGCCGAGATGGGGGATCCAGCCACCGACCACGACCGCCTGCACGCGAGCTCGCCGCTCTTCCATGCAAAGAACATCACGAAGCCCCTGCTCGTGGTTCAGGGCGCGAACGATCCGCGCGTCCTCCAGGCCGAAAGCGACGAGATGGTCGAGGCCGTCCGCGCCAACGGCGTGCCGGTCGAGTACATCCTCTTCGAGGACGAGGGCCACGGCTTCCGCGTCAAGGAGAACCGCATTGAGGCATCGGACGCCTACGTGGAGTTCTTGAACAAGTACCTGCGCGGAGCGCCGGCGAACTGATCGACCGAAGCGTGCCACCCGAGAACTCGAGTCACCGCCGCCGGCGGTGATCGGCACCTGGCGCGCTTCTCCTCGGCTTCGCCGGACGCTTGCTTGACGAAGCGAGCACCGTGGACCCTCAGGGTGCGGATCCGCGGCTCAGTATGCCCTCCGACACGAGGGACTCGACGAATTCGTCGAACTCCTCCAGGGACGCGCCCATCTCGCCGGCAAAGACCTCCTGGTCCGGGCGGGGGAAAGCGCGGCCTGCGCGTTCCAAGAGCGCGGCCACGGCGGGCTCAAGCCGCTCCGGACGAACCTCGGCGAGACGGTGCGGCGACGGCCGCGGCTCGGCGACGACCAGGACCGTCTCCTCGTCGCTCCCGAGCTCGCCGGTCCTCGGCAACGGATCGCCCGCGTCGAGCGCGCTTCGGAGCAGGCTCGCGAGCTCGAACGTGCCGGCCGGAAGCCGAACTAACGCGGCGCGCGGACCGAGCGCGAGCTCGTTCGCGGCGAGCGCCGGCTCGGGACGTTCCGCGCGGCGCGCGTCGACCAGGAAGAGCTCGAGCGTCGCCAGGGCGGAGCGCGCGCGGTCTCCGGCATCCCCCGCGACGCGCTGGGCGTAATCGCCGAAGGCGTGCGGCAGGCGGCCGCCGTTCGCGATCGCCCCGTGGAACTCGGGAGAACGAAGGAACGCTTCCAAGAACCCATCGGGGGCCGTGGCGACGCTGAGCACGAACTCCGAGGCGACGTTGCCGAGGAGCTGGTTCTTACGCTTGTCGCCGAGATCGGCGCCGACGCCCGCCGCGTCCGCGCCGCGGAGCAACTCCGCGTCGGCCGAGCTGAGCTCGGTCGTGGCGAGAGCTTCGGGCTCCCCCGCGAACACCGCGGCCGCGAAGCCGGGATCCATCTGCATGCGAAAGAGCGTGCGCTGGATGCGGCGGTGGTCGGTCATCCCCGCAGCGCGTGCACCCTCTCGAAGAGCGGCACGACTTCATCGATCGTGTTGCGCTCGCACTCGAGCACGACGGCCCGGAGGTTCGTCGCGCGCTCGAGCGCGTGCTCG
>JANQEJ010000159.1 GCA_028278425.1 Planctomycetota bacterium | reverse complement strand
TCCTTGCAGCCGAAGGCGGTCCCGATCTGGGTCCACTTCGACTTCTCCTCGCCGTCCTTCTCGTAGTTGCGCACGCTGTAGACGCCGAGGCGCTCGTGGGCGTTGAGGTCGACTGCGTTCTTCTTGGCCATGATGATCTCCTTTCGTGTGGGGCCCCCGTAGGGCCGTCTCTCTCGCCCCACCCGGAGAGACGGCCGCAGGCGGGCCCAGCCGCAGAGCCGCGCAAGCCGGCGGCAGCGCGAGCGGGGGACGAGGCAAAGGACGTGAACGCGGCGGAGTCTGCGCAGCCGCGGGCGCGGCCTTGTGGCCGAGCTCCCCGAGCCGGCGGCGGCTCCCGGCGATAGCGAAGGAGATCCGTGGCCAGGCACGCGACCGGCTTGCCGCCCGCCAGCGGCTCGGTTGCAGCGGGAGCAACCGGGACAGCGATCGTCGAAGTCGTGTGGGCCCATGGGACCACGGTCCCGGCTCGCACGTGGGCCGCGCTCGGGCCAGCGGGGCGCCGATCACTTTCCGGCCTCGCGGGCGAGCTGCGCGAGGCGCGGCGCGAGCTCGGCAGCGACATGGGCGGCCGGGATGCCCGCGCGCCGGAGCGCCCTCCCGGACTCGAGGCAGTCTTCCAGTAGGGTGTCAGCCTCCCGAGAGCCTCGCGCGATTTTGCGAGCGTCTTCTGATAGATGGGGGACCTCTCTGAGAACGGACTCGAGGTCCCAATCGGGGGCGCCGAGCGAGCCGAGAAATGCCTGGTCGGGGTCTTCCTCCGCCCCGCAGAGAGCCCCGTAGATCCGCGCCGGCCAGCGCTTCGCCAGAAGCTTGAGAACGCCGCGCCGTCCGCTAGCGAGGACGACGGAGTTCGGATCGACCTTCCCGCGAGCGGAGACACCGGCGATGCACCGAGCGCCGTCTGGATGAATCACGAAGAGCTGCGGTCCGCCCCCGGTGGCACCCGGCGCGCTCTCGATGGCCTGCAAAAGCGCCGTCCGACCGGCTGCGTCGCTATCGAACCAGAGGGTCAGATCTCGACAGCCGAGGGCTTCCAGGGCGCTCCAGGCGCCCTGAGAGATCGTGGTACCGGCAGCAGCGAGCACGTTCCGGACCCCACCGGCCCGGAGGGCCAGTGCGTCGAAGAGACCTTCGACCAGCACGAGCGCCGCGGCGGGCTCCGGGAGAGGGAGCCCGAACAGGGGAGGGCGGCGACCCTTGGAGCAGAGGTACTTCGGCCCGCGATCCACGAGCCGGCGGCCGTAGATCGCGACGAGCTCGCCGCTCGAGTCGCGCCAAGCACCCACGATCCGATTCGCCCAGTGGGCATCGGCCAGACCGACCGCGTGGAGGTCCGACGGACCGACGCCGGCGTCGCCCTCGACTGGTGCCAGGCCGAGCTCGAACCGGTCCCACGTGTCCTGGCCGAGCCCTCGGCGCTCGAGCGTGGCGCGTGCCCGGCGCGCGCCCGGATCGGCGTCGTCCACGAGGCGCTCACGCGCCGCCTCGAGGAAGCGCGCCAGGACCTCGGTTCGCTCGTCGTGGCCGGGCGCCGAGCCCCCGGCGCCGGGCGGCGCAACGCCGGCTCGCGTTGCGAGCGCGGCGACGGCGTCCCGGAAAGCGCGCCCTTGCGGTGGCGTCCCGCCGTGGACGTAGGCGCACCACGTGTGCGGGCGACCCCCGTGGATCAGGAAGCCGAAGGGCCGATGGCAGATCACGCGATCCGGGCGGACGCCGAAGCGCTCCTTCGTGAAGGCGCGGTTCGTTGCGACCCATCCTGCCGCAGTCCGGCGCCACCCGAACTCGGGAAAGGCCGCGTCGAGGTTCTCGAAGAGCGCCGGCTGGACGACCTCTTCCAGGTATCCGACGAGAGAGGGGCCCTCGGCACTCAAGGAGAGCCGCCCTCCGGCTGGAAGAAGGCCCGCGTGTTCTCGAGCCAACGATCGACGTGGACGGGGTCGGCCGCGCCGAGGTCGGCGAGCAGGTCTCCCACCATCGTCCGCGTGTCCTTGTCGAGCTGGACGAGCATGCCCTGCGGAAGCTGGCTGTCGCCGTTCCAGATGGCGAGGGCAAGGTCGAAGAGCGTGCGCGCGCGCCGCACGCGAGCCGGCTCCGAGAAGCTGGGTTGGGCGTACTCGCCGCGCTCCTGGTCAAAGCCGGCGAACTCGAGCAGCCGATTGCAGACAGCGCGGTGCTGTTCCTCGTCGCGGAAGTCGGTCACGCGCGCGCCTCCTGGGCGGAGGCGGGAGCCTCGGGACCGTTGCCGCGGGCCCGCCCTTTCTCCCGCCGCTGTCGCTTCTTCCAGGAACGGAATGCGCGGTCGGTGTCGAGGAACTGGCGCAGGATCTCCGCCGCGAGCTTTGGAACGTCGATCGCGTCGCCGTACTCGGCCTCGTAGAGCTCGGCGTAGGCCTCGAGCTCGTTGTAGGTGTCGGCTTCGAGACGCAACTTGAGCTCGCGGGGTGTCGCCGGCTTCGGGGCAGGCTTGAGCTTCACGGGACGAGTCCTCCTCCCACGAATGTGTTGAGATACGGCCCCTCGAAGATGAGGTCCCGGTTGACCAGCACGTTGAAGCGATAGCCAGGCCGGATCTTGAGCGTGGGCTGCACGTTCATCTCGCGGCGGATCATCTCG
>JANQEJ010000124.1 GCA_028278425.1 Planctomycetota bacterium | reverse complement strand
CGGCTCAAAGCGGCCCGAAGACGGGCCACTTTTCGCCGGGCTCGCGCAGTAGCGCTCGCAGGGCGGCGCCACCCTAAGGACAAACGATGAAGGCAAGCTCCGACGGTTCAAAACGTCCCGAAGGAATCCGGGCGCCGCCCTTCCACATGGAACCGTTCGGCAAACACTGGCAGGCTTCACGTGAACGCGCCCGCGAACACCGAGGGCAGCAAAAGTCCGGTTCGGCGAGACTCCAACAGCGCGAGGCCGACGGTTCCGGAACTCGTGTGCGTTGTCACGGTCTCGCCGGAGCTCTCAGGCGCCGCTCTTTGCTGGACTCTCGCCGAGACGTGCTTGTGCGTCTCTGGGTGTTCTCGGGCGCGTTCATCTCACGCTGCGGGTGTCTCGCCGGGCGGTTCATGTGGAAGGGCGGCGCCTGGATTCCTTCGGGACGTTTTGAACCGTCGGAGCTTGCCTTCATCGTATGTCCTTAGGGTGGCGCCGCCCGCGAGGCCGAAGGCCGAGCCCGGCGAAAAGTGGCCCGTCTTCGGGCCGCTTTGAGCCGTGAGGACGCGAGGCGAAGCCGAGCCTGTCCGTCAGCGCCAAAGGCGCGGTCCTCGGCCCCTCCTTCGGTCTCCTCGCGTGCAGCGAGCGAAGCGAGCGGAATGCGAATCCTCGGAGGAGGAACCAGGATGATCCAGGGAACGCCGCTCGTTCCCTTCGGCGCCTGACGCCTTTGGCCGCCGAAGGCGCCAAACAGCCCATCCGCACTACGACGCCTTCGACTGCGGCGGCTTCGCGTCGCCTGCCTTGGCGTCCTTCTTCTTCTCGGTCGACTCCGGCTTCGACGCCTTCTTGTCCGCCTCCGCGGCCTTCTTGTAGGAGTCGGAGCGGTAGTCCGTCTGGTAGAACCCCGACCCCTTGAACAGAATCCCGCCCCCGCTTCCGATCTGCCGGCGGAGCTTGAGCTTCCCGCACTCGGGGCACTTGCGCTTGGCCGATTCGGTCATCGACTGGAAGATCTCCAGCTCGTGGCCGCACGCGTCGCAACGATAGTCGTAGGTGGGCATGACGCTTAGTCCTCGGGGAGGGGCTCCTGCTCCTCTTTCGGCTCCCCGGGGGCGTCTTCCTGAGCCGCCGCGGCGACGATGACGTGGGCGTAGCGGAGCACCTCGCCGCGCCAGGTGTAGCCGGTGCGGACGGTTTCGAGGATGGCGCCCGGCTCCACGTCGTCCCGGGCCACGGCGCTCTTGGCCTCGTGCAACCCCGGGTCGAAGGTCTTGGCCTCCGGGATCGGGCGCACCTCCTCCTGCTCGAGGGCGTGGAGGAACTGGTCGCGGGTGAGGCGCACGCCGATCGCGAGGTTCTTGCTCTCGTCGGTGGTCGTCGGGCTGGCGAGGGCCATGTCGAGGTAATCGAGCACGACGAGCATGTTCTCGAGCAGCGGCTGCATCGCCCGGCGCGCGCGCTCGTCGGCCTGGGCGAGCTCGCGGCGTCGCATGTTCTGGTAGTCGGCCTGCGCGCGCTGCCAGCGGGCGAGGTACTCGTCGCGCTCGGCGCGAACGGCGTCGAGCTCGTCGACGGGGTCGAGCTCTTCGAGCTCCGCCTCGGGCTCCTCGGCGTTCGGGTCGACGCCCTTCTGTCTCGTCTTGCGCCTCATGGGGTCAGTTGAAGTAGTCGACGATCTTCTCGAAGAACGAGCGCGAGCCGGAGCGCTCCTGCTCGATCTCCGCGAACTCGCGCAGGAGCTCCTTCTGCCGGTCGTTGAGCTTGCGCGGGACCTCGATGAACACGCGGACGAGCTGGTCGCCGCGCCCGCGGCCGTCGAGGACCGGCAGCCCCTGGCCGCGCAGGCGGAAGACCTTGCCGCTCGGCGTGCCTTCGGGGATGTTCATCTCGACGCGCCCGCGCAGGGTGGGGATCTCGACCTTGTCGCCGAGGGCGAGCTGCGCGTAAGAGAACGGCACCTCGGTCATCAGGTCCGGGCCGGAGCGCTGGAAGGCCTTGTGCTCCCTCTCGCGGATCAGGCAGTAGAGGTCGCCGCGCGGCGCGCCGGGCTCGCCGGCGTCGCCCGCGCCCGGGACGCGGATGCGCATGCCCTCCTCGACGCCCGCCGGCACTTCGATGTTCACGTCGCCGCGCTCGGTGCGCCGGCCGTTGCCGCCGCACTTGTCGCAGGGGTTCTCGATGACCTTGCCGGCGCCGCGGCAGCGCGGACAGGTGGTGGCCATCGTGAAGAAGCCCTGGCTCCGGTGGATCTGCCCGCGGCCGCCGCAGCCGGGGCATTGCACCGGGGACGTCCCCTTGCGCGCGCCGTTGCCGCCGCACTCGCCGCAGAGCTCCTGCCGCTTGATCGAGATCGTGCGCTCGACGCCCTCGTCGATCTCCTCGAGCGTGAGGTCGAGGGCGATCTTGAGGTCGCGCCCGGCGCGCGGCCCGCGGCGCCCGCCGCGGCGGCCGCCGCCGAAGAGGTCCGCGAAGATACCCCCGCCGCCGCCGCCGAAGATGTCGCCGAAGGCCTCGAAGATGTCCTCGATGTTGCCGAAGCGCTGCCCGCCGCCGAAGCCGCCCTGGGAGAAGGCGGCGTGGCCGAACTGGTCGTACTTCTGGCGCTTGTCGGCGTCCCCGAGGACGTCGTAGGCCTCGGCCGCTTCCTTGAAGCGGGCTTCGGCCTCGGCGTCGTCCTTGTTCTGGTCGGGGTGGTACTTGAGCGCGAGCTTCCGGTAGGCGCGCTTGATCTCGTCCTGGGAAGCGTTGCGCTCGACTCCGAGAACGTCGTAGAAGTCGCGCTTGCCGGTCATCCGCCGGCCGTCAGGCGATGCTGCCCTCGACGGCCTTCTTCTCGTCCTTCAGGTCGGTCACCATCGAGTCCGTGGTGAGCAGGAGCCCGGAGATCGACGCGGCGTTCTGGAGCGCCGAGCGGACCACCTTGGCCGGGTCGATGATGCCGAAGGAGAACATGTCGCCGTACTTGTGCGCGAGGGCGTTGTAGCCGTTGGCCTTGCCCTTCTCGCGCACGGTCTCGACGACGACGGAGCCGTCCTCGCCGGCGTTGTAGGCGATCTGGGCGAGCGGTGCCGCCAGGGCCTTCTCGATGATGAAGCGCCCGAAGCGCTCGTCGCCCCTGAGCTTGACCTTCTCGAGCGCGTCGATGGCGCGCAGGAGCGCGACGCCGCCGCCGGGCACGATGCCCTCCTCGATCGCGGCGCGCGTGGAGTTCAGCGCGTCCTCGACCAGGTCCTTGCGGGCCTTCATCTCCGCCTCGGTGTCGCCGCCGACCTTGATCACGGCCACGCCGCCGAGCAGCTTCGCGAGGCGCTCCTCGAGCTTCTCGCGGTCGTAGTCGGAGGTCGACTTGTCGATCTGCTTGCGGATCTGCTTGCAGCGGTCGTCGACCGCCTTCTTCTTGCCGGCGCCGGAGATGAGCGTCGTTGCGTCCTTGGAGACGCGCACGCTCTTCGCGCGGCCGAGCTGCTGGATCGCGACCTTCTCGAGCGAGAGGCCGAGCTCCTCGGTGATGGCGGTGCCGCCGGTCAGGACGGCGATGTCGCCGAGGTAGGCCTTGCGCCGCTCGCCGAAGCCGGGGGCCTTGACCGCGCAGACGTTGAGGATGCCGCGCAGCTTGTTGATGACCAGCGTCGCCAGGGCCTCGCCCTCGAGGTCCTCGGCGATGATCAGCAGGGGCTTGCCGGTCTGCGCCGTCGCCTCGAGCACGGGGATCAGGTCGCGCGCGTTCGAGATCTTCTTCTCGTGGATGAGGATGTAGGGGTCCTCCAGCTCGGCCACGAGCTTGGCCGGGTCGGTGGCGAAGTAGGGCGAGAGGTAGCCCTTGTCGAACTCCATGCCCTCGACGACGTCGAGCTCGGTCTCGCGGCCGGAGCCCTCCTCGATCGTGATCGAGCCCTCGTCGCCGACCTTCTCGAAGGCCTCGGCCAGGAGCTCGCCGACCTCTTCGTCGTTGTTCGCGGAGATGGCGGCGATGCTCGCCTTCTCCTTGCGCGTCTTGACCTTGCGCGACTGCGCGGCGATGTCGTCGACCGCCGCGGCGACGGTCCTGTCGATGCCGTTGCGCAGCGAGACCGGGTTCACGCCGGTGGCGAGGTACTTCAGGCCCTCGGCGTAGATCGACGAGGCGAGCACGGTCGCGGTGGTCGTCCCGTCGCCGGCGACGTCGTTGGTCTTCTTGGCCACCTCGAGCACGAGCTTGGCGCCCATGTTCTCGAAGGGGTCCTCGAGGTCGATCTCCTTGGCGACCGACACGCCGTCCTTGGTCACCGAGGGCGAGCCGAACGACTTCTGGAGAATGACGTTGCGTCCGCCCGGACCGAGGGTGCAACGCACGGTCTTCGCGAGCTTCTCGATCCCCGCGCGCGTCTTCTGGCGCGCGGTGTCGTCGAACATGATCTGCTTGGCCATCTGAGTTTTCTCTCTTGGTTCCTGGGGGCTGTTTGGGGGGAGGGCGGAGGTTTCGGGTGCTGCGGGAGGGTTAGAAACCCATGCCGCCGCCCATGCCTCCCATTCCGCCCATGCCACCCATGGCGTCCATTCCTCCCATGCCGTCCATCCCCTCCATGCCCTCCATGCCCGGGCCGCCGGCCTTCTCCTTCTCGGGCAGGTTGGCGATGAGGGCGTCGGTGGTCAGAAGCAGCGTCGCCACGCTGATCGCGTTCTGCAGCGCGGCCTTGGTGACCTTCGTCGGGTCGACGATGCCGGTGGCCAGCATGTCGCAGTACTCGCCCTTGAGCCCGTCGAAGCCGTAGTTCGCGTCCTTCTCCTTCTCGATGCGGTGCGCGACGATCGCGCCGTCGTGCCCGGCGTTCGCGGCGATCGCCTGGACCGGGCGCGCGAGCGCCTCCTCGAGGATCTCCAGACCCATGTTGAAGTCGACGTCCGTCGACTTCGCCTTGGAGAGCACCTTGCGCGCGCGCAGCAGCGCGACGCCGCCGCCGGGGAGGATGCCCTCCTCGATCGCGGCGCGCGTGGCGTGCAGCGCGTCCTCGATCAGGGCCTTGCGCTCCTTCACCTCGGTGTCGGTCGCGCCGCCCACGTTGATCTGGGCGATGCCGCCGGTCAGCTTGGCGAGGCGCTCCTCGAGCTTCTCGCGGTCGTAGTCCGACGTCGTCGTGTCGCGTTCCGCGCGGATCTGCTCGACGCGGGCCGTGACGGCGGAGCGCTCACCGGCGCCGTCGACGATCGTGGTCGCGTCGTTGGAGATCACGACGCGCTTGGCGGTGCCGAGGTCGCGGAGGGAGACCTCGTCGAGCTCGGTGCCCGTGTCCTTCATCACCGGCTGGCCGCCGGTCAGGATCGCGATGTCCTGGAGCATGGCCTTGCGGCGGTCGCCGTAGCCGGGTGCCTTGACCGCGCAGCACTGGACGATGCCGCGCAGCTTGTTGACGACGAGCGTCGCCAGGGCCTCGGACTCGATGTCCTCGGCGAGGATCAGGAGCGGGCGCTTGCTCGACTTGACCGCTTCGAGGAGCGGCAGGAGCTTCTGCACCGACGAGATCTTCGCCTCGTGGACGAGGATGAGCGGCTTCTCGAAGACGCACTCCATCTCGTCGGGGTTCGTGACGAAGTGCGCCGAGAGGAAGCCGCGGTCGAACTGCATGCCCTCGACGATCTGGATCTCGGTCTCGAGCGACTTGCCCTCCTCGACCGTGATCACGCCGTCCTTGCCGACCTTGTCCATCGCGTCGCCGATCAGCTTGCCGATGCCCGCATCGTTGTTCGCGGAGATCGTGGCGACCTGGCGGATCTCGTCGCCGCCCTTCACCTCGCGCGAGGCCTTGTCGAGGGCTTTGACGACCACGTCGGTGCCGGCGCGCAGCCCGGCGTTCACCCGCGCGGGGGCCGCGCCGGAGGTGATCGCGCGCAGGCCGCGGGTGAAGACCGCCTCGGTCAGGAGCGTCGCCGTCGTCGTTCCGTCGCCGGCCTTGGCGCTGGTCTTGCTCGCCACCTCTTTGACGAGCTGGGCGCCCATCTGCTCGTAGGGATCGGTGAGCTCGATCTCCTCGGCGACGGTGACGCCGTCCTTCGTGATCATCGGCGCGCCCCAGCCCTTGTCGAGGACCGCGTTGCGTCCGCGCGGACCCAGGGTGCTGGTGACCGCCTTGGCGAGCTTCTCCACGCCGCGACGGATCGCCTCGCGCGCGTCCGCCTCGAAAACCATCTGCTTGGCCATGTGCCTACGTCTCTCCGCGATGGGGATGGGATCCGTGCACGGGATCCGGGGAACGAGGCCGCCCGGAAGGCAAGAAGGGTGCCAGGACCCCCTCACGGGCCCTGGAGGCCGGTTTCCCCTCCGCACCGCTGCCGATATGACAGCTCCGCGGCGACCGCGTAGGAACGACTGTCATCGTGGCAGGCGAGCCCGACGGGGACGAATCCCGCGCGCCCCGGGACTAGGATGGCGCGATGTTCCGCACCGCGATCCTCCTCGGCCCCGCCCTCTTCCCCGGTCCGCAGGACGGCATCCGCCTCGTCGGCGAGGCGGCCGACGGCACGACGCGGGAGCTCGCGCTCGGCACGCTCGCCATCGAGGACCCGCGCGAGCTCGGCGTCGTGCTCCTTCGATTCGAGGGCGTGGAGTCGCAGGCCGGGCCGGTCCCGGAGACGACGGACGCCGCCGAGCTCGTGCTGGCCGGCGGGGACCGCATCCAGGGCCGGGTGGGCGGCGGCGAGGGGGAGGAGCTCTTCCTTCGCCTGATCGGCGAGGTTTCGCTGCCGGTGAACGTCGCCGAGTTCCAGAGTTTGATCTTCCCGGCGCGCATCCCCGAGCGGCGCGCGGCGCCGGTCGAGGCCCCGCGCGAGCTCGACCGTCTCTACCACCGCACGGGCAGCTCGCTCGACACCGTCGACGGAACCGTGGAGAGCTTCTCCGCGGAGGGCGTCGTGTTCGACAGCAACCGGGTCGGCACGCGGACCTACCCCTGGGGCGAGATCGCCGCGCTCTTCGTCGAGGTGCTCGGGCCCGACGGGGAAGGCGCCGCCGGCGAGGGGGCGCCGGTCGTGTGCGACCTCGTCGACGGCAGCCGCGTCCGCGGCCGGATGCAGAAGCTCTCGTCGGACGGGCTCGCGCTCGTGGTGGGCGCGAACACCGCGGTCGATCTTCCGCTGAGCACGATCGCGGAGATCGCGCTCGACGACGGCTCGATCGCGTTCCTCTCCGACCTCCCGGTCGCGCGCGAGGAGGGGAAGGGCAATCCGTTCCCCGGCGCCGCGTCCGGCGACGACGTCATCGGGATGCTCTGGCCGCACCGCCGCGATCGCGCCTGCACGGGCGGGCCGCTCCGCGCGGGCGGTCGGACGTACCGCCGCGGGCTCGGCGCGCACGCGCCCAGCCGGCTGACCTGGAACCTCGACGGAACCTGGAGGGAGCTGCGCGGCAAGGTCGCGCTGGACGACAGCGTCCTGCCCGAACGGGCGGAGGGCTCGGTGGTGTTCCGGATCTGGGTGGACGGCGAAAAGGTCTGGGAGAGCCCCGTGATGCGCGGCGGCGATCCGCCGGTGCCCTTTCCGGGCATCGCGCTGAAGGGCAAGGAGGAGCTCGTTCTCCAGGCCGACATGGCGACCGACCTGCACGCGGGCGACCGCGCCGACTGGCTGCGGATGTTGCTCGTGAAGTAGGTACCGGGTCCGTTACCTACTGGCCTTCCGACTCCTTCGACCGTTCGCGCGCCAGGCGGCGATAGTACATCCCGCGGTTGCCGCCCTCGACCTTCGCCGCCCGCAGCGCCTTTTCCGCGTGCTGGCGCAGCTCCCGGGCGGATTCCAGGTCGGTCCCGTCGTACGTCTCGAACCCGAGGCTCGCGCTGACGGTGACGTCCTCGGTCGCGCCGCCGGGGCGGCCCGACAGCTTGCTGATCTCCTCGCGCAAGCGGTCGACGACGCGCGCCGCGTCGATCTTCTTCGTGTAGGGGAGGAGGACGGCGAACTCGTCCCCGCCCAGGCGGCCGGCGACGTCCTCGGCGCGCAGCGCGCGACGGATCACCTCGCCGACCTGCGTGATCAGGATGTCGCCGACGGTGTGGTCGTGAAGCTTGTTGATCGCGCCGAAGCGGTCGAGGTCGATCAGGACCAGGGCGAGCTCGAAGCGATGTCGCTCCGCGGCGGAGAAGTGCTCGCTCAGCCGCGCCTCGAAGGCCTTGGGGCGCAGGAGATCGGTGCGGTCGTCGTGAGAGGCGCGGTGGCGCAGCGCGCCCATCTCGTCGAGCAGCGCGCCCACGCTCTCGAGCCGCTCGATCCGGAGCTGGAGCTCCTCGACGCCCGCGTCGCGCCACACGACGTCCCACGCCCCGCCCTCGAGGTGGCGCGCGGAGGCGAGCGCGTCGAGGCTTCCCTCGGGGTCGACCACGAGCAGGAGCGGGATCGGCGGCTCGCCGCTCCGCGCCCGGTCGATCGTCTCCAGCTCCACGACGCCGCCCGGGTTCAGCGGATCGAGCACGATCAGGGCCGGCGGATCGCTCTCGATCCGGTCGACGGAGCGCCGCAGGGTCTGCGTCACCTCCACGCGGTAGCCCCGGGCCGCCAGGAGGGCCGCGCGGTTCTCGAGCCCGGCGCCGCGGTGGTCACAGAGGAGGATGAGGGGGCTCGTCATGGCCCTTGGGGGAGCCTCGCGGACTTGAGATCCGGGCCTATTTTAGCAAGTCGCATTTTGGAGGCCGCGCCGGGCAACCCGATGATGCGGGGGAGAGGAAGCGGGCCCGGGTGAGTCCGCGGCGCCGGAATCCCGCATGTTCCGGCCTCCGCGGTTGGCCGGGCGGGGGGACCCCGCTAGAATCCTACCCCGCTTTTCTCCCGGAAGGCGCGCCGGACGGCGTGCCCCGGACCGTCGCGGGTTCCCTGGGAGGGGGCTCGCCCACACCCTGGAGGCGTCCGAGGGGAGGCCTGAGGAGCTCTGCCAAGCGGTGGACGCACGTTGCGACACGAGGTCGCGGCGAGCCGGACCGCGCGGTTGCGGGCTCCTCGTCGTCTTTCCCCGGCGCAGCCGACCCACCTCAATGGAAACCGTCAACGTTCAACAGCTCATCGAGTCCGGAGTCCATTTCGGATGCCGCGTGTCGCGGTGGAATCCGAAGATGGCACCGTACATCCACGGCCGGCGCAACCTCATCCACGTCATCGACCTGCGTCAGACCGTCCGCGGTCTGGTGCGGGCTCAGAACTTCCTCTACCACCTCGTCGGCGACGGCTCGCAGATCCTCTGGGTCGGCACCAAGCGCCAGGTGAAGGGCGTCATCAAGGAAGCCGGCGAGCGCACGGGCATGCCGGTCGTCACCGAACGCTGGATCGGCGGCACGCTGACGAACTTCAGCGTGATCCGCAGCCGCCTGCGCCGTCTCGAGGAGCTCGAGACGATGGAGGAGGACGGCTCGATCCGCCAGTTCTCGAAGAAGGTCATCGCCTCGCTGCGGCGCGAGCGGCGCAAGATCCACCGCAACCTCGCGGGCATCCGCGAGATGTCGGGCATCCCCGGCGCGATGGTCGTCGTCGATCCCGGCCGCGAGTACAACGCGGTGCGCGAGGCGCGCAAGATGGGGCTCGCGGTGATCGGACTGCTCGACACCGACTGCGACCCCGACGGCGTCGACATCGTCATCCCGGGCAACGACGACTCGCTGAAGTCCGTGCGGCTCCTGATCGAGTCGCTCGCCGGAGCCGTCGAGGAGGGCGCCGCGCACAACCGCGAGCGCCTCGCCGCGATGGGCGCGGCCGAGCGGACCGACGAGATCGTCGCCAGCGACGAGCCGCGGCCCACGCGCGGCAAGACGCTGCCCCGCGCCGGCGAGCCCGCGCCCGACGGGGGCGCTCCCCCGGAAGGCGGCGAAGAGCCCGCGGCCGAAGGCACGTCCGAGACCGCTGCGGCGCCGGCGTCCGATGCCGCGCCGGAGGCGTCCGCCCCCGAAGCGAGCGGCCCCGCTCCGGCCGCGGAGCAGACGCCCGCCGCCGCGGAGGCGCCGGTCGAGAAGAAGGAGAAGAGCGAGGTGGTCGCCGACGCCGCGGCGCCCGCCGAAGGCGCCGGTTCCTAGTCCGACCGGCCCCGCCCGTCCACCGGCCCGCGCGGAGCGCCGGGCCTTTCCCGTCCCCCAACGCCCCAGCGCCGGAGAGCCTCCGGCGCCCGAACCTCCGCAACACGGAACCGAACCGATGACGATCACCGCCGCCAAGGTGCGCGAGCTCCGCGACATGACCGGTGCAGGCATGATGGACTGCAAGAAGGCGCTCGAGTCGTCGAGCGGCGACCTCGAAGGCGCCGTCGACTTCCTGCGCAAGGCCGGCCTGAAGTCCGCAGCCAAGAAGGCCGAGCGCGAGACGGCGGAAGGCCGCGTGCTCGCCGTGATCTCCGAAGACGGACGCCGTGGGCACCTGCTCTCCATCGCCTGCGAGACCGACTTCCTCTCCAAGGGCGAGGGCTTCCAGGCGCTGCTCGACGAGCTCGCCGAGGTCGTGCAGAACACGGATCCCGACGGGCTCGACGCCGGCGACCGCCCGCTCCTGACCCAGGGCCGCTCCCGCGGCGAGGGCGTCGTCACCGACATGATCCAGGCGGCGATCGGCCAGATGGGCGAGAACATCCGCGTCGTCGACTTCGCGCGGCTCGAGAACCCGAGCGGCCAGATCGGCTCCTACGTGCACCACGACGGCAAGCAGGCGGCGATGGCGTCGGTCACGACGCCGGCGGACGGCGCGAAGGCCGCGGACGCGCTGAAGGCGCTGTGCCAGCACATCGTCGTGTTCCGTCCCGAGGGCACGAACCGCGAGGACATTCCGGCCGAGGTGATCGAGCGCGAGCGCTCCGTGATCCTCGAGAGCGACGAGCTGCAGAAGAAGCCCGAGAAGATCCGGGAGAAGATCGTCTCCGGTCGGATGGAGAAGTTCTACGCCGAGCAGGTGCTCTCCGAGCAGGCCTGGATCCACGAGGGCAAGACGACGGTCCAGAAGGCCCTGGCGGACGCCCTCGGCGAAGGCACGAAGATCGAACGCTTCGCGAGCTTCAAGATCGGCTAGAACACGCACGTGACCTGGAAGCGCGTTCTGCTGAAGCTCTCCGGGGAGGCCCTGGGCGATCCCGACTCGGGCCACGGCATCGACCGCGACGCCCTGGTGTCCGTGGCGCGGCAGGTGACCCGCGTGGCGGGGCTCGGCGTCGAGACGGCCCTCGTCTGCGGCGGCGGCAACATCCTGCGGGGCGCCGAGTTCGCCTCCGAGGGCGCGCGCCGGGCGAGCTCGGACTACATGGGCATGCTCGCGACGATCATCAACGGGCTCGCGCTCTCCGACGCGATCGAGGACCACGGGGTCGAGACCCGCGTCCTCACCGCGCTGGAGATCCGCCAGGTGGCCGAGCCCTTCGTGCGCCGCCGCGCCCTGCGCCACCTCGAGGAGGGCCGCGTGGTCATCCTCGCCGGCGGCACCGGGAACCCCTTCTTCACCACGGACACGGCCGCGGCGTTGCGCGCGACCGAGCTGGGCTGTGAAGTGTTGCTCAAGGCGACCAAGGTCGACGGGGTCTACTCGGCCGATCCGAAGCGGGACCCCGCGGCCGAGCGCTTCACCGAGCTCACCTACAAAGACGTCCTCGAGCGCGACTTGAAAGTCATGGACGGCACCGCCATCCAGATGTGCAAGAACCACGGCCTGCCGGTCGTCGTGTTCAACCTCTTCGAGGAGGGGAACATCGAGCGCGTGGTCCAAGGCGAACCCCTGGGAACGACGATCAGGAGTGGAGCATGAGCAGCAAAGCGGTCCTCGACGACGCGACGGCACGATTCGAGAAGGCGATCGCCCACCTCCAGGAGCAGATGCGGGCCATCCGCACCGGCCGGGCCTCGACCGCGCTGGTCGAGAACGTGCGCGTCGACTACTACGGCACGCCGACCCCGATCAACCAGATGGCGTCGATCTCGATCCCCGAGCCGCGCCAGATCATCATCAAGCCCTTCGACCCCTCGATCCTGAAGGAGATGCAGAAGGCGCTGATGAAGACCGACCTCGGCTGCGCGCCGCAGGAGGACGGCAAGATCCTGCGGCTCTCGCTTCCGCCGCTCTCCGGCGAGCAGCGCGACAAGTACGGCGCCAAGGTCAAGGAGATGTGCGAGGAGTCGCGGATCGCGCTCCGGAACACGCGCCGCGACCTGAACAAGCACTCGGACGCGATGCAGAAGGACGGCGAGCTGACGCTGGACGAGAACCACAAGCTCCACGAGGAAGTCCAAGACCTCCTGAAGAAGTACGAGAAGAAGATCGACGAGCTGCTCGAGAAGAAAGTGGCCGAGATCCAGGACGTCTAGGTAAGCTTCGCGACCCCCGGGTGGGCGCATAGCTCAGTTGGCAGAGCAACTGGCTTTTAACCAGTAGGTCCCAGGTTCGAGCCCTGGTGCGCTCACCACCCCCTTATCCCTCGGCGACGGCGACGGCTTCGCGCGGCGTCTCCATCCCCGGCAGACCGTCCGACCGCAGGGGCCCGCCGAGCCCGCGGTAGGCCCGCGCCCAGAACCCGGCGCGCGTCACGCCGGCGAAGCCGAGGAGGATCCACTTCAGCGCTTCGCCGACGAAGCCGAGGTTGAGCGAGAGCGTGAGGGCGATCTCCACCGCCACGCCGGCGAGGAAGATCAACGCGAAGAGCAAGAGGTCGACCAGCGTGGCGCGCACCGCCGACCACGGGTCACCGCGCATCAATCGCCAGGCGTGCGTCAGCGCCGACACGACGCCGCGGCGGTTCTGCGCGAGGCTGTGGAGCGCGAGCTGGTTCAGGACCTGCAGCACGACGCTGTAGCCCACGACCATCAGGAGCACCGGCACGACGAGGAAGACGACCAGCGCGGTGACCGACTGGAGCTGGAACGCCTGGACCAGCATCACGATCGGACCGAAGAGGAAGATCATCGCGCCGACGAGCAGCCCCATCAGCGTGATCCACATGCCGAAGGCGGTCAGGCCGAGGCCCTTGCCGGCGCGCCACACGCCGCGCAGGCTGCGCAGCGGCGGGCCCTCGGACTCGCCCTCGGCCGACGCGAGGGACGCGGCGTCCGGCGCGCTGACGCAGGCGAGCCCGACGTTCAAGCGGTAGATGATCAACGCCGGGATCAGGAGCACCAGCGTGAGCCAGATCAGCTCGGCGACGCTTCCGGTCTCGACGGTGAAGGACGGCGTCGGCGCCAGCGGGAGCAGGAGCGAGTCGTCCGGAGCGTGCAGGGGAGCCGGCAGCGACCGCCCGGTCGCGCGCTCGACCATCCCGAGGATCGCCTGGATCGTCCCGAGGTTCAGGATCAGGCTCGGGTAGAAGATCCCGGCGAACCAGACGACGCCGGGCTTCGCGGCGGCGCGGGCGGACGCGATCAGGCCGTCGACCGCCTGCGCCAGGGGCCAGCGGTCCCCGGGGGCTCCGAGCAGGGTCGACATCTAGGGCGCAGTGCGCGGGTTTCTGCGGCGCATTTCAAGTCGAGCAGAGCTCGGCGCCCCGGCACGCGGCCTCCACCTCCTCCACCGTCTTCGGCACGCCGGCGGACAGGACCTCGGTCCCGTCCGCCGTGATCAGCACGTCGTCCTCGATCCGGATTCCGATCCCGCGCCACTTCGCGTCGACGTCGGCGTCCTCGGCGACGTAGAGCCCGGGCTCGACGGTCATCACCATGCCCGGAGAGAGCTTGCGCGACTCGCCCTCGAGGAAGTACGCGCCGCAATCGTGCACGTCCAGGCCGAGCCAGTGGCCGGTGCGGTGCATGTAGAAGGCGCGGTAGTTCTCCTCCTCGATCGCGCGGTCGACCGGACCCTCGAGCAGACCGTGCTCGACCAGGCCCTCGGTCAGGCGCCGCACCGCGGTGTCGTGCACCGACTTGAACGTCACGCCGGGCCGCGCGTGCTCGATCGCGGCGACCTGCGCGTCGAGCACCACCTCGTACAGCAGGCGCTGCGGCTCGCGGAACGCGCCGTCCACCGGGAAGGTGCGCGTCACGTCGGAGGCGTAGAAGTCGAGCTCGCAGCCCGCGTCGATCAGGCACAGGTCGCCCGCGCTGAGCTCCCGGTCGTTCTCGACGTAGTGCAGGATGCACGCGCCCGCGCCGCCGGCGACGATGTTCGTGTACGCGCACCCGGTTCCGCCGCGCCGCAGGAACGTCGACGTGAGCAGCGCGTCGAGCTCGCGCTCGTTCACGCCCGGCGCCGCGGCGGCCATCGCCGCGCGGTGCGCGTCGGCCGAGATCTGCGCCGCGCGGCGCATCGTCGCGAGCTCGGCTTCGCCCTTGAAGAGGCGCAGCTCGTGGACGTGGCGCTTCGGCTGGATCCACTCCTCGGGCACGACCGCGCCGGTCTTCGCGTGGAGGGCGGTCTTCCGGAGCACCTCGTTCATCGCGCGGTCGCGTCCCTCGTCGACGCCGACGTCGTGGACGACGGCGGTGTGGCCCAGGAGCAGCTTCGGAAGGCGCTCCCACAGCTCCTCGAACGGATAGGCCGCGTCGATTCCGAGCACTTCCGGCGCCGCGTCGACGCCGAGCCGCTTGCCGCTCCAGATCTCCTGCTCGCGGTCCTTGGGGCGCAGGAAGAGCACGGCGCGCTCTTCGCCCCTGGGCGCGAGCACGAGCGCCGCCTCCGGCTCGCGGAAGCCGGTCAGGTAGTAGAAGTCGCTGCTCGGCCGGAAGCGGAAGGCGCTGTCGCCGTTGCGGATCTTCTCGTCGCCGGAGAAGAACACGCCGGCCGCGCCGTCGCGGTCGAGGGACGAGAGGAGCCGGTCGCGGTGGGTCGGGTGCGGGTAGGTCATGGGGATCCCACCTTACCCTCGCTCGCGCCGGAGCGCGTAGCGCTCCGCCAGCGAGAGCACGGCGGCGAGCTTGGCGGCGCGCACCCGCGGGTCGAGGTCCGCGTTCAGGCGAATCACGAGCGGCGCGGAGGTCGCGCCACGTGTCGCCACCCGCGCCGGCACGCCGACGAGCATCCCGAGCGCCTCGGCGCACCGCGTGAGCCGCGGGGCCAGCGGGTCGTCGGGATCGTGCTCGAGCACGAGCCCGCCGCGCGCGACCGCCGCGGGCAGCCGCTCGGGAACCGCCGTCGGCCAGGGCGTGCCAGCCGGGAAGAAGCGACCCCACACGGCGGTTTCGCCCTCGCCGCCTTCCTGTTCGGGAAGGAGCTCCAGATCGAGGACTTCGCTCACCACGTCGAGGCGCTGCCAGTTCACGTACAGCGCGCGGATCTCGAAGTCCGGCGGCCGCGGCAGCCGCAGGCGCACGCGCGCGGGCCCACCGGAGCGGTGGGTGAAGGTCACCTCGACGCCGTCGACCTCGACGGAGAGCTTCAGGTCGCACACGGCTTCGCCGATCGCGAGCCCCTGCAGCTCCATCGCGCGCACGCGCGGCCTCCCGTGCGGCGGGTCGCCGTGCAGCGGCGGCAGGATTGGAGAGAGCAACACGCCGTCGGGCAGCGCGCCCGCGAGCCCGCCGGGTCCGACCGCTTCGTCCGCCGGCACGCCGGGGAAGAGCCGCGGGAGAAGCGCCGCGACGACGCCCGGCGACTCCGCGCACGCGGCGAAGTGATCCCAGGCGTCGAGCGCGCGGCCCTGCTTCGCGGCGAGCAGCGCGAGTGGCGCGCGCCGCCCGGGGTCGGGCTCCGCCGCCGCCGCCTCCTCGAGCACGGCCTCGACCCACCGCTGCCACGGCGGCCGCTCGGACCACGCCGCGTCGTCCTCCCACACCGGCCACGCCGGCGGCGCGAGCGCGGCCGGCTCGGTGTTCGCGTCCACCCGCGCCCACGCGTCGGCCGCCGCCCCCGGCGGGAGCGTGACGGGCGACTGGGCGGCGACCGCCGCGACGAGGAAGAGAGCTCCCACGGGGGGCGAGGATAGCGGCCGGCATCCCCGCGGCGTAGAGTGTCGGGCTCCTGCGATGATCGACAAGGAACTGCTCTCCATCCTGGCCTGTCCGGAGACCCACCAGCCCCTGGCGGAGGCGGACGCGGACCTCCTCGCGAAGACGAACGAGCGCATCGCCGCGGGCGGCGTGAAGAACGTCGGCGGCGAGGAGGTCACCGACGCCCTCGAGGCGGGCCTGGTGCGCGAGGACGGGAAGATCGTCTATCCGATCCGCGACGGGATCCCGGTGCTCTTGATCGACGAGGGCATCCCGACCGCCTAGGTCCCGTGTTCTTCCGGCACGCCGACCACCCCGAGCGCGGGGTGCGCCTCGCCTACTGCCTGAACCTGCACGGAGCGGAAGAGCTCGAGGGGGCGATCGGCGGCATCCGGCAGATCACGCTCCCGCTGGCGGAGCGCCTCGGCGGTGCGGACGGCTTCGGCCTCGGCTCCTACCTGCCGTGGCGAGCGGTCGAGCACAACCGGCCGGACGGCGACTACGCCGCGTTCCTCGCGACGAGCGGCCTCGATCCCTTCACGTGGAACGCCTTCCCGTTCGGCGGCTTCCACAAGGCGGGCCTGAAGGAGGGCGTGTTCCGTCCGACGTGGGCCGACGCCGAGCGCGTCGAGTTCACGCGCCGGATCGCGCGCTTCGCCGCCGAGTCCTGGCGAACCTGCGGCGAGGCGTCGCGGCACGTGTCGGTCAGCACGCACACCGGGATGCACTCGAGCGACCGCGGCGTTGCGCCGGAGGCGTGCGTCGCAAACTTCGTCGCGACGGCGGCTTTCCTGGCCGAGCTGGAGGACGAGACGGGCTGCCGCGTCGTGCTCTCGCTCGAACCGGAGCCGCGCTCGAGCGCGAACGACACCGCCGAGCTCGTCGAGCTGCACCGCCGGATCCGCGCGGCCGGCGCGCCCGCGCGCCACGTCGGCACCTGCCTCGACGCCTGCCACGCCGCCGTCGAGTTCGAGCACCCGCAGGACGCCTACCTGAACGCGACGGCGGACGGGACGCCGCTCGGCAAGCTCCAGTTCTCTTCGGCGATCACGCTGCGCGATCCGGCGCGGAACGACGCCGCGCGCACGCGGCTCTTCGCGCTCGACGAGCCGGTCTACCTGCACCAGGTGACCGGCCGCCATCCCGGCGGCACGGTGCGCGCCGACGACCTCGGCGACGCGCTCGTCCGGTTCGACCGCTCCGCCCCGGGCTGGCGCGACTGCGACGAGTGGCGCTGCCACTTCCACGTGCCCGTCGACCTCGGCGCGGTGGGGGAGGGCCCCGCCGGCCTGGGGACGACCCGCGCCTACGCCGACGAGCTCCTCCGCCTCGCCCTCGCCGACCCGGAGCGCTGGGGGACCGACGAGCTCCACGTCGAGATCGAGACCTACACCTGGGACGTCCTCCCCGGCGAGGCCCGCGGCGACGGCGGCCTGATCGACGGCCTCGAGCGCGAGTACGCCCACGTCCTCGACGTCCTTTCCTCGGCCGGCTGGACGCGCAAACAGCCGCCGGGGACCCGTTGACAGCGGCGGGGGCCCGCCGTACCTTCCTCCGCCTCGCGGGCCGGTGTTGGCCGGTTCAAGCCCGCGAACCCGGTGGCCCCATCGTCTAGTCTGGCCTAGGACACCAGGTTTTCATCCTGGCGACAGGGGTTCAAATCCCCTTGGGGTCACCACCTTCTCCCTCGCTCGCAGGCAGTCGCAACCGCTCGCAGCACGTTGCGAAGTCAGCGCTACCAAACGGCTTACACGTTTCGAGCGAGCGCAGACCCGACGGTCGGACGGTCGCGGAGTCGTTGCAGGTCGTCGCACCGAACGGCACGGATTCGTGTTCTGACCACCGACACAGGCACCGACACACCTTCGCGGACGGTCTGCGGACTGGCGTCAGACAGGGAGGTCAGGACGCGGTCGCCCCGCGGTGCTGGCCGCCGGTCTCGATTCCGGGGAGAGCCGCCAACCCCCCGTCCAAGGACTCCACGTCCAGGTGGACGTAGTAGCGCATCGTCAGCTCGATGGTCGCGTGGCGCATTAGGCGCTGGAGCTTGGCGGGGGGGACCCCGGTCTCGGCCAAGCGGGTGCCGTAAGTGTGTCTCAAGCTGTGGAGGTCCGCGTGCCCGAGCTCGGTCTCGGCCTTGATGCCCGCTCGCTTGAAATCGGCTCGTCGCGTCGGGTGCGTGACCGTCGTCGGGAACACGGGCGCGGACGGGAGAGCGTGCCTAGGCTTCACTCGCCTCAGCTCCGCTACGAGCTCCGGGTGAAGGGGGAGCACATCGACGCGCTTGCGAGCCTTGCCCCCTCGGATGGTCAGGGTGCCGGGCTTTGAGTCGAGAGCCAGGTCGGCCCAGCGCATCCGCAGCATGTCGCTCCGACGGAGCCCGGCCAGGAGCGGGAAGAGATACCAGAGCGGGCGGGTCTCAGCTCCCGGAACCGTTCCGGCTTGCCTTCGGGCGATCGCCAGGAGCGCCCGCGTTTCCTTCTCGGATAGGACGCGGCGAGCCCGCCGACGGTCTACGACCTGGTTGCGGCGCTGGAGCACCCGAAGCGGGTTGGAATGGAGCCGCCCGTGTCGAACGCACCAGTTCAGGAATGCGCTCGCACATTCGAGCTTCAAGTTGACGGTGCGTGCGCTCGCGCCTCGCTCGGTTTCCGCCGAGAGCCGTTTGTCTACGTCGTCGGCGCGGATGCCCGTGAGGCCCGCACCGCCGACGACCTCGACGAACCAGTCGAGGCTGCGGGACTTTTCCGCAACCCACTTCTGCGCGTCGCCACGCCCCTTGCAAGCCGCGACGTAGTCCTTGACGTGGGAGGTTAGGGGCTTCTCCGCCTCGTCTCTCAGCCGCTCCTGTGAGGGGTCTAGGAGCCCGGTTCGGATTGCTCTCACGCGGTCTACCTGTTGGCGCTTGATCCGTTCGGCGAGGCGCTTGTCCGAGGTGCCGCTACTGACCGTGCGCTTGTGGCCGTCCTCGTCCACGTAGTCGATGTAGTAGTTCCGCGACGGCTTCCCGCGGACGGTGCGCTTGTAGACGCTCATGCTACGAGCCTCTCTTTCTCTTGCCTTTGCGGGCGACCAACTCCAAGTCCAGCTTGTTCACCAGGGCGTCAATCGTCGCCATCGACAACCCCACCTTCTGGGCCATGAATCTGCTCAGGACCGACTCGGAGAACCCGAGGTCTAGGCAGATGCGGTAGCGCGACATGGGGCTGGCGTCGATGTGGCGGCGTAGCTGCTCGGAGAACTCAAGCTTTCTTCCCATGCGCCAAGAGTAGGCGATACTGTCGCGTGTGTCAAGTATCCTCCAAGCTCGGAGCGAGAGATTCCGCCTTCGGCGGAGTGTGCTCATCTTTGACGGGATGGTTGCCGTTGCACGTCCCACCGTCCTTCGCTCCCGAAACCGCGGCGCACGGCCACCTGGTACAACGGCAACTCGCTCGCCCGAAGCAGGTTGTGAATCCTCTCCTGGGCGAGGTGGGTGATGTAGCCGCCGGGGTTTCGCACCCCCCGGGACTTGGCGGTGTAAACGGCTTTACGGAGCCACTCGCGCCGGTCGTCGTCCCACGCGAACTCTTCGTCCAGGAACCGCGCCACGATGCCCCGGGCTCGGTAGTCGAAGGGGATTCCGGCCTCCGCGAGGACGCGTAGTAGCTTGAACGGGCTCACGCCTTGCGGCTTCAAGCTCTTCTTCTCGAACCGGAAGACCGGCGCGGCTGGCGAGGTGCTGCATCCCCCGGTGAACCTTCTTCCCGTCCAAGAGGAACACATCCCGGCCCGCCAGGGCCGGAATCCTGAGCCGAAGGCTCCTCTTTCTTCAGGTTGTGCGGAAAGCGGTAAACCTGAAGAGGGCGTTCCGTCCGGGCGAGCCTGATCGCGTGCAAGCACGCGGTCTGCAACGGGCCGTACACTTTCGCGTGCCGTGTCAGGCGGCTGTCGTACTTCGCACCGTCTCGCGTCTTCCCCCTTCGGAGCGGTGGGAGGAACTGGTCGAGCTGGAGACGACGGCGGCCCTTGCTGCGGTTCGTCGGGTCGATGAGCGGACCGTGGATCCAAGGGGTTTCGGAGAGGGTCCCTTCTTTGATCGCACCCTGAATCCCCGGAACGTCCCAGCCGAGCCGGATGCAGACCTTGCCCGACAACCCGACCATCCCTCCGATGCGGGGACACCAGCCGAGGAGGAACACCAACAGTAGCCCACCACGCTTGCACTCAGAAGCGCCTGTGGTGCGCTCCAAGCGCACGATCAGCCCAGCGTCTTCCAGCTCCCTGCGATGGGCCGAGATGCGTCCAAGGCTGTTACCGGCCGCCGGAGCGCCGAGTTCGCGCCGCTTGCTTGCGATCGTTTCACGCTTGGCCCACACCGCGCCGTGGTCGTTGTTCCCGAGATGCAGATGGGCGTCGTAGGTCCACCGCGCGCCCCGGCTCATCTCGTTCAAGAGCCTCTGGACTACCACCGGATAGTGACGCGGGCTGGGGCGTTCCACGATCTGGAGCGCGCCCATCGGCGGGAGGATGCACCTGGGCTTGCGGCCCTTGTGGTATGCCGCGCGGCGCTTCACCGTGCGGGACCCCGCGACTTCCGCTCTTCAATCCACTGATCCAGGTCCCGGATGTCGTACCTGACGGCCCGGCCGATCCTGATGACGGGGAGGTCGCCCATGTTAGAGAGGGTCCACAACGACCGCTCTGAGATGCCGAGGTACTGGGCGGCTTCTCTTGCTCGGAAGAGCCGGTTGGGTCTCGAGGCCGCGGCCTCCCCGGAGCGCGGCTGGCTATCGGGAGGCATCCCGCGCTCCTCCGGCTGCGCGAGGCTTGCTAAGAGCCTCTAGGGTGCGCTCCCACGGAAGGCGTATGACCTTGGGACCACATCGGAGCGCCGTCAGGCGTCCTGTGCGTATCCAGCGCCGTACGGTTTCCGTGCGGACACCGAGACGAGCGGCCGCCTCCTTCGGGGATACGAGTTCTTGATGTGCCATGAGGCTTCAAGGGAGCGAGTGCTCCTCTGTTCAGCCTCATCGTCCGCGATGCGCCCGAAGAGTATCTCGCAACGGTCTCGAACGGTTCGCTACCGTTCTGACCGTTCTCGCCTGAGCGCCTTCACACCCTCAGCCGTGATCCAGTAGCCCCCGGTGGCCCCGGTTACCGACCCACAGAAGCCTGCCTTGACTAGCTTGGCGAGACGAGACTTCGCTTTGCCCTCACCGGCCTCTTTGCCGAAAGCCTGTCGTGCCAATTCGGGTCCCTTGATGCGGCTTGCGGAGTCGTCGGCACCGTTCTCGTCCAAGACCTGGAGCAGATCGAGTTCGTCACCCGTGAGTTGCGCCAGGTTGTCGGCAACGAGCGCCAGCTTGTCCGCCCAATCGACGACCGGCCGGATCCGCTCACTCAGTTCTTCGAGATTGCAGTCCTCCACCGGCGGGTATGGTCCATGTTGGAGCGGTAGAGGGACTATCCCGCCCAACGCCTGGAGGTCCCTCTTGATGGCGAATGTCGTACGCCGCAGCGGGTCGTCCACTTGGGAGTCAAGCACCGGAGAGGCCGCGTCTGCGGCGCGTCCTGCTCGTCGAATCGACAGTCGCCAATCGCCATGAACGCGGTGGTACTCGTCAAATCGTCGGAACCACCTGAGCCCTACGGCGAGTCCGCCAGCTTGTTGTTCGGTGACGAGCTGCTCGGTGATCGGGTTAGCTCCACCTTCGGGCGGTGCCTGGTATTGAAGTCCGTCGGGAGGGGGCCAGCAGGACTCCCGCAGCCCGCCCAGAGTCTGAACGAGGTGCCCGGTAGCCGCTGCCGCAGCAACCAAGCGGCTACGAAGCTCATTGATGACGCACACGATTCGATGTCGTTGAGCCGCAGCGTGCGCTATTCTCCCGGTTGTCGGGTGCGTCGCCTTTTGCGGCGGTTCAATCTCCGCGCCCGGCCGCTAGGACCGCCCCGTGTTTTGGAGACCTGGGCGGTCTTTGCGTCCTGGGCCCTACCGAGCCCGCGGGCACGACCGGCGACTCGGTTGCCGACGGCGCACTGATGATCCCGCGTCTCCCACGGGAAGGCGAGCCTCTACCACTAATCGAAAACTGTGGACTTCGACTCCCACGATGTCTCGCCCTCTGGCCCGGGTGCCCGCTAGACGCCAAGCGTTAGCTCAACCCCAGTCGTTAGGCCGAACGGAACTTGTGCGGCCGGGAACACGTCCCAGAGCACCCCCTGGAGGTACACGGACAGACCCAATAGGCCGGATGAGGCCGGTATCGCTAGGTCAACGCTCGCAGGGTTCCCCGCCCCTGTCCAGAACGGCCCCGAGAGCAGGTCCAATGGATTCGGGAAAGCCAAGCTGACAAGCAACTCCCCAGCCGCTCCAGGTCCGGCCATTCCGAGTCCGGGAATGGGCGTGCCGCAAGGAAACGCCGGATCGGCAAGCGTGGAGAGGGCGAGGATCGGGATGGAAGGCATCCCCTGCGTGCCGAGTGGGTTGTCGATCCCAAGTGTGATCGTTGTTCCGGGGGCGGGGATGCCGGAGAGCACGCTCAAGCTGCCCGCTGGATTGATGCCACACCCGTAGGGTACGACGATGGCTTGCGGGGTGAGGTTCTCGTACCACACTACCTCTGCGTCGAAGATGGATGCCGAGAGCACGTCTTGGTTTCCGTCACTGTCGAGGTCAGCCGCCGTTGCTGAGGGACCAAGGAGCCCTGTGGTGGTGATGACCTGCTGCGGCCCGAACGTCCCTAGGCCGTCCAAGTTCTCGTACCACTCAATTGTGTTGGTCAGTGATGCGGCAAGCAGATCCTGATCCCCGTCGCGGTCAAGGTCTGCCGGGAAGGCTGAGTCTGCTGAGGACGAGACAATCTGCTGAGGCCCGAAGCTTCCTAGGCCATCTAAGTTCTCATACCAGGCAATGGTGTGCTCGACTCCAAAAGGGGTCACAGAGATAGCCGCGACCAAGTCCTGATCGCCGTCACCGTCCAGGTCCGCGACGTGGACGTAGCTCGGGTTCGCGGCGGTCGTGATGAACTGTTGAGGACCGAACGATCCCAAGCCATCAGTGTTCTCGAACCACACGACCATGTCGTCAACGGAAGACACCGCGAACAGGTCCTGATCCCCGTCGCCGTCTACGTCCGACGCTAAGGCCGACTCGGAGAAGAACCCAATAGTCGTGACATCTTGTTCCGGCCCAAAGGCCCCAAGGCCATTTGTGTTCTCGTACCAATCAATGCCGAATTGACCTGCCACCACGTCCTGATCCCCGTCACCATCTAGGTCCGATGCCAACGCCAGGGATGCGGTCTTAGTCGTGATGGTCTGTTGTGGCCCGAAACCACCTAGGCCGTCTGTGTTCTCATGCCAGACAACGCCGCCAAAAAGTGACCAAGCGATCACGTCCTGATCTCCGTCGCCATCCAAGTCCGATGCCGCCAAAGGGTAGTCCGCAGAAGTGGTAAGTACTTGTGGCGCGCCGAAGGTGCCGAGGCCGTCTGTGTTCTCGAACCATGCAGAGGACGAAAGCAGATCCTGATCCCCGTCGCCGTCTAAGTCGGATGTGGAGACCGCCAGGGTGCCGGTTGCGCTCGTGATGACCTGCTCCGGTCCGAAGAGCTGAGCCGATGAGCACTGCACAAGCACGCCCCAGACGGGAAGTGGGGCGATCGCGGCCAAGAGAGCTTTCATCGCGTCCTTCCGGGTAAGTACTTGGAAGACTCACTGTAGCATCGTGGCGCGCCGTTCGTGGATGCCAAGCGCCTCCGCTAGACTGCCCGGCATGAGCCAGACTCACAAGAATGTCTGCCCGTTTTGCGCTTCTTCTCTCCGCGAGCAACGCGAGATCGTCGATACACGTCGCGGCCCGTTCGTGTGCCGGTGTGATTGTCCCCGTTGTGGGCGATATAGGGTGGCTGACACTCCACTGGTCCAACATCTTTTTGACCTTGCCCCGACCCTCGATTGGCGGGCATTGCTTTCACACTTGGTTTGCAAGCGGGCGCATGCTCACGAGTGGCCACTAATCTCCGATGACTTCATACGAGATGTGAAACGCGAACCAGTCTTTCCGACGCCGGCCGAGCAGATCGATAACCTCATTCTGTATGTGGGAGGAGAGACAAGGTTCATCGGCCGCGAGTGTGTGGAGGACCTTGGTCGATGGCAGTCGGTTGTAGGATCAGTAGACGCCGAGGGAGCCACTCTGATATTGCGTAGGGCCGAGGAGCGGAGCCTGACCCGTGATAACGCTGGTCCGGGAGGTGGACGCGTCTTACTGAGCTTTGAGGGCTGGGAGTATTACGATCGTCTCCGCCGCAATGAGGCCGTGTCTGATAGAGCCTTCATGGCGATGCCTTTTGGTAACGAGCCTGTGGAGCGCGCCTATGGGATGTGCTTCAAGCCGGCGGTGGCTCGCGCAGGCTTTCACCTAGTGCGTGCCGACGAGGATGCTGGAGCTGGTTCGATCGACGACCACATTCGCGTTGCGATCCGTACCTCGAAGCTCGTCGTGGCCGACCTGACTGATGCAAACCTCGGCGCATACTGGGAAGCCGGTTTCGCCGAGGGTCTCGGCGTACCCGTGATCTACACCTGCGAGCGAACGTTCTTTGAGGACCCGGGAACGCACTTTGACACGCGCAATCTCCGGACCGTTGTTTGGGACGCGGATGCGCTTGCTGTTGCTGAACAGCAATTGGTTGACACCATTCGCGCAACCCTGCCCGGTGAAGCGAGGATGGAGGACGCCTGACAAGTGAGAATCTGTTTAGTACGGCTCGCCTGCCCAGGCTCACTTGGCTATTGCGCCGGCCACTAGCCTCCATCCTCAGCGTCACGCGCGTTCTCGTTTCGATTGCGCGGCGTGTCTCGCCGCCGGCTAATGCTTGGGCGAGCGGTCGCGTTCGTCGGCCGGGCTCACAGTGACCGAGCCTCCGAAAAACCCGGGGCGGTTCAGTCGCCGGTTCTTCTTGACAGTGGCTGGGACTAAGCTGATGTGTCTATGAAGAACACAATCATTATCGTGTCGTTGGCGCATCCGGCCGGCTACGGCAACTACCAGCCTAGCGAACTAGTGATGGGAAGCGGCGAGACCTTCGATGATGCTCTCGACGACATTCGGTCGAGGGTTGCTGCTGGAGTTCGTTTTGATGATGCGAAAACGCTCGAAGTTGAGCTCCAAGATGGGACAGTGGCGCTGCGTAGAGCGCGCGGGAAAATGCGTCGTTATGGAAAGGAAGCAGGTGTGTTGGTATGTCCAGAGTGCGGTTCCGAGGAGATCCGCCAAGCGAGACAGGATCCGGCTTTTCTTACCTGCGAGCAGAGTTGTTACGGTAGCAGTGGGAGCCCGCGTTGGATGTTCGAGGGACACTACGATCCTGATGGCGATGGGCCGCCGGATCGGGACGAAAGTGGACAGTCATAGTACAGATGCGGGCTCAGGAAGTTTGCGGAGCCGGGCTGCTCCTTGCTCCGACCCCGCAGCGGGTTCCTTTGGACCTTTCCGCGCGAGACCTAGGTGAAGTGAGTTGGCCCAGGGACTTGCCATCAGCTTGTCGTAGAGCCGCATAGCTCGCACACGCTCTGGTTCAGACTTGTGTTGCAGGCTCCCCTTGCCGGAGTGCTGCTGCTCGCTCTCGCTTGGCAGTTTCGTCGGCCGCCAAACGTCTACGCTCAAGCTCGCGCACACTCGCAGGCAGTGCGGGCACCTCGCTAGACGTGCTTACTACGTGGATGGCCCGTGCCTCGCTCCGCACGGCCACCTCGGACTTGGCGACCACCGGACCTTCCACTCGGTCCAGCACGGCACGGAGTAACGCAGCCGCCTTATCAGGCTCCATGCTGTGGAGAGCTTTGACTAGGTACTCGCCAATCTTGCCTGCGGCGTCCCCAATTCCGTCCTCGTCAGGATTACGGGCTAGGGCGCGAAGGATGGCGGCGGTGATGGAGGCCCCCGAGGGACGCCCTCCGGGGTTGCCCGACTGTCCCTTCTTCCAAGCCCAGGGAGGAGCGGAGGTGAACCGGCCCCTCTCGTCTCGCTCGACGACTGCTTCCGCTGCTCCTGACTCGGCTTCGGACATGCGTCTAGATTGAGCCGGGAAAGAGGGCGGTGCAACCACTGGAGGTGTGCCCCGGATGTGGGACAAGCTCACAGGGTCTGGGGGAGAAAACCGAAGTGGGACTCCGGGTGGGGGGGCCTTTGGATTCGGGCTGTTCCGTGCCTAGCTACTCGGCTCCCGGAAGCGGCGGCGGGTTCTTGGGAGTCTCGCCACAGACTATGACGGTGACACGATGACCGAGGGGCTTGCTGTCTTCGGCCAGCCGTCCGCCACACCGGTCACACTCGCCCAGCTCGGGCGTCTTACCGTCCAGGAAAAGGACGACCTGGTCCGTGACGGGCGCAGGCCCGCACCTAGGGCACACCGACGGGATGGCCGAGGCGGCGCGTTCTAGGGCTCGGAGGCGGGAGCAGAGGTTCGTCATGTCGGTTCCGTCCCGCTAGGATTCAGCGTCGTTCAGAAGCTCGGACGACTGATAGAGAAGGGTGGTTGACCATGTCTACTGATCCGGTCATTACTCTAGCTGCTTACAAGATTGTGGCCTTATTCGTCGGGACAGCCTTCGCTTACATGGGCTACCGACTGTTTAGTGTAGGAGTATTCGCGAAGGCAGGTGATCTTGAAGCATCATGGGGAGGACGAAACCTCGTCTTGAAGCGAGCAGCGCCGGGGACGTTCTTTGCTTTGTTTGGCGCAATTGTTGTTATGACAACCATCCTTAGGAAAGTGTCTGTTTCGCCTGGAGAGGTGGAACTACTGCGCGTTCCGTTAGTTGACTCGGGAGACGTGAATCCATTGGCAGGCGAAGACGACGAAGCGTCGATAGCAGGAGGAAACCTGGGCGCGGGAGGTGAGCTGTCTCTCGATGCTAGTTCACGACAGACGACCAGCGGTGGAGGCGGTGGGTTGGTGATTCACTCATGCGGAGACTGCCTCTACTTCCCTCCAGACGTGAGCTTCATCGTCGATCCGTGGTGTTTTCACTAAGGCAGGGCCTAGACCCCCGGCGGTAGGCTGCCTGGGGGTGTTGGCGTGCTCGGCCGCTCTACCCACGACACCCTCGCGCCCTAGCGACGATCCACGAGTTCCATCGCCGCGTCTTTGCCCAGGGCCGCTAGGCGCTCCTCCAGCCGCTCCATTCGTTCGATGAGGTCGGCCTCGACGGGCTTGCCCAATGTCCGCAGGAGCACCTCCTTGGCCGCGTGGAGGTCCCCTGCCTTCGCCTGCTCGACCAGCTTGGCCACGATGAGCCGGATGTCCTCCTCGGTCACCGCGTTGAGCAGCGCCGAGCGGAGCCGCGCCACCTTCTGCGCGTGAGGGTTGCCCGGCCCACCGGGGTTGCCCTTGGCGAAGCGGCCTGATGCGTCGCGGCCGTTACCAGACGGGGCTGTCGGAAGGGGCTTCATGGTGCGGATCTCGAGGAGCGAAGGCGGGCCGTGAGCGGGCCTCGGCGCATCCAACCACCGACACCAGCACCGACACACTTCGGAATCCAGCCGAAAATCGCCGTTCTTGGCCCAGTGACGCCGGGGTGCTCCCTGCTTTTCATCCTGGCGACAGGGGTTCAAATCCCCTTGGGGTCACCACTTCCACCCATAGCTCCGGCGAAGCCCCTGACGAGCATGTCGAATGGCTTCCTGAGCACCGTGGCGAGGGTCGTGCCTTAGAGCACCCAGTCCGAACTCAGGATGCTCAGAATGCGGCGCTTGGCAGTCTGATCTGACCCAATCCACTGCTCCCGAAGGCGTTGCGACAGTCCGAACGTCTCGGCTGCGAGATCGCCCTCATCGGAGCTGGTCGATGGCATTGATCAGGTCCTTGAGGCGGGCCTCCTGGTCGCGCAGCGCAGCACCCTTCGATGCGTAGTCCTAGATCGCGTACGCGGTGAAGCAGATCGAGGCTGGAGTGCCGATGGAGGAGCTCTGCCGCAAGTACGGGATCCACAAGAACACGCTCTACCGCTGGAAGCAGAAGCACGACGGGCTGGCGCCGAGCGAGCTGCAGCGGCTGCGGGTCATCGAGGAGGAGCGGACCTGAGTCTCGACAACCAGGTCCTCAAGGACGCGCTGAAAAGAAAACTCTGAGGCCTTGCGAGCAAACGCGAGCTGGCCAAAACGGCGCGGGAGATCTACGGGATCAGCGAGCGTCGGGCCTGCCGGGTCTTTGAGCAGTCGCGGACGGTACACCGCTACAGGTCGACACGAGAAGGTGCAACGGTACTTCGTCGCCGACTTCGTGAGCTCGCGGCCATTCGACCTCGCTTTGGTTGTCGCAGGCTGCACATTCTGCTGCGCCGAGAAGGATGGAAGGCGAGCCACAAGCTGACCTACCGCCTCTACGAGGAAGAGTGCCTCCAGGTGAGGCAGAGGCGAGGAGAGAAGCGCGCGGCCCAGGCACGCTTGATGCCGGGGGCTCCGACGCAGAACAACGAGCGTTGGGCCATGGACTTCGTCTCAGACATGATCGCAAGCGGGCAGAGAATCCGAGCATTGACCCTGATCGACCTCCACAGTCGCGAGTGCATGGCGATCGAGATAGCGGCGAACCTGCCGTCGCGGTCCGTCACGCAAGTCCTCGCGCGCGTCATCCGGTACCGATCGAAGCCGCGTATGATCACGACAGACAACGGGCCGGAGTTCGCATCGAACCACATGGATGCCTGGGCCTACGCCCGTGGTATCGAGATCGACTTCATTCACCCTGGTCGCCCCGTAGAGAACGGCTTCATCGAATCGTTCAACGGGCGGCTCCGGGACGAATGCCTGAATGCCAACTGGTTCCTGAGCCTCGATGATGCAAAGAAGGCAGTCGAGGCTTGGCGTCGAGACTACAACGAAGTGCGACCCCATTCCTCTCTAGGTCATTTGCCTCCGGCGACGTACGTTGCCTCCGGCAAACGACCCAGAGCTACCAACCCGAAATGACCCCACGGAAGTCGCCAGGCCGGTGGACCGCAATTGGGGGCAGGCTCATCGTACCGAGGAGCCCAACCCCGCGTGGACCGGATTCAGAGGTGAGGGTCACCTGGTACCAAGGGGGGTGAACTACACCCGCGGGGAGGACAGTCAAAACGACGTTGGTGACTACTCTGGGTACTCATCGTCTCCTGGCAGAACGAGCTTGTTGTCACGGATGTAGAGCCTCCCGTTCGGATTGGGCCTATACCCGTTGATCCACTCGACGATCGCCTCGAAGTCCTTGAGCTCGAGGTCGTAGCGGGTCTCTTCATAGTTTCGAGCCCTCGACGTGAAACTCGACGTTGTCGCGAGCAACAAGTTCGTGTTCTGCTTCGAGAGTTCCCTTGCCCCCAAGAGTTGCCGGACGATGTCCACTCCAATCTTGCGATGATCCGCGTACCTCTTGCATTCGATCATCCACGCGGTCTTCACGCCGGCGATGTCGTCCCTAGAAATCGCAAAGATGTCGTAGCCACCATCTTTGGACTGTGGCGTCAGTTGGACCTTCCAGCCGCATCCAGCGAGGATCCCTGCAACCAGCTCCTCAAACCGCCGAGGGGGAATACTGTGCAGGTCGCTCGGATGTTCTTTGAGGCGCGCGATTAGCTCGTCCAGACCGAAGATGAGCTCGACTGGTGGCTGCGACGCTTCCGTTTCGCGAAACAACACCGCTAGCGCGGGGACGTCGTGCCTTCTATGGCCGTGGTGTAGTGTCCTATCTTGATGACGCTCGCCTTGAGCGATCCGATGAAACTCCTCGTGAATCAGATCGGACACGGCCGCCCCACCGGCTCTCAACGCGCTCTCTACTGCGGCGTTTGCGTGCGACACGAGGGCGTCAAAGATCTGAGTCGCCGTCGCACCATCGTTGTACTCCCAGACCCGAGCACTTCGCGCGCAGGCAACTGCTTGAGCAGTTGACCGCGCTGCTTCCAGCACATCGCGGACCACGTCGTCGTTTGACTGCTGAAGGAGCTTCTCACAATCTGCCACAATGCGCAGCGGATTCTTCTCTGTCCTAAGATTGAAGGCATACTCCTCCGCCATGGCAACCGCCTCTTGACACAGGTGCTCCGCGGGCTTGCTCCTCAAGAGGTGTATCACGTGTGCAGTCGCTCGAGCCGCGTACGCCACGTTTGAAGGTCCTGAAGATATCGAATCCGAGGGGTCGACCATCCTGGAAGCATAGACGGCGCACGAGGACCCCACCACCAAACGGCTTGCTTGCCCTCAGCGTGCTCCTCCAACGACCTCGAAGACGCGCTTCCAGGCCGATTCCGAAGCCAGCGTTGCGTCTTCCCCCGCCCTCTTCAGGTCGGGCGCTTCAGTTCGACGACCGTGCGTCCCTAGCACCAAGGGTGCCAACAGATGACCGGGGAGCCACAGGTCGCGAGTGCCGAGGCAGGTTTAAGCATCCGCTTCCTCTCATTCCCGCTGTTCTGCGATGCACGCTTGAACCGCAGCACTGCTGCAATCTTGTGGTTCTGTCCGACTCGAGTTCCTGACTGGTATCCTCCGAGGGGATGGGCATCTGCGGCTCCAGTACACGCCGATGTTCGCGCCGATGTGGCGATGACGGGCGGGCACCATGCGGCGGTGGCTGCCCGTCTCGGTTGGGCTGGCCTCGGACACGGCAAGCCGGGAGGCGGCTCGTGCTGACCTATCCTCTACTGCCGTAGCCGCATCACGCGGCCTCCCGAATCAGAGCAGCGACTGCGGGGTCGAGGAGGGCGACGCCCTCGCTGAAGAGTTCTAAAGGCGTCCCTTTGGGGTCACCATCCTCTCCTTCGCGCTCTCCCACGCGCGTAGGCGGCTGAAGACACGGCTGGTTACTACGGTTCCAGACGACTGGCCGTCGAAGGTGACCCCCTGGGGGCTGGAGAGCGAGCCGTGCGTTGCCTCGCGCTTCCTTCCAGAGCCCAGCTGGGTCGGTCAGCACGCGACGAGACTTCTGGGAGCGGCTCTCGGCGACGCGTTCGGGGTCTTGACATTAGTTGCGCTTTCTGACAACTATATCCTCCGATGGCAAGGAATCGTGGAGCCGCAGTCGATCGGGTCTTCAACGCGCTCGCCGATCCCACGCGGCGCTCGGTCGTCGAGCTGCTCGGCTCGCGGCCGCACCGCGCGGGGGAGCTTGCGGCGGCGACGCGGACCTCGCCGCCGACCATGAGCCGGCACCTGCGCGTCCTGCTCGACGCCGGGATCGCCACGGACGAGCG
>JANQEJ010000099.1 GCA_028278425.1 Planctomycetota bacterium | reverse complement strand
GGCGCGCATCCTGTCACCGGCGGAAGCGCGCTTCGAGGTGCGCGAAGCCGTACCGATGAAGAGCTCACCGCAGCCGGACGGGCAGGATCCGAACCGTGGAGTTCGGAAGCTCTCGATCCAGATCGATGACGCGCGGGACGTGCGGTTGGTCGTGTTGCTTACGCCCTACCGGGGGAAAGGGCCGACCGAGGCGACGCCCGAGGTCGAGGCGCTCGAGCGGTGGTAGGAAGCTGGGACCGCGGAGGGGAACGGAGATCGCGGAGCCCGGAGTTTAACACGGAGATGAACGGAGTTATCGGAGAGCACGGAGATCGGAATCTACGGTGCCCGACTCGGCGTGTTGTCCGTCTCTGACCGCTGTTCGATCACGGCGCCTGCGACCACGGAGGCAGCCAACGTATCAGGACGGAGTTACGCGGATCGGTCAGGATCGTCGGATACGCAGAGACGTTGCTCCGTTAATTCCGATCTCCGTGCTCTCCGATTAACTCCGTTCATCTCCGTGTTAAACTCCGGGCTCCGCGATCTCCGTTCCCCTCCGCGGTCTCACCGCGCCTCTACCGCTCGCCCGCCAGGAGCTCCCGCACCTTCGACACCGACGGCGGGCCCCACTGCGCCCACACGACGTTGCCGTCGGCGTCGGCGAAGAGCGTGGCGGGCGTGCCCTTGCCGCCCAGCTTCTCCAAGATGACCGCGTCGACGTGCGCGACGTCCTCCGGCGTCACGCCCTCGAGCATCGTGTACGGCGGATCGAAGCGTTCCATCCAACCGTCGAGCATCTCCTTCGTGTCGGAGGCGTCGACCGGGATGGCGTACATCGCGAGCTCGTCCGGCGCGAAGCGGTCGCGGAGCTTCTCGAGCTGGGGGATCTCCTTCGCGCAGCTCTCGCACCAGGTCGCCATCGTCGTGTAGAAGCGGAGCGGGGCTTCGTGGCCGCCGGCGCCGTTCGCGAACGGAAGGGTGCGCGTATCCGCGGCCGCAACGGCCGGCGTCGAGAGAAGGGTCTTGCGGTACGGCTCGCGGACGAAGGCCTCGCCGGTCGGCGACTGCGACGGGTCCTCATAGACGGTCAGAAGCGTGCCCTCGGGAACGTCCAGCGCCTCCTGCACGCGGCCCGAGGGCCACGTCACCCGCACCGACGCCGCGGCGGCGCGGTGGCCGATGCCGACGATCATCGTCGCGGTGTTCTGGGCGGCGCGGCCCTCGCCGGCGGCGTGCTCGCGGCGCAGGCGGAGGTCGCCGAGGTCGACGTGCACCTTCGCGCCGTAGCCGTCGCGGTTGCTGAGCTCGGCGGCGGACGCGCCGGAGTTCCCGCCGGCGAAGCGCAGGGCGATCATGCCCGGCACGTCGTGCGAGCGCTCGCCCATCCGGTTGCGGAAGAGCTCGAGCTTCGGCGCGTTGGCGTTGATCGAGGCGAAGTCGATCCAACCGTCGCGGTCGTAGTCCCAGTTGACGTAGCTGCGCGCGTCGTAGATCGAGTCGACGCCGGAGATACCCGAGGCGTTCAGGAACTGCTTCGCGCCCTGGCTGAGGAAGAGGTGGCTGCGCTCCTTGCCGCTGAAGGACGAGCCGTCGTTGTTCTGCCGCGACTGCAGCGCGTCGACCGGCATCGGCGTGACCTTGCCGAAGAGCCGCTTCAGGCGGCCGACGAAGCCCGCGCCGATCGACTTGTCGCCGGTGCGCACGACCGTGCGCCAGAAGTGGCTTCACGTGTCGACCGGGATCGCCACCTCGTCCGGGGCGGTGTAGTGGCCGCTGAGCGCGTACACGTCGAGGTAGGCGTCGTTGTCGACGTCGACGAACTGCCCGCCCCAGGACCAGCCGGCGGCCTCGACCTTGAGCTCGGCGTCGGTCAGGCCGGAGACGCGGTCGAAGCGCTCGGGCGCGTTCGCGAAGAGCGTGTTGCCGCGCGCCATCGGCGCGAACTGCTCGGCGCTGCCGCCGGCCATGCGCGTGATGCGGCGGCCCGCCTTGCTGTACATGTTGGTGACGTACAGGTCGGCGTCGCCGTCGTTATCGAAGTCGCCCCAGGACACGCCCATCCCGAAGCCGATGTCCGCGGTGCCCGTCTCCTCGGTGACGTCGACGAAGCGGCCCTCGCCGTCGTTCCTGACCATGTTGTTGATCGAGAAGTCGTTGGCGCAGTAGAGGTCGGGGTCGCCGTCCTCGTCGTAGTCGGTCCAGGTGCCCTGGAACGTGTTGCGCCAGACCTGCGTGGCCGCGGCGTCGGGTCCGCGCGCGACCTGGAACGCGCCCGAGCCCTCGTTGTGGAGGAGCACGTTCGGCGGCCCGGCGCGCGCGAGGATCCAGAGGGACTCGTCCTGCACCTCTTCGAAGGTGGCGAGGTCCTCGGGGGCGAGAAACTGCTTCGGCGCCGTCTCGGCGCTGCGCGGGTGCATGAACATCTCGGCCGCGTAGGTCGAGAAGTAGACGTCGAGCAGCCCGTCGAGGTCGTAGTCGGCGGCGCTGAGGGAAATCGCAAGGTAGGGCAGCGGCTCGCTGACGCGCTCCGAGACGTCGTGGAAGCGGCCTTCCCGGTTCTCCATCACGAGGCTGCGCTCGAGCGTGCGGCCGAGCACCGCGTCCGAATCGCCGTCGTTGTCCAGGTCGGCGAAGAGCGCGCAGGACGTGTGATCCTCCAGGTCGAGCCCGACCTCGCCGGCGACGTCGTGGAACGTCCCGTCGCCGTGGTTGGAGAGGAGCATGTTCTTCCCCCACCGCGCCATCACGTAGAGCTCGTCGAAGCCGTCCCGGTCGAGGTCGACGACCGAGAGCCCCGGCTGGCGGTCGAAGGCCTGGAGCGAGAAGTGCTCGTGCGGCGGCACGAAGTCCTCCTCGAGGAACCAGTCGACGACGTACTCCTCGTGGATCGACCGGCGGGCGCGGGCGCGCTCGTCCGCGTTCGGCAGGGCGACGTCGAGGACCTCCTCGAAGAGGAGCTCGTCGGCGATCGTGGCGCCGAGCTCGCGCGTCTCGAAGCTCGCGATCTTCCAGTCGTCGTCGACCCTCTCGAAGACGACGCCCATGGCGCCGTGCACGTCCGCCCAGGCGCCGTCCTTCATGCGGGCGAGCGCGGCGAAGGCCATGTCGGTCTCGTAGCGCGTCTCCGCCTCGTCCGCGAAGTCGCCGAAGATGATGTAGAACTTCGCGTGTTTGAAGTAGTCGACCTCCTCGAGGAACGGACGCCACAGCACGAGGTCGTCGCGCGCGACGGTCCGCCGCTCGGTCCCCACGTCCCAGTGGCGGTCGCGCAGGCCGTAGCCCGGGACCAGGTCGATCGCGTGGTCGCCGGCGGCGCCGGCCAGGTCGACGACGATCACCTCGTCGGCGAAGAAGTCGCGGCTGTGCTCCTCGGGAACCTCGAGGTCCGCCGCGCTCTTGTTCAGCGTGACCTTGAAGCGCGCGGAGAGGTCGAGGTACAGCACCTCCGCCCGCTCGATGCGCTGGATGCGCAAGAGCTCCGGCGGCAGCGGCCGCGTGGCGAGCACGCTTCCGTACGCGCCAAAGAGCGCCAACAGAACGAGCGGCACGCCGGCGAGGCCGTGCAGCCAGCCGGCCCGCGCGAGCGGCCGGCGCCAGAGGACCAGGACCCCGAGGAGGACCGCCGCCGCCTGGCAGGCGACGATGATCGAGAGCGCGGAGGCGCTGCCCACCTCCCCGTCGCTCGTCAGCGTGCGGCCGAGCGACCAGGGGTTCACGAGGAGACCGACGGCGACCAGCAGCAGGCCCGTGAGGAGGGCGGCGCGGCCTTGGGAGAGCGGCTTTTTGGAGGGACTCACGATGGCTTTTTCGGCGTGTGGCACGCTCGAAGTCAAGCCTACTACCCGCCTACGGGCAATACGATCTTCGGCCGGTCCAGCTCGCGGGGCTCCGGATCGCCCTCGGTGATCTCCCAGAAGCGGTCGGCCGCCAGGCCGAGGAAGACCTGGCGCTCGCCGGTGGTCGGCCACCAGATTTCGATCGAGCTGACCCGGTCCGCCGTCCCGAGGCCGATCTCCTGCTGGAGGGAGTTGGCGCCGAAGCTGCCCCCGGTCCCGACGACGCGGTGCAGGCGCCGCTCGCCGTCGGGGCCGTTCGCGATGACCGTGATCCGGGCGCCGATGGCCGCGCGGTTCGAGGTCGTCCCGACGAGCCGCAGGTTCAGCCAGTGGTGGTCGTTCCCGGGGTTCAGGTAGACCGCGTTCGAGTAGGCGTCGTCGGCGTAGAAGCCGCCGAGCTGGTGGTAGATGTCCTGGTCGCCGTCGTTGTCCATGTCGGCGAAGGCGACGGCGTGTCCCTTCTGGAGGTGCCCGACCCCGGCGGCGACGGTGACGTCGGCGAAGCGCTTTCCCTCGACGTTCCGCAGCATCACGTTCGGCACCAGGTAGGCGTAGGGCGGCGCGCCCGTGCCGAGGTACATGTCGAGGTAGCCGTCGTTGTCGACGTCGCCGAAGTTCGCGCCCATGGGCTTTCGGACCTGGCCGAGGCCGTACTCCTCGGTGACCTCGACGAAGCCGCCGTTGCCGTCGTTCCGGTGCAACCGGAGGAGCTCGCTCTCCGGCCCGAGCCCCATGTAGTCCTCCGCGACGTAGCCGACGTGCGGCGCCCCGTAGCCGGCGACGAAGAGGTCGAGGTGCCCGTCGTTGTCGACGTCCCAGAACCAGCTCGCGAAGGTCATGTTGGCCGGCGGGTCTTGATCGAGCCCGAGCTCGGGCGCGACGTCCGCGAAGGTGCCGTCGCCTTCGTTGCGGTACAGGCGGTTGGGATCCTTGTAGTTCGAGATGAAGAGGTCCTGGTCGCCGTCGTCGTCGTAGTCCCCCCAGGACGGCGCCTTCGTGTTGCGGTTGTTCTCGACGCCCGCCTGCTTCGCGACGTTCTCGAACCTCCCGTCCTCGCGGTTGCGGTAGAGCTGGCTCGGCCCCGACCAGTCGCCGTTGACCTCCTCGCAGCCGAGGTAGATGTCGACCCGCCCGTCGTTGTCGTAGTCCGCCCAGGCCGCGGCGAGGTTCGGATCGGCCACGTCGTCCAGCCCGAGCTCCGCGGTGACGTCCTCGAAGGTGCCGTCGGGGAGCTGGTGGAGCAGCGAGCTGCGCTGCCGCCCGTACCGCCGCATCCACGCGCCGCGCACGACGAAGAGGTCGAGCCGGCCGTCGTTGTCGTAGTCCGCCTGGTAGAGGTTGAAACCGCCGGTCTGCTCGGCGAGCCGCGACCGCTCGGACCAGTCGGCGAACGTGCCGTCGCCCTCGTTGTGGTAGTAGATAAGCGGCGAGCACGGCTCGAAGGTCGACGTGACGACGTCGACGAAGCCGTCGCCGTCCATGTCGTCGAACACCACGCCGCCGACGAGGTTGAACGCGTCGATCCCGAGGTCGGCTCCCACGTCGACGAAGCGCGGCACCGGGACGTCCGATTCGAAGAGCGAGAGCGGCAGCAGGTACTCGCCCGGCACGTCGTCCGGGTAGCGCCCCGCGGTCATGTACGCGAGGTTGAGGAGCCAGCGCGCCTCCGTGTCCTCGGCGTCGTAGGCGAGGCACTGCTCGAAGCGCTCGATCGCGCTCGTGGACGCGGCGGTGTCGGGCCACACGCCCTCGCCGGTGATCGGGAACACGCAGCTCTGGCGGTTGTGCTGCATCACGCAGTGGTTCTGCTCGCCGCGGCGGATGTAGGCGACGCCCAGCGCCTTGCGGACGAGGTGGAGCCGTTCGGCCGGGAAACCGTGCTCGACGGCGGCCGCCTCGGCGGCTTCGAGCTCCGCGATCGCCTCCGTCACCATCCCGTGCCGCTGGAGCATGTCCGCGTACTCGTAGCGGGCGCGCGCGAGGTCGGAGGGATGGCCGCCGTCCGCGAGGCGGCGCACGCGCTCGCCGGCGGCTTCCAGCGCTCCCTTCCCGATGTAGGCGTCGTCGCCGGTGGTGAGCCACTCGCAGAGCTCGTCGAGCGGCCGCACCGGCGGCTGCGTCCAGCCGCGCCAGAGCGAGTGCTCGCGCCACCCCACCCAGGCCGCCGCCAGGCAGGCGAGGAACGACGCGGCGCGGAGGACCTTCGGCACCTTCGGCAGCACCAGGACCGCGAGCGCCACCGCGCCGAATTCGAAGGCGTAGATGATGTGGCGCACCTCGATCGCCCCGATGTAGCCGTCGGGGGAGAGAAGCCGCCCGAGGCTCCAGGGGTTGACCAGGATCCCGATCGCCAGCAGCAGGGCGGCCAGCACGATGCGCGCCTTCACGGCAGCGTCCAGTCGATGAAGACGCCCATCATCTCGTCCCAGATCTGGTCGCCGCGGTCGACGACCATGGTGGGGTCGGGGTTGAACGGGTTGTCGGCGCTGTTGTCGAAGCGGCCGGTGGCGCGGATCAGCGTGCCGGCCGGAAGGCGGACCGGCTCCTCGTAGAAGTAGGGCCACTGCCAGTCCGGATCCCAGCTCGTCAGGCGCAGGAGCTCCATCCGCGAACCGTCCGGCGGGAAGGCCTCGACGAGGAACGTCTTGCCCCGCAGGTGCATGTGCGGCACGAAGTGGCGGATCTCGACGTCCTCGGGGAACGTGAACTCCTCGCTCACCTCGAAGTCGCGCGCGCCGGCGGGAACCTGGAACCACGGCTTTTGCAAGAAGTCGCCGAACACCTCGTAGCGCGGCGGCGTCTCGGAGACGAGGAAGCCGACGCTCGTCCGGTCGTCGACCGCGGTTCCGTTGGGCGTGTAGTGGAGGTCGAGCCTGACCCGCGCGCCCTTCGGCAGGAACTTCGCGTAGCCCTCGGGGTAGACGGTCGGCGGCTTGCCGGGGACGAGCCCCTCGAGCATGTTCCACGAGGCGCCCTTGTACGAGAACATGACGCCGGCGTGGTGCACGACCGCGGGGAACTCCGGCCGCACCTCGACCGCGGTGATCCACATGTCCTCCTCGATCTCGTCGAGGAAGACGCGCTGGTAGTCCAGGTAGCCGTCCGCCGGGACGTGGATCGGCTCCTTCATCGTGAGGACGTAGTCGGGCTCGCCGATCAACCAGCCCTCCGGCCAGCGCGGCGGCACGCGGCCCTCCTTCGGGTCGCCCTCGGGACAGTCGTCCTCGATCCACGCGAGGAGGGCCGCCGTCTCCTCGGGCGTCGGGCGCGGGTCGTTCGCCCACGGCCCGGTGCCGTCGGCGGCGAACCACGGCGGCATGATGTCGTTCTCGAGCACGAACTCGATCATCGCCGCGCGGCCCTCGACCTCCTTGTAATCGGAGAGCGCGAAGGGCGCCGCCCCCCCGTCGCGGTGGCAACGCTCGCAGCGCTGCTGGACGATCCGGCCGATGTCGCGGTGGTAGGTGACCGCCGCGTCCACCGGCGCCTCGTCGACGGGATCGAAGGCGAGCACGCACCCCGGCGCCGACGTGGCGATCACCGGCGGCTGGAAGCCCTCGACGACGGCGTCGAGCGCGTCGCGGAGGAAGCGCTCCCTCGCCTCCGGCCGCACTACGCCGCGCCCGATCCGGTCGTCGACGGCGCCGCGGTAGACCAGCGTGCGGGCGCGGTCGAGCACGAAGACGTCCGTGGTCGTCCGCACGCCCAGGGCGCGGCCAAAGGTCCCTTCCGGGTCGAGGGCGTAGCGTCCCTTGAAGCCGTACTTCTCGACCTCGGCCGCCGCCTTCTCCTCGGTGTCCTGCTCGCTCAGGTTGACGTAGAGGAAGCCGACTTGGTCAGAGTATTCCGCGTCGATGCGCGCGACCTCGGGGCCGTAGCGCTGCGAGACCGGGCAGCCGACGTCGCGGATCACGATCGCGAGCGCCTTCTTCGACGCGAAGTCGGAGAGCTTCCCCTCCTTGCCCTGCAGGTCCTCGAAGGCGAGGTCCTCGATCCACCGCCCGATCCCGGACTTGGTCGGGTCGAGCCGCTGGCTGCGCTCCCGGAAGGGACGCTCGTCCTCGCCTTCGGACTCGGGCAGCGGCGGGACGTGCCGCGTGACCCAGTCACCGCCGAAGGGGCGGCTGTTGTGCGGGCGGCGGAACTTCAGGTGCACGCCGACGGCCAGCGCCCCGACCGCCGCGAGCCCCACGAGCCCCCACCACCGCCACTTGATCCGTGCGGGCAACATGGGGTTCATGGTAATGGGTCGATGGCGGGTCCAACAGCGTGCTAGTCTCGCGCGATGGCGACCGTTCCGAGCACCGAACCGGGGGGCGAGCAGGCGACCCGCGAGTCGAGGGCGTCGATGCTCGGAACCAACAAGGTCCAGAAGGAGTACTACGAGTCCAGATTCCGGGCGCTGGCGACGCGGTCCAAGAGGGAGGAGGCCGCCAACGTCGCGACGAACGTCTGGACGAAGCTCCGGCGGAGGATGATGCGGCTCGGGCGGGACGTGGGCGTCGAGGACTACGTCCTCGATCTCCACCGGACCTGGCTGGGCGACCTGGGCGATGCCGCCGTCCTCGATCTCGGGTGCTTCTCGGGGAACCCCCTGTCGCTCTGGATCGCGGAGCGGTGCGGGGAATACGTCGGCCTGGACCTCTCGGACCAGGCGATCGAAAGCCTCAACGCGAAGCTGGAGGAGCGCGGCCTGTCCCACGCCCGGGGCGTCTGCGCGGACGTCCTTGCGAACGACTTTCCCGACGGCAAGTTCGACGCGGTCTACGCCCAGGGCGTCCTCCACCATTTCCAGGATCTGGACGTCCTGCTCGACGAGCTCGCCCGCCTGCTGAAGCCCGGCGGCGTAATCGTCGCGCTGGATCCGATGAGGATCTCGCCGGAGAACCGCCTCGTCCGGGCCCTCTTCCGGCCGATGCAGACGGACCGCGCCTGGGAGTGGCCGTTCAAGAAGCGCACGTTCCAGACCGTCCGGAAGCGGTTCGAGATCGCGGAGCTCCAGGGCTACTACGGCCTGGTCAAGCTCGGCTTCCCGCTGATGATGGTGCCGGGATTGGGACGCCCGGGGCGGTCCCTCGCCGAATGGGGCCAGCGGTTCGACCAGCGCAACGCGCGAAGGTTCGGCGTCTCCTTCACGCTCTGCTGGAAGGTGGCGATGAAGCTGCGCCTGAAGCCGGCCTGAACGAGCGCCGCGGCGGCTTGCAGGGGCTCGAAGGCGGCTCCGGCAACGGCTAGTCTCGCCCGTCGATGGTCTGGCTCTTCTGGTGCTCGGTCGCCCTGATCCTCTACACGTATCTGGGCTTTCCGCTGCTCCTGTGGCTGCGCGCGACCCTGCGGCCGCGGCCGGTGCGGAGCGCCGGAGCGGACTGGACGCCGACGGTCAGCCTGATCGTCGCCGCCTACAACGAGGCATCCGTCGTGCAGGCCAAGCTCGCGAACACGCGCGCGCTCGACTATCCGGCGGGCTCTTTCGAGCTGATCTTCGCCTCCGACGGCTCGGACGACGACACGGTCGCCCTCGCCCGCGAGCAGGCGGGAGCGACGGAGACGGTGCTCGACCTGCCGCGGCGCGGGAAGAACGCGACGCTCAACGAGGCGGTGGCCGCGTCGAAGGGCGAGATCCTGGTCTTCACCGACGCCGACAGCATGCTGACGCCCGACACGCTGCGGAACATCGTCGCGCCCTTCGCCGACCCCGAGGTCGGCGGCGTCGGCGGCGACTTCCGCTACACCGCGAGCGACGACCCCACCGGCACCGGCGAGCGCGCCTATTGGGGCTACGACCGGATGCTGAAGCAGCTCCAGAGCCGCGGCGGCAACATGACGGTCGCGACCGGGCAGCTCTACGCGATCCGCCGCGAGCACTTCCGCCCCGCGCCCGACGGCGTCGTCGACGACTTCCACACGTCGGTGCAGCCGATCGTCGACGGCAAGCGCCTCGTGTTCGAGCCCGGCGCCGTCGCGAGCGGACCGATCGCCGAGACCGAGGGTCTCGAGTTCCGCCGCAAGATCCGCGTGTCGACGCGGGGACTGCGCTGCCTCTGGTTCTGCCGCGGGCTCTTCAACCCGTTCCGGCACGGCTTCTACGCGCTGCAGCTCGCGTCGCACAAGCTCTTCCGCTGGACGCTCGGCCCGCCGATCGTCCTGGCGTTCGTGTCGGCGCTCTTCCTCTGGGACCACGGCACGATCTACCGTCTCGCCGTGGTCGGTCAGCTCGCGTTGCACGCGGCCGCGCTCGGCGGCTTCGCGCTTCACCGCACGGCGCTCGGCAAGACGAAGCTCTTGCGGCTCCCCTTCTACTTCGACATGGTCAACCTGGCCACGACGGTGGCGGCGTTCAACCTGCTGACCGGACGCCAGAAGCACACCGCCTGGGTCCCCCAGCGACAGGCGTAGGTTGTCGTACGACAACCTACAGCACGTCCTGCCCGAGCTCGGGAAACACCTTCGCCACCTTGGCGAGCAGGTACTCCCCGTACGTGCCCTCGAACGCGTGCACGCTCGCACCGTCCCAGCGCTCACTCTTGTCGTCGACGACGACGTGGTCGAGCTCGATCGGCCGGACCTCTGCGTTGAAGGCCGGATCGAAGAAGAACGGAAACGATAGCCGGCCGCGATCGCCCGCGTTGCGCACGCGGTGCGGCGTCGAGCGATAAAGGCCTCCCGTCATGCGGTCGAGCATGTCGCCGATGTTGCAGAGGAAGGCGTTCTCGACCGGCGGCGCCGCGATCCAGCCGCCGCGCGATTTGACCTCCAGCCCGCCCACCTTGTCCTGGCGCAGAATCGTCAGCACGCCGTAGTCGGTGTGCTCGCCCACGCTCCAGGCGGATTCCCGCTCCGCCGGCGCGAGCGGCGGGTAGTGGAAGACGCGGAACAGGACGAGCGGGTCGTGCGTGCAACGCTCGTCGAAGTACGACGGCGCGAGCCCGAGGCTGAGCGCAAGGCCTTCGATCAGCCTGTGGCCGAGCTCCGTCATCGCCTCCATGTACGCGAGCACCGCTTCGCGCAGCTCCGGCGCGTCCGGCGGGAAGAGGTTCGGCCCGTGTAGCGGGACGCCGGCCTTCACGCGGGGATCCCCGGCGCCGAGCTCCGCGCCGAAGTAGAGCCCCTCCTTCACGTCGGGTCGCCCGGACGTCAGCTCGCCGCCGACGGGGAAGTAGCCGCGCCAGGCCTTGCCTCCGAGCTCCATCCGGATCGCGAGCTTCTCGCCGACGGGACGTGCGAAGAAGGCGCGACTCTCGTGCTCGAGCCGCCGCTGGAGCTCCGCGCCGACACCGTGACCGACGACGTAGAAGAAGCCGTGCTCCCGGCAGGCGCGTCCGATCTCAGCGGCCGCGGCGTCTCGATCGCCCTCCCCCGTCACCAGCGCGGCGACGTCGACGATCGGAATCGCGCTCAGTACGCCCCGGCCTGCCGCAGCACGACCGGGATCGTGCGGGCGAGGATGTAGAGGTCGAGCCAGATCGACCAGTTGCGCACGTAGTGCGCGTCGAGCCAGACGCGCTGCTCGTACGTCGTGTCGTTCCGGCCCGACACCTGCCAGAGGCCGGTGACGCCGGGCATCGCCTTCGTGTAGAGCGGGAAGTCGTCGCCGTACTTCTCGATCTCCGACTCGATGATGGGACGCGGGCCGACGAGGCTCATCTCGCCGACGAGCACGTTCCAGAACTGCGCGAGCTCGTCGAGGCTGGTGCGGCGGAGGAACCGCCCGAACCGCGTCACGCGGGGGTCGTCGCGCAGCTTGTGGGTGGCTTCCCACTCCTCGCGGGCGGCGGGATTCGCCGCGAGGTGCTCGCGCAGGATCACGTCGGCGTTCTCGTGCATCGTCCGGAACTTCCAGGCGGGGAAGCGCTGGCCGTCGCGGCCGATCCGGTCGTGCCCGAAGAACACCGAGCCGTTGGACGTCAGCCGCACCGCGATCGCGATGGCGAGGAGCAGCGGCGAGAGCGCGACCATCAGGACCACGGAGAACGACAGGTCCAGGATCCGCTTCACCCAGCGGTAGTCGGCCCCGCCCATGCGCGGCGAGACGCGCAGCGCACCGACCGAACGCGCCGGCAGGCTCTTCGAGAGCCGGTCGGCGAGCGCCTGGCGATCGGGATCGATCAACAGGAGGTTCCTGACGTTCAACCGCACGGCCCAGTCGCGGGCCGCTTGCGGCGACGTCGGCTCATCGGTCGCGAGCACCGCCCAGCGGATCGCCGGCGCCTGCGAACGCGTCGAGGCGGCGGTCAGCGGGATCACGGGCCCGTCCTCGACGCGCAGGCCCTGGCTCGGGCTGCGCCGCAGGGCATCGGCGACGCGCCGCGCGGCGGCGGTGTCGCCGATCACCTTGGCGCGCACGCCCCACCACTGCGTCCGTCCGGCCCACTGGCGCGTCAGGGCGCGGCCGACGCTGACCAGGAAGACGCACGAGGCGAGGCACCCGAGGGTCCACGGCGCGCGCCCCCAGAAGGCGTCGGCGCCGAAGGCGGCGAGGCTGACCGCGGACACGGCGAGGAAGGTCCCGAAGCCGATGCGCCGGAACTCCTGCACCGGGTGGATCATCACGCCCGGATAGAGCCCGAAGAATGCGAAGGCGAACCACGCCACGCCGACCAGCCCGAGGGCCCAGAGGCCGAGGACCTCGCCGACCAACGGGCCCGAGCCCGCGAAGAGCGACACGAGCCCGACGGCCCCCGCGAAGGCCAGGCCGTCGGAGATGAGCAGGGGCAGCGCGGTGAGAAGCTCGCGCGACCGGCGCCGCGCGCGGGCGACGGCCCGCGGTCGGTCGTACGCGTACCGCTCGTCGTAGACCAGCGGCCGCGGGCCGAAGAGACTCATCTCGCCCTTGAGGACGTTGAACAGGCTGGGGAGCTCGGCCAGGCTCGTCGCGCGCAGGAGACGGCCGAGCGCGGTGACGCGGGGGTCGTTCGGGATCTCGAAGCCCGCGCGCGGGATGAGCGGATCCTCCTCGCGCGCCGCGCTGGCGGTCAGCGTGCGGAACCGCAGCATGGCGAAGACCGTTCCGTCGCGGCCGACGCGCTTCTGCCGGGAAAGGACCGGCGCCCGGCCGCCCGTGAACGCGATCGCCGCCGCGATCACCGCCATCACCGGAAGGAAGACGACCAGGAGGACGACTCCCAGGAGGAGATCGAGGCCGCGGCGGACGACGTCGCGCCAGCTCGAGAGCTCGTCGACGACCAGCGCTCCGGGGTCGACGCCCTGTCCGGAGCCGTTCTCCGGCGGCGGTGCCACCGCGGACCGGACGAGCATCTCCGCCGTCGCCGTGTCGGTGGACAACGGCTGCAAGTCCTTGATCTCGCCGGAGTTGTGTCGCTGTATCGTCAAGGGAGGAAGCGTTGGCGGTCAGGACCTCCGGCCATTCCGCCGAGCGTGACCCAGCGGTGCAAGCACCCGATTCCCGCGGATGGGAGCGGCGGCGCGCGTCCCCGTGAAACCGGTCCTCCCCCGACCTGCCGGCGCCCACCGGGTCGAGCGGCGCCGATCGCATGATATCCCACCCTCCGTGTGCGGCCAAGCGAGGCCGGCGAAATCGTCGGGACCGCGGGCTAGGATCGCGCGCGCACGTGCCGGAAGCCTTCTCAATCCGCCCCTACCGCCAAGGAGACGAAGAGGCGCTCTGCGCTCTCTACGGCCGCGTTTTCGGGAGCGAGATGAGCGTGGCGCACTGGCTCTGGAAACTGAAGGCGCCGGACTCGCCGGCGGAAAACGTTTTCCTAGCCGAACACGACGGCCGGGTCGTCGGTCAGTACGCGGGTATCCCCTCAAGGCTCCTCCTCTTCGGTCGCGAGACCTGGACCATGTTTTCGGTCGACATCATGGTCGATCCTGAGTTCCGCCGGCGCGGCGTGGTCACCCGCTTCGGCGAGCACGTCTTCGGGATCTGGAGGGAGGCCGGGCTCGAGGTCCTCCTCGGCGTGCCGAACAAGAAATGGGGCTCGCGGAAGAAGGCCTTGGACATCCGCCCCTGGTTCGAGCTCGAGCGCCGCGCGCTCCTCCTGCGGCCGGAGGCGTTCCTCGCGCGCAAGCCCGGTCTCGGATGGCTGCGGGGCGCGGGCGGTCTCGGCGCCGGGTGGCGCGCCTTCGCCGCGCGCAAGCTGACGCCCGACCCCGGCGTGCGCACCCGCGTGCTCGACCGGGCCGAGGATGCCCTCGACCGGGTCTGGGAGCGCTGCGCCGGCGACGCGGAGCTCTCGATCGTCCGCGACGCGCGCCGCGCGGACTGGCGCTTCTTCGCGCCGCCGGACGAGGACTACGACGTCTTCCTGGCCGAGCGGGACGGCGAGCCGGTCGGCTACGCGGCCGCGCGGCTCAAGACCCGGCCGGACGGGCTCGTCCGCGGGTGGATCGCCGAGGTCGTCGCGCCCCGGGCCGACCCCGACGCGCGCCGCGCGCTGCTCCGCGACGTCGTCGACCACCTGCAAGCGGCCGGGGCCCACATGGTGCTCGTCAGCGCGCTCGAGGGGGCGCCCGAGCTCGAGCTCTATCGCCGCTGGGGCTTCGGCCTGCGCCGCCCGCCGATCGAGGTGCACCTCGCGCCGATCGACGAGGACCTCCCGCTCGACAAGGTGCGCGATCCGAGCCGCTGGATCATGTCGGCCGGGGACTTCGATCACTATTGACCGCCGCGAGGGGCGGGCGAAAGCGCACGTCCGAGGAGCGAGCTCGGTCCCTGGCGGGGACTCCGGAAGCACCACATAATCGGGAGAGGCCTCTGGCGTCGCTCCCCCCGACCGTCGCAACTCGCAGCCCCGTGCCCGCCATGCCTAGCTCCTCTTCCAGCCGAATCGGCTTTGCGTTCCTCGCGCTCGCGCTGACCTCTTGCACGCGCATCGAGGACCCCGACG
>JANQEJ010000062.1 GCA_028278425.1 Planctomycetota bacterium | reverse complement strand
GTCGGCGACGACGCCGTCGACGAGCGGAACCGTCGTTCCCTCGGCGCACGGAAGCGGCAAGCCCAGGCGCGTCATCAGGCAGGCGAGCCCGGCGCTCTTGAGCGCGAGGGTCTTGCCGCCGGTGTTCGGACCGGTGACGACCAGCATGTCGAACTCCGCGCCCAGCCGCAGGTCGACGGGGACGGCGCGCTCGATCGCGCCCTTCGTCTCCTCCTCGATCAGGAGCGGGTGGCGCATGCCGCGCAGCACGAGCCCTTCGTGCGCGCCCTCGTCCCCGGGCAGCCGCGCCGGGCGGCCCTCCACCTCGCGCGCCCACGCGGCGCCGGCGTGGGCGAGCTCGAGCTCCCCGAGGCGGAACGCCAGCCTCCGAAGCTGCTCGAGCTTCTCGAGCACCGCCCGCGTCAGCTCGATCAGGATGCGCGCCACCTCGCGCTTCACGTCGGCGCGCGCGGTCGCGAGACGGTTGCCGGCCTCGACGACCTCCTCCGGCTCGACGAAGAGCGTCTCGCCCGACTGCGAGTGGTCGTGCACGATGCCCGGCACGCGCCCGCGGCTCTTCGCCTTGACGGCCAGCGTCGGCCGCCCGCCGCGGCGGTGCACCTGAGAGGCGCCGTCGGCCAGCGCGCTCTTGACCTCGGCGCGGTTGGCGACCCGGCGCACGCGGCGGTCGACGTCGACCTGGAGCTTCTTGATCTCCGCGCGCAGTCGCCTCAAGAGCGGCGACGCCTCGTCCTTGACCTCGCCGCGCTCGTCGATCGCCTCCTCGAGCGCCTGGCGCAGTGAATCGAGGTCCGGCCGGTCGACGAACAGGGAATGGCAGGCCGGCAGCTCGGCCCGGCGTGCCGCGAGCCACGTCGCCGTCTCGTCCGCGACGCGCAGGAAGCGCGCGACGCCGTCCAGGTCCTCGCCGCCCAGCGCGCGGCTGTACGTGCGCGCGTCCTCAAGCCTGGGCAGCGGGTCGGGATGCCCGCGCAGCGGCGGCGATTCCCCCTTCGCGAGCGACGCGCCGACTTCGCCGACGCGACGCAGCGCGTCGCGGGCCGAGGCGCCGTCGCGCGGGGCGAGCTCGTCCAGGGCACGCGCGCCCAGCGCGGAAGGGGCGTGCACCCGCACGAGCGCGCGCACCGCGTCCCAGTCGAGGGCGTCGGCGGCGAAGTCCTCGAGGCGAAGGGAGGAGTCCGGCACCCGCGGGATTCTAGAAGCCCCGCCGAGTTGCGCCTACAATCGCCGGGCTCAACCGCGGAGAGGAAAAGCCATGGGAACCCACGACGAGCTTCGCTTCGAGACGCGCGCGGTCCACGCCGGTCAGGAGGCCGACCCGGAAAACGGCGCGCTCATGACTCCGGTCTACCTGAACAGCACCTACCTGCAGGACGCGCCGGCGGTCCCGCGGCAGGGGTACGAGTATTCGCGCACCTCCAACCCGACGCGGACGGCGCTCGAGCAGAACCTGGCGGCGCTCGAGGGCGGCGAATGGGGCCTCTGCTTCGCCTCCGGGCTCGCGGCCACGAACGCGCTGTGCGACCGGCTGGTGCCGGGCGACCACGTCGTGGCCGGCAACGACCTCTACGGCGGCACCTACCGCCTCTTCGTCCGGGTGTTCTCGCGCTACGGGATCGACTTCACCTTCGTCGACGCGAGCGACGTGGACGCGGTCGCGGCCGCGATGACCGACCGGACGCGCTACGTCTACCTCGAGACGCCGACGAACCCCCTGCTCCGGATCTGCGACGTTCGCGCCTGCGCGGACGTCGCCCGCGCCGCCGGCGCCCTGACCGTGGTGGACAACACCTTCGCGACGCCGTTCCTCCAGCGGCCGCTCGAGCTCGGCGCGGACCTGGTGCTGCACTCGCTCACGAAGTACCTCGGCGGCCACTCCGACGTGGTCGCCGGCGCGCTCGTCGGCAACGACGACGCGTTGCGCGAGGACCTCGCCTTCTACCAGAACGCGGTCGGCGGCCAGCTCGGCCCGCTCGACTCCTTCCTCGTGCTGCGCGGCACGAAGACGCTCGCGCTCCGGATGGAGCGCCACTGCGCCAACGCCCGACGCATCGCCGAGTACCTGGCCGGCCACCCGCAGGTCGAGCACGTCTTCTACCCCGGCCTCCCCGAGCACGCGGGCCACGACGTCGCCGCGCGCCAGATGGACGACTTCGGCGGCATGATCAGCTTCGAGCTCCAGGGCGGCGTCGAAGCCGGCAAGGCCTTCTCGTCCGCCACGCGCATCTTCGCGCTCGCCGAATCGCTCGGCGGCGTCGAGTCCCTGGTGGAGGTCCCGCCGCTGATGACGCACGCGAGCGTCCCGAAGGAAGAGCGCGAGAAGGCGGGCCTCCGCGACGGCCTCGTACGCCTCTCCGTCGGCGTCGAGCACGTCGACGACCTGATCGCCGACATCGACCGCGCGATGGATGCGGCAAGGGCGCGGGCGACGGGGTGAGAGCGCGGATGGGAACGGAGGGCACGGAGCCCGGAAGTTAACACGGAGACGAACGGAGTTATCGGAGGCCACGAGGCTGCAATGCCGCAACCAAAGCGTGTGCTCTGAGTGCACCCGTTGGGTGTAAAGAACCGGCGCCCACCTAGTTTGGTAGGAGTGTAGGTGAGAAAACCAACGCCTACCGAAGGAGGACGCCGTGAAGTCCTTTGTACAGAAACACGCCTCATTGGTCATCGGTACGCTCAGTGGGTTCGACCGCGTGCGCTTTCGGGGCACGCTGCGC
>JANQEJ010000028.1 GCA_028278425.1 Planctomycetota bacterium | reverse complement strand
TTGTCGCGGTAGGTCTCGGAGAAGAGGAAGCTGTCCTGCGGCACGTACGCCATCGCGCCGCGGGGCTCCGCGAGCGCTAGGTCGCGCACCGGCACGTCGTCCAGCTTGATCTCGCCGCGCGCCTCGAACATCCGACCGAGTAGGTTGAGCAGCGTGCTCTTCCCCGACCCGGTCGGGCCGACGACGCCGAGGGTGCTCTTCGCCGGAACGTGGACCGTCACGTCGGTGAGCGCCGCCCGCGGCGCTCCCGGGTAGAGGTAGCCGACCCGGCTCAGGGAGAGCTCCCCCGCGCGGCTCGCGGGAGCGCGCGGCTCCGCGGGCTCGTCGATGTCGGCCGTCTCGTCGAAGAGCTCGGTGAGCCGCTCCGCGCTCGCGAGCGCCCGCGGGTACATGCCGGCCATCCACCCGAGCGCGATGACGGGCCAGAAGACCTTCAGGGTGAGGTCGATGAACTTGAACAGGTCCCCGGCCGCGATCGAGCGGTCGATCATGGCCCACCCGCCGACGAAGAGGATCGGCACGAAGGTCATGTCGAAGGCCAGGTGGGTGATCGCGTCGGTCAGCCCGCGCACGCGCGAGAGCGCGATCTGGTGGTCGCGGTTCTCTTCGGAGGCGGTCGCGAAGCGCCCGGTCTGCTGCGCGGCCACGCCGTACCCCTTGACGACGCGCACGCCCGCGAAGGTCTCCTGGGCGTGGTGGCTGATGTCGGCGAGGCTCTCCTGCACCGCGGTCGAGTGCCGGTGTAGTCGCGGGACGAGCATGCGCACGCCGAGCGCCATCAGCGCGATCGGTACGAGCATCAGGAGCGTCAGGAGCGGCGCGATCTGCAGCAGCACGATCAGGCTGCCGGGCACGAGGATCACCGCCCCGGCCACGTACATCATCCCCGGGCCGAGGAACATGCGGATGTTCTCCACGTCCGAGGTCAGGCGGCTGACGATGTCGCCCGAGCGGCTCCGGTTGTGGAAGCTGAACGAGAGCGACGTGAGCTTGTCGAAGAGGTCCCGCTTGACGTCGCGCTCGACGTAGCGGGAAACGCCGACGATCCACCAGCGCTGCAGGAACTTGAAGAGGCCGCGCAGGAACGCGATCGCGACCAGGGCGAAGAAAAGGCCCTTGAGGAAAGCGGTGTCGTCCGCGTCGCGCAAGCGGTTCAGGCCGTCGCCGATCATCAGCGTGAGCTTGATGTCGCACGCGGCGCCGAGCGGGATCGTCAGAAACCCGAGCGCGAGCGCTCCGCGGTGACGAAGGAAGCGGCGGACGAAGGGGCGGAGATGACGCACGCGACCGAGCTTACTTTCCCGCCGTCCCGGCGGACGCGTCCTCCCAGGCGGAACGCAGGTCGTCGATCGCCGCGACGAGGTCGTCGACCTCGCGCTTCAGCGCGTCCTCGCCGTCGGCGACCGCGACGCGCAGCGTGGGGAGCGTCTCCGCGGCGTAGCCGGTCTCCAGACCCGGCGCCCAGAGGCGGTTTCGGTACCACGGTCGGCCGGGAAGCCCCTCGGTCGCCTCGAGCGCCTGGTAGAAGCGCGGCGCGCCGTCCGGACGTCGGCCGGCGGAACGGATCGCGTGCTCGAGGGCGTCGAAGGCGACGGCGATGCGCTCGGATGGCTCGGCGGGAAGCCACGCCTCGCCGGCTGCGCGTGTCTCGCTCGCCGCGCGCGCCGCGGCGGCCGCGTCGTCGAAGCCGTCCAAACCGCGCTCCGCGAGCTCGGCGAGGAGCTCGGCGAGAAAAAGGCCGGCGGTCTCGTGCCCGACCCATCCGGGGTCGAGGAAGCGCTCCATGAACTCGAAGTCGTCGAAGGCGGTGTGGTACTGCCCGCCGGAGTTGCCGGAGAAGGAGACGTCGAGCACCGGCACTCCCAGGTGGTGGAGGAACACCGCGTAGTCGGAGCCCGAGCCCGGAAGCCCGAGGCGCGGCGTCCCGGCGCCGGACCACTGCTCCCAGAGGTTGCGTCCGTCTTCGCCGGGCGCGGCGACGCGTTCGAGCGCGGCGCGCAGCGGTCCGAGCAGCCCCGGCGTTCCGCTCGCGTTGAAGCGCGTGCCCGCAACGGTCGCGTCCGCGTTCACGTAGGCGATCGCGTCGCGGGAGATCTCCGCCGCGTGGGCCTCGGCCCACTCGGTGCTGCCGATCAGCCCGAACTCCTCGGCGTCCCAGAAGCCGAGCACGATGCCGTGCCGCGGTTTCCATCCGTCGCGCGCGCGCTCGCCCAGCCGCTGCGCGGCGCGCAGCAGCGACACGGTCCCGCTCCCCGCGTCCTGGGCGCCCCGCACCCAGGCGTCGCGGTGGTTGCCGGCGATCGCGTAGCCCGGCTCCGCGCCGGGAAGCCGGGCGATCACGCTGTGGATCGTGCGCACCTCGCGCGGCACGTCGAGGTCGAGCAGCACCTCGACCTCTTCGCCGGCCTTCAGACGCTTGCGGATGAGCACGGCGTCGTCCGCGCCGATCGGGAGACAGGGGATTCGCGGCAGGCGGGCGTCGCGCTCGGCGTCGTCGAGGCGCCGTCCGGTTTCCCCGGCCGCGGGCGACGGCCAACCCGGCGTCGTCGGGTCGCCGGGCGCCCGCGCGAGCTGCGAGATCGAGCCGCGCTGCGCCGCGTCGCCGGGCTTCCACGGCCCGTCCGGCCAGACGGGCCCGCGCGACGCGCCGTCGGAGGACGGCGGGCTGTAGAGCAGGACCCCCGCGCAGCCGTACGCCTCCGCCAGCTCCGGCTTGACGCCGCGGTACGAGCCGCCGTACGCCGCGAGCGCGATCTTGCCGTCGAACTCGAAGCCCTCTTCGCGCAACCGTTCGAAGTCCGCGCGCAGCCCGCGGCCCGCGTGGAACACGGGGCCGCGCACGCGCGCGCTCGCGCTCCACGCGTTGTACTTCGGGGCGTCCGCGACGGGGTCGGCGTCCGGGTCGAACGCGTCGACGCGCCGCACGATCGGATCCGCGCCGGCGCCGAAGACCGCGAGCTCGAGCCGCCGCGGCAGCGCGAGGCAAACGTCCCGCGAGTCGAGCTCGACGCTCCAGTCCGCCTCCTCCAGCACCCCTCGCACGAAGCGCGCGCCGCGCAGCGAGCCCGCCGTGCCCGCCAGCCGCGGGGCCGCCTGGAGCTCGCGCGCCAGCTCCCGGGCGGGGGGACCGATCTCCTGGGGGATGGCGGTGAGCGCCAGAAGGAGGACCGCGACCGACATAAGGCCGCCCAGGATAGAGATTTACGGTTAGGGATGGGTAAAAAGGCGCTTTGCTGTCCTCGGACACGCAATCCCAGCCGTGGATGACTCCTAGAGGAGAGGAGCCAGCGGGAACGTTTCCGCTCCCGGCTGCATCTAACCCAACGGAACACACCGAATCTGGCGTTCGGGAGGGCCTGGAAGCTGTGCTTCCCCCCGGCCTACCTCCGGTCCCACGAACCCCCAGCGAACCCACGGCCGCGCTCGGCGGCGCGGACGGCCCTGAGGAGGGAACATGGACGGCTCGGACACAAACGACGACGCGGAGGAGCAGGCCTCCGCCGATCGGATTCCGCGCGGGCGCAGGACGAATGCGGGTGGCAACCGCACCGTCTGCCTTCTGACGACGCTGAACCCCGAGCGGGGTCTGTCGCTCGCGCTGCGCCAGCACCTGGAGGAGGAGGTCCCCGAGATCGACTTCACCCTGGAGCCGCGCGACCGCGTGGACGCGATCTGGATCTGCGGCTACGAGCCCGGTCACGCGAAGCTCGTGCGCACCCTGCGCGAGCATCACGGCGACGCGGTCATCGTCGTCACCGGGCGCGAGCCCGTGGAGGAATGGGAGAGCGAGGTCGCCGACGCGGGCGCGGACTTCGCCTTCTCGTGGCCGGTGGCCTACGGGCTGCTCGAGAACGTCCTGCGGGGCGGCCTCCCGAGCAAGAAGCTGAAAGCGCGGCGCCGGCAGGGCCTTTCCGCTTGAGCGTTCACTAGGGTAGGCGCGCATGAGCGCGCCGCCCCTCTTCGACGCCGCCCTCTTCGACCTCGACGGAACGTTGGTCGCGACCGACCGGTTCTGGGTCTCGGCGGCGCGCACCGGCTGCCGCAAGGCGTTCCGCGAGCTCGGCCTCGAGCGCGAGGTCCCGTCGCCCGAGGCCTGGATGTCGCTCGTCGGCCTGCCGGCTGACGAGGGCTTCGCCGGCCTCTTCGCCGACCTTCCCGCGGCGCAGGTCGCGCACATCGCCGAGGCCTGCGCGGCGGAGGAGCAGAAGCTCCTCGCCGGCGGCGGCGCGGCGCCGATGCCCGGCGCGCTGGAGCTCCTGGAGCGGCTGCGCGACCAGGGCCTGCGGATCGGGATCGCCTCGAACTGCTCGCAGTCGTACCTCGACCACATGCTGGAGCGGCTGGAGCTCGGGCGCTTCGTCGACCTGGCCCTCTGCCTCGACTCCCCCGGGATCGCGCACAAGGCGGGCATGCTCGCGGAGTGCCTGCGGGCCTTCGGGACGCGGAGCGCGTTCATGGTGGGGGACCGTTCCGGCGACCGCGAAGCCGCGTGGGAGAACGGGCTGCCGCACGTCCACTGCGCCTTCGGCTTCGCTCCGTCCGGCGAGGGCGACGGCGCCGAGGCGACCATCGAGGACCTGGGCGAGCTCCCCGCGCGTCTCGAAGGCCGGCGGAGCTGGATCGAGGACGCGTTCGAGCGGGCCGGAGCCCTGCTCTCGCTCCGTTCCGCCGGCGGGCCGGTGGCGCTCGGCGTGACCGGGCGGAGCGCCGCGGGCAAGACGCTCTTCGCGCGCGACGCCGCCCGCGTCTTCGCCGACCACGGGATCCCGTGCCGGGCGGTGTCGCTGGACGACTTCGCGCACGCCGCGGTCGGCGCGCCGCCGGGCCCGGAGGAGGACGTCCTCGGCCACGTGTTCGACGCCGAGCGCCTGACCGCCGACGTCCTGGAGCCGCACGCGCGGGGCACGACCGACGAAGTGCTCCTGCTGGAGGGGCCCTTTCTCCTCGACCCCCGGCTTCGCCCGTACCTCGCGCGCATCGTGTACCTCACGGTGCCCGAGGAGGTCAGCCTGCGCCGCGCCGCCGCGCGGACGGCGCCCGACGGCGACCCCGGCCCCGTGCTCCGGGTGCGCGGCACGCTGCTGCCGGCGGAGCGGGCTCTCGAGGAGCGCTACGACCCCGCGCGGCACGCCGACCTCGTCCTGGACGGCTCCAACCCCTTGGGCCGCCACGGGGGTTGAAGGCGGCGCCCCGGGCGGGCTAAACTGCGCGGTCTCGCTTCGCCCCGCCAAAGGCGGGGGACACCCTCCGGGAATCCATGGACACCACCCTGCCCCAGCGACTGCAGAAGTCCGTCTCCGGCTCGTTCCACAAGACCGCGCTGCTCCAGAAGCGCGTGCGGGAGCTGATCCGCGGCGCCGCCCCGTTGATCGAGACGCGCGAGCGCAACCCGATCAAGATCGCGTTCCTGGAGATGGAGCGCGGCCTCATCGAGCTGATCCCCGAGGAGGAGAAGCCGCTCCTTTAGAGCCGGGCCATGCCCCGCCGACCGGAGCGCTGGCTCGCCCGACGCGGGGGAGGCGTGGAGCTCCTGCGGGTCCCCGCTTTCTTGTACGGCGCGGTCGCCGGGCTGCGCGGGCGGATGTACGACCGCGGGTTCCTCCCGGTGCAGCGCCTCGACGTGCCCGTGGTCTGCGTCGGCAACCTCACCGCCGGCGGCACCGGCAAGACGCCGATGGTGGCCTGGCTCGCCGGCGCGCTCGCCAGGCGCGGATTGCGACCCGGTCTCCTCTCGCGGGGTTACGCGGGCGACGGCGGCGGCAACGACGAGGCGCGCCTGCTCGCGTCGCTGTGTCCGGACGTGCCGCACGTGCAGGACCCGGACCGCGTGGCCGGCGGCCGCGCGCTCGCGAAGCGTGGCGTCGACGTCGTCGTGATGGACGACGGCTTCCAGCACCGGCGCCTTGCGCGCGACCTCGACCTCGTGCTCGTCGACGCGACGCGGCCGTGGGGGCTGCCCGCGCCGGAGCGCGGCGGCGACCCCGTGCGCGCGCTGATCCCGCGCGGACTGCTGCGCGAGCGGCCCGAGGCGCTCGCCCGCGCCGACGCGATCGTCCTGACCCGGTGCGATCAGGTCGACGCGGCCGCGCTCGAGGCGCTCGCGGGCGAGATCGAGCGGATCGCGCCCGGCCGGCCGATCGTCCGCGCGCGCCACCGCCCGCGAAGCCTGCGTGGTCCCGACGGGAGCGCCGACCATCCGGCGGCGCTCTCGGGGCGGACGGTCGACCTGGTCTCCGGCATCGGCAACCCCGAGGCCTTCGAGGCGAGCGTGCGCGCGCTCGGCGCCGAGGTCGCGGAGCACCGCCGCTTCCCCGACCATCACCGTTTCGCGCCGGGCGACCTCGACGGCCTCGGCGCGGACGGCCGCTGGCTCGTCACGACGGCGAAGGACGCCACCCGGCTGCCGGCCGGGGGGCCGCCGGTGCGCGTGCTCGAGGTCGAGCTCGCGATCGACGCCGGGCTCGGCGTCCTCGACGCGTTGCTCGACGCGCTGCCCGACGGCCGCGGGCGCCGCGAGCGGCGCAACCTGCACGAGGGGTTGCACGGCTGATGCTTTCTCACGCGGCCCCCTCTTTGGTCGAATAGCCCCATGTACGTCGTCACGGGCGGAGCCGGCTTCATCGGGAGCAACCTGGTCCGCGGCCTCAACCGCCGCGGGATCACCGATGTCCTCGTCGTCGACGACCTCGAGACGAGCGCCAAGCACCTGGGGCTCAACGCGCTCGAGTTCGTCGACCTGGTCGACTACCGCGACTTCCTCGCGCGGCCCGAGGCGCACGACCCCTCGTCGTGGGACGCCGTGTTCCACCAGGGCGCGTGCTCCGACACGATGGAGACCGACGGGCGGTACATGCTGTCGGTCAACTACGAGTTCTCGAAGACCCTGCTCGGGCTGTGCCTCGGCCGGTGCCCGTTCCTCTACGCCTCCTCGGCGTCGGTCTACGGCAACGGCGACGACGGCTTCCGCGAGGACCCGGCCTGCGAGTGGCCGCTCAACGTCTATGCGTTCTCGAAGTTCCTCTTCGACCGCTACGTGCGCCGCGTGCTGCCCAAGGCGGAGACGCAGGTCGTGGGCCTGCGCTATTTCAACGTCTACGGCCCGCAGGAGAACCACAAGGGCCGCATGGCCTCGGTGGTCTTCAAGTTCCATCACCAGATCGCGGAGGAGAAGAAGCTCAAGGTCTTCGAGGGGAGCGAGGACTTCCGCCGCGACTTCGTCTTCGTCGACGACGCGGTCGACGTGAACCTCCATTTCCTCGACCATCCCGAGCGGAGCGGCGTCTTCAACTGCGGCACCGGCCGCGCGGAGAGCTTCCTCGCCCTGGCCGAGGCGACCGCGCGCCACTACGAAGGCTGCGAGGTCGTGACGATCCCGTTCCCGAAGGAGCTCGAGGGCAAGTACCAGGGCTTCACCCAGGCGGATCTCACGCTGCTGCGCGCGGCCGGCTACGACCGCGAGTTCACGTCGCTCGAGGACGGCGTGGCGGCCTACGTCGAGGTGCTGAAGGAGAGCGGCGGCTACCACCGCCGGCCGGCGACCGCATGAACGAGCGCGACCTTACCGCGCTGCTCGACTCGATCGAGAGCCCGCGCGTCCTGATCGTCGGCGACCTGATCCTCGACCGCTACGTCAGCGGCGACGTGCAGCGCATCTCCCCCGAGGCGCCGATCCCCATCCTCGCCGCGCGCGATTCCGACGAGCGGCTGGGCGGCGCCGGCAACGTGGCCGCGAACCTGCGCGCGATGGACGCCGAGGTCGAGGTGCTCGGCGTCATCGGGGACGATGGCCTCGGCGCGACCGTGCTCGCGCTCTTCGAGGGCATCGGCGTGCACACCGACGGCTGCGTGCGCGACGGCGCGCGGCCGACCACCCAAAAGACGCGGCTCGTCAGCGGCGTGCAGCAGATCCTGCGCGTCGACTGGGAGGAGGCGCGTGCGGTACAGCCCGAGGTGGCGGCGAGGCTCGTCGACGGGATCGAGGAGCGCGTCGCGGCTGCGCAGGCGGTCGTGCTCTCCGATTACGGCAAGGGCGCTCTCGCGCCCGAGGTCATCGACGCGGTGATCCGCGCCGCGCGCGCGCGCTCCGTGCCGGTGCTCGTCGACCCGAAGGGGACCGACTACACGCGCTACCGCGGCGCGAGCCTGGTCACGCCGAACAAGAAGGAAGCCGAGGAGGCGCTCGGCCGGAAGCTCGACTCGCTCGACGACCTGCCGGAGGCGGGGCGCGACCTGATCGAGATCGGCGGGCTCGACCACGCGGTCATCACGCTGGGCGCCGACGGCATGGCCCTCGTGTCGAAGGACGGCGCGTACAGCCACGTCCCGACCTACGCGCGCGCGGTGTTCGACGTCACCGGCGCGGGCGACACCGTGATCGCGCACCTCGCGCTCGCGGTCGCGGCGGGGCTCGAGCTCGAGGCGGCCGTGCACCTCGCCAACCAGGCGGCCGGGATCGTCGTCGGGCGGCAGGGCGCCGCGGCGGTGACGCGCGAGGAGCTGCGCGCCGCCTTCGGCGAGCGGCTGGCCGGCACCGGCAAGGTGCTCGCGCGCGGCGAGGAACTCGCCGCGCAGCTCGCCGCCTGGCGCGCCGAAGGCCGCCGCGTCGCCTTCACCAACGGCTGCTTCGACATCCTGCACGCGGGCCACGTCGACTACCTGCGCTTCGCGCGCTCGAAGGGCGACGTGCTCATCGTCGGCATCAACGACGACGCGAGCGTGCGCCGGATCAAGGGCGAGGGGCGCCCGGTGAACACCGTCGAGGACCGCATGGCGGTGCTCGCGGCGCTCGAGATGGTCGACGCGGTCGTCGCCTTCGGCGAAGACACGCCCAAGCACATCGTCGAGGAGGTCACGCCCGATGCGCTGATCAAGGGCGAGGACTGGCGCGATAAGGGCGTCGTCGGCCGCGAATGGGTCGAGAAGCACGGCGGCGCCGTGCACCTCGCGCCGCTGATGCCGGGGCGCTCGACGACGTCGATCCTGGACCGCGCGCGCGAGAGCGCGGAGAAGTAGCCCCGTGCGCGTCCTCTTCGTCTATCCGAACCTCTACACGCAGATGGGGTTCAACCACGGGCTCGCGTCTCTCTCCGCGCAGCTCAAGGCGCGCGGCCACGAGACGCGGCTCGTGAACCTGAACGAGAACCTGCCGCCGGTTCCGACGCGCGAGGACCTGCTCGCGATCGTCGAGTCGTGGAAGCCCGGCGTCGTCGCCTTCTCGTGCCTGACGATGCAATATCAGGAAGCGCTGCGCATCGCGCGCTGGCTGCGCGAGAGCTGCGACGCGCTTCCGCCGCTCGTCGTCGGCGGCATCCACCCGACGATGGTGCCCGACGAGGTGATGGCCGACGGCGCGTGGGACCACGTCGGCGTCGGGGAGTGCGAGGACGCTTTGGCCGAGCTCGTCGAGCGCATCGAGCGCGGCGAGACGCCGCACGACGTGCCGAACTTCCTCTCGTGGCGCGACGGCGAGGTCGTCCACAACCCGGTGGGGGAGTTCGCGAGCCTCGCGACGCTGCCGCAGCCCGACTACGAGCTCTTCGACACGCAGCGCATCCTCGACAGGAAGCACGGCTGGTTCGGCCTGCTCACGAGCCGCGGTTGCCCCTACCGCTGCACCTACTGCCTGAACCACCGCATCGTCGACCGCTACCGCGACGAGCTCGACCGGCCGGTGACCGACCTCGGCTTCTTCCGCTACCGGCCGATCGACTTGATGATCGCGGAGATCCGCTGGGTGCTCGACCGCTACGAGGGCATCGGCACGTTCATCCTCGACGACGACCTCTTCACGCAGAACCCCGACCACGCGATCGCGTTCTGCCGGGCGTACGAGGAGGCGGGCTTCGACGTGCCGTTCGTCGTCAACAGCCACGTCAAGCGGCTCGACCCGCGCGTGGCGGAGGCGCTCGCGTCCGCGGGCTGCCGCATCCTGAAGCTCGGCATCGAGTCCGGCTCCGAGCGCGTGCGCCGCGACGTCCTCAAGCGCTTCATGACCGACGACGACGTCCTCGCCACGGTCGCGTCGGGCGAGGAGCACGGGCTCCACACCTCGGGCTTCCTGATGATCGGGCTGCCCGGCGAGACGCGCGCGGAGCGCTGGGAAACGGTGGACCTGCTCGCGCGCTCCGGCATCGGGCGCTTCCGCACGTCGCTCTTCTATCCCTTCCCCGGCACGGAGAGCTACGAGGCCGCCGTCCGGGGCGGCTACGTCGACGCCGACCGCATCGCGACGCTGACCGACTTCACCGACTCCTCGTGCCTCGACTTCGGTCCGGAGGAGAACCTCCTGATCCAGAAGCTCGCGGTCTGCATGCCCTGGTTCGTCAACGCGCGGCTCGACCGCTGGCGCGAGGCGCCGGCCGCCGCGCGCTACCGGCCGCGGGTCGAGGAGGCGTTGGCGCTCGACGCCGCCGGTTGGGAGGCCTTCGGGCCGCGGGTTCCCGAGCTCGACCGCGAGCTCTCGGCGGCGGCGGTCGCGGCGGGGGAGCTGCACTACGCCATCCGCTACAACGACTTCATGGGCGTGCGCTCGGACTACTTCCTCGCCGAGGAATGCGGCCTCGAGTGGTTTACCGCCGCCGAGAAGCCCGTGCCGGAGCGGCTCAAAGAGCTCGCGCTCGCGGCAGCGGCGTCCGAATCCGCCTAGATCCGGAAAGCAATTCCCATTTCTCTCGCGCTCCCAAATCCGGGGCGGGAAACCGGCTCCCGCTTTCCGTACAATCCGCGCCAGGGGAGGGCGAGCACGCTCGCGCGCGAGGAGGTTTCGTATCCGCGCGGCGTCGTGCCGCGCGTCCTCGCCGACCGCCCATGCTGACGCCCAACGTCGTTCCGGACTTCACGAGCCTCCGCGTCGCGGTGGTGGGCGACCTGATCGCCGACCGCTACCTGCGCGCGCGGCCGACGCGCATCTCGCGCGAGGCCCCCGTGCTCGTCATGCGCCACGAGAGCGAGGAGATCGGCGCGGGCGGCGCCGCCAACGTCGCCCGCAACCTGTGGGCGCTCGGCGCGGGGACGGTCCTGGTCGGCGCGGTCGGGCGCGACGCCGAGGGGCGCGAGCTCCTGCGGATCCTCGAGCAGGAACAGGTCGACGTGGACCGCGTGACCACCGTCCGCGGCTGGACGACGCCGACGAAGACGCGCGTGCTCGGCGCCGAGCCGGGGCGCACCGTGCACCAGGTGCTGCGGATCGACCGCGAGCCCGACGGGCCGCTCGACCCGGACGTCAACCGGAGCCTGAGCGACGAGGTGCGCAAGCTCGCCGGCGCCGTCGACGCGGTGCTGGTCTCCGACTACGGCTACGGCTTGGTCGACGGGCCCGTGGCCGACGCGATCATGGAGGTGCACCGCGCCGGCGCCACCGTCGTGC
>JANQEJ010000004.1 GCA_028278425.1 Planctomycetota bacterium | reverse complement strand
CGCTCGCGCGCCGCTCGATCGCGGTGAGGGCGGGCGAGGAGCTCGACGTCGAGCTCCGGCCCGACCGCGGCATGACGGCCTTCGGCACGGTGACCGCGGCCGACGGCGCGCCGGCCGAAGGCGTTCTCATCTTCGGGGCGTCGCGGCGCTGGACGACATCGCCCGACCTGCGCCACGCGACGGTCGCGCGGACCGACGCGGCGGGCCGCTACGAGCTGGCCGGCCTGCCCGAGGGCGCCTGCTGGCTCACGTTCGAAGGCGGACGGCGCGGTCGCCTGGAGGAGATGCTCGTCGCCGAAGACGACCTGCCGGTGCGGCTCGACGTCGAGCTCGCCACGGGAACGGAGCTGGCGGGCCGCGTCGTCGACGAGGCGGGCGAAGGCATCGCCGGCTGCGTCGTGCACGCCTTCGCGGAGGGCCGCGGATCCTCGGCGCGGACCGACGCGGACGGGGCGTTCCTCTTTCCGAACTGCGAAGCGGACGCCTACCGCGTCACCGTCGACGAGCGCGGCGTGCGCGTGGTCGCGGCCGACGTGGTTCCGGAGCGGGGCGCCGTCCGTCTCGTGGCGCCCGAATCGCTGCGTCCCCGCGCGCGGATGGCGGGCGTCGCGGTGGACGCCGCCGGCGCGGCGCAGGTCGTGGCGCTCCGGCTCGAAGACCTCGCGACCGGGGCGCGCGTGCTCGTCGCGGTCGAGGATCTCGGCGGGGGGGCGTTCCGCTCCGCGCCGGCACCCGCGGGACGCTATCGCGTCCAACTCGAGGCGCGGGAGCACCCCGGGCTGCTCCTCGACGGGGACTTGGTGCTCGCCGCCGGCGCCGTCGTCGACCTCGGGCGACAAGAGCTCCCGCCGGTCGGCACGGTCGAGTTGAGCTTCGCGGACGCTCCCGCGACCGAGCTGCAGCTTCGCTTCGCCGACGCGGCGGGCCGGACCTTGCGCCGTCTCCGCACGACGCCGCGCGCGGGGCAACCGCTGGCCCTCGCGCTCGCGGCCGGTCGTTCCACGCTGTTCGTCTCCGGCGAGGGCCTTCGTCCGGAGCGCGTCGACGTCGTCGTCGTCGCCGGCGAGATCGCGCGGCACGAGGTGCGCCTCCAACCCGGGCTTCCCCGCCCGCTCTGCTTCCACCGCGGGGACGGCGCGACGTTCGGCCGGCTCGCCCTGACGGTGCGCGACGCCGGCGGCGACCTCGTGTTCGCCGACGAGCTCCGCCCGCACGCCGGCGGCTCGTGCGCGTTCCGCGCGCGGCTGTGCCTCGCGCCGGGCGAGTACGCCTTCGAGGCCGGCGCGCCGTCGGGCGGTCCGCGCGCCTCCGGCACCTTCTTGGTTCCCGCGAGCTCGTCGACCCGCGGGCCGGCGCGTTCGCTCTCCTTCCCGCTCCGCTGACGAAGATGAAGTCCCTCCTGCTCCCGCTGTTCCTCCCGTTCCTCCTCGCGCCCCAGGCGAACGACGGCGTCGCGCTCGGCGAGCCGACGGCGTTCACCTTCCGCAGGCCCTTGATGCGGGGGATGGGGATCGAGCGCCTCGCCGACCTGCGCGGCAAACCGGTGCTGGTCTACCAGTGGGGCCACACCACGTGGGGCGCCGACGAGTGCGTCAAGGAGGTGCTCGTCCTGCAGCGCCGTTTCGGCGAAGACCTGGCGATCATCTTCTCCGAGACCCAGGGCGGCAGCGAGCACGTCGTCGAGAAGATGGCGCTCGAACAGAACTGGCTCGGCACGCGCGCGATGTGGACGCTCGAGTACCCGGTGCACACCGGGCTCGTCGGCGTGCCCGGCCTGGCGCTGGTCGGCGTGGACGGGACGCTCAAGATGAAGGCGGCGGCGGACACCTGGGGACTTCCGCTCTCCAATCGCGTCATGGACGAGCTCGAGGAGAAGATCGAAGCGGAGGTGGAGCTGCGCCGCACCGGGCCGGCGGAGGTCGCCCCCGAGGTGGCGGCGGCGTACGCCCTCGCCGCGAAGGGCGGCTACGGTCCGGCGATCGTCTCCGCGCGCGCCGCCGGCGACGCGGCGGGCGCGAAGGCCGCCGTCGAGGAATTCGAGCGCCGCGCGGACCGCCGGCTCGAGCGCGCCGCGTGGATGCTGGAGCACGGCGAGCTCGTGCTGATGAAGGAGGAGCTCGACGGCCTGGAGGAGGTGCTCGCCGGCGACGACGAGCGGGTCGCGCGCTGCCGGGAGCTCGTCGCCGCGCGCGAGGACGACTCGCAGGCCGCCGAGCGCGAGGCGGCGGACGCCCTCGCCAAGCTCTGGAAGAAGGTTTCCAAGCGGGGGCCGAAGAAGAGCACGCCCAAGGCGCTCCGCAAGGTCGTCAAGCAACATCCCGGCACGAAAACGGCGGCCCGGGCGGAGCGTATGGCGGCGTTGCTCGAGGAGTGAACGTTTAGGGGACGGGTCCTTCGCGACCGGAGGCGGCGCTCTCACCGCGTGCGCGGAGCACGGAGGGCGTGAAGGGAAACCTGAGAACCCGTGTTACCTGGCTCCCCTTTCTTACGCGTGTTCCTTCCGGACGGGCGATCTCGCCCACGCGCTATGCGACTCAGCTTCTTGTAGGAAACCGAAACGTAGAAAGGTGAGCCATGAAGGTTCTTGCCATTGCTTTGAGCCGCGGGACACGCGGCATGTGGACCCCGTACGCTCTGTTGGGGCTCCTTCTCTTCGGGGCGCGGCCCGCGGCCGCAGACGGCCTCTTCATCAGCGACCGGAGCACGGGTGAGATCAGCGAGTACGACCTTGCCGACGTCGCGGGCTGCGGGACCGTGCTCGACCCGAACGTGTGTGGAGTCGCCGGTGCGATGGGCCTTGAGCTCGATCAGAACGGAGACCTCTACTTCGCGATCGGCCAGGACGTCCAGGTGTGCTCCGGCGGCGGCCCCCCGATCACCTTCGCGACGTTCCCGCCCTCGGACACGCCCTACGATCTCGAGTTCGATGCCGGCGGGACCCTCTGGGTCGTGGGGAAGAGCAACGTGAGCAGCTTCGCCGCGGACGGCACGCCGGGCTTGAGCTTCCAGCACAACCTGCCTGGACTCCTCGTCGAGAAGCCACTTTGCATCAACGTCCATCCTGTCACGCGAGAAGTGTTTGTGGGCTTCGGGAACGGAACCAACCCCACCTACTCTCCAGGTCTCAACCGGTACGACCCGGACACCGGAGTCCTGCTGCAGCAGTTCGTCGCAGGCCAGTTCGGCGCCGGGGGCGTCGCGTTCTCTCCCGACGGCGCTTTCATGTACGTGTCCAACGTCCAGAACGGGTTGGACCCGATCCAGATCTACGACGCCACAAGCTTCGCGCTCCTGGACACGTTCAATCCCTCCCACGGCGGGAACGGGATCGGGCTCGCGGTCGAGCCGACCTCGGGCGACCTGTACGTGCTCAACACCGGCAGCTCCCAGTGCGGCGTCGACGTCTACACGACGAATCCAACCGCCCCCTACTTGGTCTTCCAGGACAGCCTCGGCGATTACGGCCGAGGCATGGCGCTCGGCGCGGGAGCCCCTCCGGGGAGCGAGGCGCCCTGCGACGTGATCGTGGCCGACCTGACCGGCGACGGCCCGCTCGACATCGCGACCGCGAACAGCGGCAGCGACGACGTCGGCATCCGCGTCAACGACGGATCGGGCGAGTTCGCCATGGAGTTCACCGTTCCCCTCCAGCCCGGCGACAAGCCGACGTCGCTCGCGGCCGGAGACCTGGTCGCGGGCGGTGGAACGGACGTGGCCGTGGCGGTGCGGGGGGAGGATCCCTCCGACACCAGCCGCGACCTGGTTCGGATCCTGTCGAACGATCCCCTCGGCGCCTTCACCGAGGTGACGACGATCCCACTCTCCAGCGTCGGCTTGAACCCGGTGGCGATCGCCGCGGGTGATCTGAACGGCGCGGGCCGCGACGACCTCGCCGTGGCGATGGAGGGAGAGCTCCTGTTCCCTAGCTCGGGCGGCCTGGCCGTCATCCTCGACGGCGGCGCGGCGGCTTCGCTGCAACCGCCCCCCGGCGGCTTCCGGGCCGTCCGCCGCGTCGACCTCTGCGATCTCGACGGGGACGGCGACAACGACGTGATCGCGACGATGGCGGGGACGCAGTTCGGTCCGCCGACCACGTCCGACAACGCGCTCCTGTACGAGAACGACGGGGCGGGAGCGTTTCCGTCGCCGCCGGTCACGCTCAGCGTGGCGCAGAACCCCAACGGCATCTGCTACGGCGATCTAGACGCCGACGGCGACCTGGATCTCGCCGTGACGGCGGAGACGGCTCCGCTCGTGTTCCCCGGCGGCGTGCACGTCTTCCTGAACGACGGTCTGACCGCGGGGAGCTGGAACGCGGGCGCGTTCTCGTCCACCTGCGGACCGTTCCAGGACGGACTGGCTCCGATCGACCTCGCGTGCGCCGACCTGGACGGCGACAGCATTCCGGGGTTCGTGCCCCTGATGGATCTCGTCGTCGTCAACTTCGGATCCGAGGACGTCACCAACTTCCTCGGTTTCGACGCGCCGACGTGCAGCTTCGCCGCGACGGAGCGGCACACGGTCGGGGACGTGCCGGTGGCCGTCGCGCTGGGCGAGTTGAACAACGACGGCTGCGGAGTGGACGTCGTGGTCGCCAACAAGGCATCGGATGACGTCACGGTGTTCCTGTCCGACGGTTCCGGGCTGGCGCAGGCCACGACCTTCGGGACCGGTTGCCCGGGCACCGGCGGACTGACCCCCATGATCGAGGCGGTGGGGCTGCCGCAGCTCGGTACCACGTTCGGCGTGAAGGTCACGAACGCGCTGCCCAACGCGCCGGCGCTCCTGGGGGCGTCGCTGAGCCAGTTGACGTTGCCCCTCGGACCTTCGTGCGAGCTCTACCTGGCGCCGCCGTTGTCGCTGGCGTCGACCTTCACGGATTCCGCCGGCGAGGCGGAGGTGAAGGTTTCCGTGCCGGCCGGCGCCTCCGCGCTCCTGGGCTGCGACGTGTACTTCCAGTACGTGATCTTCGATCCGGGCGGAGCCTACGCCGGCCTGTTCGCCCTCAGCGACGCCCTGCGGATCAAGATCGGCAGCTAGGACGGCGGTCGAAGTCCGCGCGTCCCCTCCCCTTTGGCTCGGAAGCCCACCGTCGACGGCGGTGGGCTTTCTGCCATGGGGGCACCGAGAACTACCAATCGACGCCGGCCCGTGACCGGATGGGCCGATACAGTGGCGGACTCACCATGCTCCGCCTCCACGCAACGCTGCCGTTCCTCCTCGGCGCCGCGGCGCTCCTCGTTCCCCGGAGCCCCCAGGAGACGGCGCCCGGCCCGGACGGCGACGCGTTCTTCCGCGAGGAGGTGCTTCCGATCCTGCGGGCGAGCTGCTTCGAGTGCCACGGACCCGCGGAGCGCAACCCGAAGGGCGGCTTCGCGCTCACCGGGCGCGACGCGCTGCTCGCCGGCGGCGACACCGGGCCGGCGGTCGTGCCGGGCGATCCGGACGCGAGCCTCATCATCCAGGCGGTGCGCTGGTCCGACGAGCTGCTCGAGATGCCGCCTGAGGAGCGTCTCGCCGCGGACGACGTCGCGACGCTCGAGCGCTGGGTGGAGCTCGGCGCGCCGTGGCCGGTCGACGACGACGCGCCCGAGCCGAGCGCCGAGGACGCGCGCTTCTTCGAGGAGACGATCCGCCCGCTCCTGGCCGACAACTGCTTCGAGTGCCACGGCCCCGACCTGCCGAAGGTGAAGGGCGGCCTGCGGATGACCGGGCGCCGCGCGCTCCTGCGCGGCGGGCTGCGCGGCCCCGCGATCGTCCCCGGCGAGCCCGCCGCGAGCCTCCTGATCAAGGCGGTGCGCCGCACCGGGGCCGACGTCGAGATGCCGCCGAGCGGCCCGCTGCCCGACCGGTCGGTGAAGGCGCTCGCCGAGTGGATCCGGCGCGGCGCGCCGTGGCCGACGTACGGCGCGGCCGAGCACGTCGGCGCGGAGGAGGAGGCGATCGACGTCGAGGCGGGGCGGAGCTGGTGGGCCTTCCGCCCGGTCGAGCGACCCGAGCCGCCGCCGGTCGAGGGCGAGGATCTCGTCCGCGAGCCGATCGACCGCTTCGTCCTCGCCCGTCTGGAGGCGGCCGGCATCGAGCCCAACCCGCCGGCGACGAAGCGCGAGCTCGTCCGGCGCGCCTACTTCGACCTGATCGGGTTGCCGCCGACGTACGAAGAGGTGGAGCGCTTCGTCGCGGACGACTCGCCGACTGCGTGGACCGACCTGATCGACGCGCTCCTCGCGCGGCCGGAGTACGGCGAGCGCTGGGGCCGCCGCTGGCTCGACGTCGTGCGCTTCGCGCAGACGAACGGCTACGAGCGCGACGCGGAGAAGCCCTTCGCCTGGCGTTACCGCGACTACGTCATCGACGCCTTCAACGCGGACAAGCCGTTCGACCGCTTCGTCGTCGAGCAGCTCGCCGGCGACGAGCTCGACGAGGTGACGCCGGAGACGGTGATCGCCACCGGCTTCCACCGCATCGGCGTGTGGGACGACGAGCCCGACGACAAGCGCCAGGCGGAGCTCGACGACCTCGACGACGTGCTGCGCACGGTGGGAGAGGGCTTCCTCGGCGTGACGCTCGCCTGCGCGCGCTGCCACGACCACAAGTTCGATCCGTTCCCGCAGGAGGACTACTACCGCCTGCTCGCGTTCCTGCGGAGCGTGCGGCCGTACGAGTCGGCCACCTTCTCGTTCGACTCGGCGACGCTGACCATCCCCGGGGCGACCGCGGCGGACGAGGCCGAGTGGGAGCGCGCGCGCCAGGTGAGGCGCGAGGAGAGGCAGGCGGAGTTCGACGGCATCCTCGACCGCACGCGGCGGCGGATCATCGAGGAGCGCCTCGCGGCGAAGCCCACGGAGGTGCAGCAGGCCTTCCGCACGCCGCCCGCCCGGCGCACGCCGGCGCAGCGCGCGCTCGTCGCCTCGGCGCCGGACCTCGACCCCAACCGCAAGCAGGTGATCAAGGGCCTGGCCGGCGACGACCGGCTGCGGGCGAACCGGCTGACCGAGGCGATCGCGCTGCTCGAGGGCTCGTTCGAGGGCGACTTCGAGTGGGCGCTGAGCGTGCGCGAGAACGGTCCCGAGCCGGTGCCGACGCGCGTCCTCGTGCGCGGCAAGGCCGCGGTGCCGGGCGACGAAGTGCAGCCGGGCTATCCGCGGGTGCTCGTCGCCGGGGACGCCGCGCCGGCCTCCGTCGAGCCGACGGCCGCCAGCACGGGCGCCCGCCGGGCGCTCGCCGAGTGGATCGCGAGCCCCGAGAATCCGCTGACAGCGCGCGTGCTCGTGAACCGGCTCTGGCAGGGTCACTTCGGGCGCGGGCTGGTGCCGACGCCGAACGACTTCGGGCGCGCCGGCGTCGCGCCGACGCATCCGTTGCTGCTCGACCGGCTCGCCGCCGACTTCGTCGAAGGCGGCTGGAGCGTGAAGGCGGTGCACCGGCGGATCATGAGCTCGTACGCCTACCGCATGTCGTCGCGCGCCGACAACGCGTCGGGTCTCGCCGCAGACGAGGCGAACGATCTCCTGTGGCGCCAGCGCCTGCGACGGCTCGACGCGGAGGAGATCCGCGACGCGTTCCTCGCGATCAGCGGCGAGCTCAACCCCGAGCGCGGCGGACGCGGCTTCTTCCCGACGCTCAGCCGCGAGGCCCTCGCCGGCTCGTCGCGCCCGGGACAGGGGTGGGAGCCGTCGCCGCCCGAGCAGCGCCACCGGCGCGCGGTGTACGCGTTCGTGAAGCGGACGCTTCCCGTCCCGTTGCTGGAAGTGTTCGACCAAGCCAACCCCGCCTACACCCAGGGCGCGCGCAACACGACGACGATCGCGTCGCAGGCGCTCACGCTCCTGAACGGGAGCTTCGCCGGCGAGCGCGCCGACGCCTTCGCCGCGCGGGTGATGCGCGAGGCGGACGGAGGGAATCCCGCGGCGTGGGTGACGCGCGCGTTCGAGCTCGCGCTGGCGCGCCGGCCCACCGGCGCCGAGCGGGACCTGGCGGCGGCGTACCTGGCCGACCAGGCGGCTTCGTTCACGTCCGAGCCGGTCCACCTCGCGGTCAAGCCGCTCGTGCCCGAACGCGTCGACGCCGCGTTCCTCGACCTGCTCGCGGGCGAGCACCTGCTCTTCGGCCCGCGGGCCGGTTGGACGTACGCCAAGGGCGAGTGGGGCAACGGCTACAACGGCACCGTGGGCGCGGACGAGCTCCGCGGCCCCGCGGCGCTCGCGGAGGGCGTCGCGCTCGCCGACGGCGAGGTGGAGGGCCGGTTGCGCTTCGACGCCGGCGCGCGCTTCGGCTCGCTGCTCTTACGCGCCGCCGCCGCCGGCGACGTCACCGGGCTCGAGCTGCGCCTCCTGCCCGCGGACGGGCGCCTCATCCTGATCCGCCACGACGCGGAAGCCTCGGAGGTGGTCGCCGAGGCGAGCGCGCCGGTGGCCGCGAAGCGCTGGCTCGCCCTGCGGGTCGAGCTGCGCGGCGAGCGCGCGCGGGTGTGGCTCGACGGCGCGGCGGAACCGTCGCTGGAATCCGACGGCTGCCCGCCGGCCGCCGGCACCGTCGGCCTCAAGGTTGCCGACGGCGGCCTGGAGCTCGACGGTCTGACGGTGCGCGCCGGCGACGACCTGCGCGTGCTCGGCCCCGACGACCCGGGCTCCCCGGAGGCGCGCGCGCTCGCGCTCCTGTGCCTTACGCTGTTGAACCTCAACGAGACGGTGTACGTCGACTGATGATCCCTCCGAGCAACTTCACGCGCCGCGCGTTCCTCGAGGCGGGCGCCGCCCTCGCCGGGACGTCGCTGCTCGCGGCGCTGCGCGCCGGCGCGCGGCCGCAGGACGCGGCCGCGTTGCACAAGCCGGCGAAGGCGAAGCACGTCCTCTTCCTCTTCATGTTCGGCGGACCGTCGCAGATGGACCTCTTCGACTACAAGCCGGAGCTCCAGAGGCGCGACGGCCAGACCGTCGACCTCGAGCGCCGCCGCGGGGAGATGCGCCAGAGCGTCATCCTGGGCTCGAAGCGCACGTTCAAGCGCTACGGCGAGACGGGCCAGTGGTGCTCCGACGCGCTGCCGACGCTCGCGCGGCACATGGACAAGCTCGCCGTCATCAAGAGCCTCTACGCGGACACGTTCGCGCACGGCTCGGCGGTCTTGCAGATGAACAGCGGCCAGATCTTCCAGGGCCACCCGTCGATGGGATCGTGGATCAACTTCGGGCTCGGGAGCGAGTGCCGCGACCTGCCCGGCTACGTCGTTATGCACGACCCGCGCGGCGGTCCGATCTCCGGCGCCGCGAACTGGACCAGCGGCTACATGCCGGCGGCTTACCAGGGGACGCTCTTCCGCTCGGCGGGCGACCCTGTGCTCAACCTGACGGCGGCGCCGTCGCACCGCGGCCGGTCGGGCCTGAGCCGCGCCGCGGAGCGCAAGCAGCTCGACCTCCTGCGCGGCCTCAACGCGGAGCACGAGGCGGCGCGCCCCGGCTACTCGGAGCTCGCGGCGCGCGACGCCACGTACGAGCTCGCGTACGAGATGGGGGCGAGCGCGCCGGAGGCGCTTGACCTCTCGAGCGAGGACGAGGCGACGCGCGACCTCTACGCGCTGAACGACCCGAAGCCCGCGCACCGCCTCGCCGTCGGCCCGGCGCACTTCGGCCGCCAGTGCCTGATCGCCCGGCGCCTGATCGAGCGCGGCGTGCGCTTCGTGCAGATCTATCACGGCGGCGGCCACCAGCAGCAGACCTGGGACGCGCACCACGGCGTCGAGGAGAACCTCGCCATCCACTGCCCGGAGATCGACCGGCCGATCGCGGGGCTTCTCACCGATCTCGAGCGCCGCGGGCTGCTCGAGGAGACGCTCGTGATCTGGGGCGGCGAGTTCGGCCGCCAGCCGGTGCAGCAGCTCGCCGGCGAGTTCCAGATCGCGAACCCCGACGGCCGCGACCACAACCCGAAGGGCTTCACGATGTGGCTCGCCGGGGCCGGCGTGAAGCCGGGGAGCTACGGTGCCACCGACGAGCTCGGAGCCGAGGCGGTGGAGAAGCGGCGTCACATCCGCGACTTGCACGCGACGGTGCTGCACTTGATGGGCCTCGACCACGAGCGGCTCACCTACGCCTACGGCGGGCTCGACCGCAAGCTGACCGGCGTGATCGAGGCGAAACCGATCGACGGCGTGCTGGCCTGAGCGTCCGAGAGCGCGTGAGCCTCGCCCGTCGAGCCCTCCCCGCCGCTGCGGCGGTCCTCGGCCTCGCGGGGCTCGCGTGGTGGCTCCGCCCGGAGGAGGGTTCCGCCGGCGAGAAGGAAGCTCGGCACGCGGAAGCGGCGCGACCCGCCTCACCGGTCGGCGCGGGCGCGGCGACCCCGGCGGACGGAAGGACGCCTCTCCAAGCGACCGAAGCTCGCCACGAACGGGACCGCGCCGCTCCGGCGCGCGAAGTCGTGAGGCGCGGCACGGCCTCCGCCGACGGCGTTCCCCCGGTTGCCCCCGCAGGGCGGACTGTGCGCGGCCGTGTCGTCGCCGAGGGCACCCACCTGCCCGTCGCGGGAGTCTCGGTTTCCATCGAGGCCGGGCCGTTCCGGGAGTCGACGCGGAGCGACGACGAGGGACGCTTCGCGCTCGAGTGGCCCGGCGGGCTCCTGGCGTCGCTGCGCCTCGCGCACCCGCGCTTCGTGGACCTGGCGTCGCCTCTGCGGGAGCTCGCGGAAGACGCGGAATACCGGATGGTGCCCTCCGGCTCGATCGTCGGCCGCGTCGAATCGAGCGTGACGCTCGACGCCGCGAGCGTTCGAGCGTGGCACCAGCGCACGAGCAGCGATCGCTTCTGGACCTCCGCAGAAACCGCGCTCGCCGCCGACGGGACCTTCGCGTTCCACGACCTCGTCCCCGGCGACTACGCGCTGAACGTGCTGGTCGCCGAGCGCAGCGTCGCGCTCGAGACCGGCATACCGGTCGAACCCGGCGAGACGCGTGAGGTCGTGCTCCGCGCGAGCGCTTCCGCCTCCATCGCGGGGCGCGCGCTCGTCCAGCCTTCGCGCGCTCCGGCGGCGGACGTCGCGCTGCGGTTGGTTCCGGTCACGCAGGGTCTGCCACGCGTCGTCCGCGAGGAGTCGATCGCGCAGGCGAAGACCGACGCCGGCGGCGCGTTCGCTTTCGAGGGGCTGGCGCCCGGACCCTACCGACTCGAGGCGTACCCGCCGGTGGGACGAGACGTGCGTCGCCGGATCGACGTCGCCGCCGCGGACGCGCGCGTCGAGGTCGAGCTCGAGCTCTTCGAGCCCGGCCGCATCGCGGGGACCGTCGTCGAATCGGACGGCGCCGCGGCATCGCGCGTCAGCGTGTTCGCCTTCCCGGAACGGATGAGCGTGAAGCGCATCGCGCAGCTCCGGAGAGACGCGCTTCCCGGCGGCGTCGTGGAAGCGACCACGGACGGAGGGGGCCGCTTTCTGCTGGATGGCGTGTCGACCGGGGAGGCCCTGCTCGTCGTGGCCCTGAGGGACGAGCTGGCGAGTCCCGGGATCGCGCGCGTGCCCAACGTCGCGCCGGGCGCGCTCCGCGACGGCGTGGCGATCACCCTGCCCGCGTCGCGTCGTGTGACGGGCGTCGTCCGCGATCCGGGCGGAGCGCCGCTCGCCGGCGCGAAGATCGGCGTGGCACCGTCCTACGCGCTCGACGCGCCGGCCGGAACGCGCGCGCTGACCGACGCCGGTGGTCGGTTCTCCATCGCCGACTTCCCGGACACGGCGTCGCGCATTCACGTCCATCTGCGCGGCTGGCTTCCGGCGTGGAGCGACGTCGCGGCGGGCTCGAAGGACCCGCCGGAGCTCGGGTTCAGCCTCGAGCCCGCGCACGCGCTCGCCGGCCGGCTCGTGGACGCGCCCGGCTTCGGGCTGCCGGGTCACCCCGTGACGCTTCAGCCCGCACCGCAGCCGGGCGAGCCCTTCGAGCGCGGCGGTCCCGGTTGGCGCGCGACGGCGACCGACGGGCTCGGGCGCTTCGAGCTCACGGGGCTCGCGGCGGGGGAGTGGATGCTCTCGGCGAGCTCCTACGGCTGGCGGATGACGGGCTCCGATCCAAGGCCGGTGTCGATCCCCGCGGACGCGGACGTGGAGCTCGTCCTCGAGCCGCGCACGACCCGGCCCGAGCGCGGCGCGATCACCGGCGTCGTCGCCCTGCGCGGAGGCGGGCTGCCGTCGGGGCTGCGCGTCGAGGGGCTCCTCGGCGGCTCGGTGACCGTCCGCGAGGGCGAGTTCCGCGCCACCGGCCTGACGCCGACGCGCCAGCAGGCGCGCATCGTCGCCGACGGACACCTGCCCTACCGCACCGAGGCGATCTTCCTGCGCCCGGGGGAGACGCACGACCTCGGGCGGATCGAGCTCCAGCCGCGCGAGTGATCGCCGACGTTGCCGCCGGGGCGAATTCCGCTGGAAAACCCGGCGCTTTCGGCGGTTCGAGCGTTGGAACCACGAGGGAATGGACGCCGCCCGCTCGCACTCCTCCGCCACCGCCCAGCCGGTGCCCGCCAGCCCGGCCGGTCGCTGGGAGCCCCGCCCGGCGAGCCTGCTCCCCGCGCGCCCCGACGAGCTGGTCGACACGGCGGACGGCGGGGCGGTGTGCTGCTGGCGGGAGCCGAGCCGCGACGGCGTGCGCCTCGCCCGGCTGGACCGCCGGGGCCGGATGAGCTGGTGCCAGAGCTACCGGGTGAACGGGAGCGTGATGTGGGTGACCCGCCTGGCCGAGCGCGGCGACGGCGGCTTCTCCCTGGACGGCACCGTGATCGAGCTGCCGCGGCGCACGCGCTTCGCCCTCGCGCTCGACGCCGGCGGGGCTCTCCTCGCCAAGGAGGAGTCGGCCACCTGAGCCGGTAACGCCGGCGCAACCCCGGGGGACGCGCTTTGGCGCGGTCGGCGGGAACGCGGTACGGTGCGCCGGAGACCGCGATGCCCGCCCCCTCCACCGTCCGCCCCGCGCTCTCCGCCGACGAAGCGGCGGCGATCGCGGCGTCCGCCTTCGGCGTCCGCGGGCGCGCGGAGGCGCTTCCCGGCGAGCTCGACGGGAACTTCCGGATCCACGGGGAGGAGGGAATCGCGGGCGTGCTCAAGGTCTCGCACGCCGGCGAGGACGCCGGCGTCCTCGACCTGCAGGTCGCCGCGCTGGAGCGCCTCGCGGAGCGCGAGCCGGACCTCCCGGTTCCGCGCGTCCTGCCGGCCGCCGGCGGCGGGCGCGTCGTCACGGTGACCGACGCCTCCGGCGCGCCCCATCTCGCGAGGATGGTGAGCCACCTCCCCGGCAAGAGCCTGGCGGCGACGCGGCCGCACTCGCCGCGGCTCCTCCGGGGAATCGGCGAGGCGCTGGCGCGGTTCGACCGCGGGCTCTTCGACTTCGAGCACGCCGCGATGGACCGCGCGCTCAAGTGGGACCTCCGCCGCGCGGAGGAAGTCGTCCCCGAGCTCGTCCCGTTGATCGAAGGGGCGGAGCACCGCCGCCTGGTCGAGACGCACCTCGCGCGCTTCGCCCACGACTCCGCGCCGTCCTTCGCCGCGCTCCGCTCGAGCGTCGTTCACGGCGACGCGAACGACGAGAACGTGCTGGTGACGTCGCGTCTCGACGGCCAGGAGGTCACGGGCCTCATCGATCTCGGCGACGTGGTGAAGACCGCGACCGTCGCCGACCTCGCGATCGCCTGCGCGTACGTCATGCTCGCGAAGGCCGACCCGCTGGCGTCGGCCGCGCACGTCGTCGGCGGCTACCACGCCGCGTTCCCGCTCGAGGAGCGCGAGGTCGAGGTGCTCTTCGACCTGATCGCGCTGCGCCTCTGCGTGAGCGTCGGCCACTCCGCGAAGAACCGCCAAGTCGATCCCGACAACGCGCACCTCTTCCAGACGGAGGCGGACGCGTTTCCGTTGCTCGCGCGGCTCGCGGCGATTCCGCCCGCCTTCGCGCGCGCGGTCTTCCGCGACGCCTGCGGCTGGGAGCCGAGTCCGCGCGGTCGCGCGCTGGCGACGTGGCTGGCATCGGGCGTAGCGCGCCCGGCGCCGGTCTTCGCCGCGGACGAGCCCCCGCGCGTGCTTCCGCTGGGGGCCGACGGCGTCGAGCTCGCGGCCGCGGGCGATCCGGGCGACCGGGCGGCTTTCGCGGCCGCGGTCGAGCGCCTGCGCGGCGGCCGGATCGGCGTCGGCCGGTACGGCGAGGCGCGGCTGTTCCATCGCGAGCCGGCCTTCCGCGAGCCGACCGAGGACGGCGGCGAGTGGCGCACGGTCGCAGCGGGCGTCGACCTCTTCGCGGCGGCGGGCACGGAGGTGCGGGCGCCGCTCGAGGGCGTCGTCCACGCGTTGCGCGAAGGCGAGGTGGTGCTGCGCCACGCGTCCGGCGACGGGGAGTTCTTCGCCTCGTACCGCGGCGTCGCGGCGCGCGAGCTCGCGCCGGGGAGCCGGGTGGGCCGCGGCGAGCCCTTCGCCGCGCTGCTGCCGCCGGAGCGGAACGGTGGTTGGCCGCCGCACGTGCACGTGCAGGTCGCGGCCGACGAGCTCGCGGAGCGCCTGCCCGCCGTCGTGCGACCGAGCCAGCGACGGATCTGGGAGAGCGTGTGTCCGGACCCGGGCCCGCTCCTGGGGCTCGACGCCGCGACGTCGCGCGCGGCGGACATCGACACCGAGACCCTGCGCGCGGCGCGAGCGTCGCACGTCGGCCCTTCCCTCAGCGTCGCCTACGAGCGCCCGCTCGCGATCGTGCGCGGTTGGATGCAGACGCTCTTCGACGCCGACGGCCAACCCTACCTCGACGGCGTCAACAACGTCTGCCACGTCGGGCACTGCCATCCGGCGGTCGTCCGCGCCGGCCAGGCGCAGATGGCGGCGCTCAACACGAACACGCGCTACCTGCACCCGAACCTGAACGCGTACGCCGCGCGGCTGGCCGCGACGCTGCCGGCGCCGCTCGAGGTCTGTTACCTCGTGTGCTCCGGCAGCGAGGCGAACGAGCTCGCGCTGCGCCTGGCGCGCGCCTACACCGGCGGGACGGACGTAGTCGTGCTCGAAGCGGGCTACCACGGCAACACGCAGGGGCTGATCGACGTCAGCTCCTACAAGTTCGACGGGCCGGGCGGGAGCGGCGCGCCGGCGCACGTGCACACCGTTCCGCTGCCCGACGGGTATCGCGGTCCCATCCGGGGCTTCGACGAAGCGGCCGGCCGGGCGTACGCCGAGCAGGTCGTGCCGGTCCTCGACGCGATCGAGCGCGACGGCAAGCGCGTCGCCGCCTTCCTCGCCGAGTCCATGCCGGGCTGCGGCGGGCAGATCGTGCTGCCGGAGGGTTACCTGCGCGCCGCGTACGAGCTCGTCCGCGCGCGCGGCGGCGTCTGCATCGCCGACGAGGTCCAGACCGGGTTCGGCCGCTGCGGGGAACGCTTCTGGGCCTTCGAGACGCAGGGCGTCGTGCCCGACGTGGTGACGCTCGGCAAGCCGATCGGCAACGGACACCCCCTGGCGGCGGTCGTGACGACGCGCGCGATCGCCGCGGCGTTCGACAACGGGATGGAGTACTTCAACACCTTCGGCGGCAACCCGGTGGCGTGCGCGATCGGCTCGGCGGTGCTCGATGTGATCGAGGGCGAGAAGCTCCGGGAGCACGCGCGCGCGGTGGGGGAGCTCCTGCTCGAGCGCCTCGGGGAGCTGAAGGAACGGCACCCGCTCGTCGGCGACGTGCGTGGCCGGGGCCTCTTCCTCGGCGTCGAGCTCGTGCGCGACCGCGAGACCCGCGAGCCGGCGGCGGAGGAGGCGGCGTACGTCGACAGCCGCCTGCGCGACGCGGGGATCCTGCTCTCGACCGACGGGCCGGATCACAACGTGCTGAAGCTGAAGCCGCCGCTGCCGTTCGACGCCCGCGACGCGGCGAGGCTCGTCGAGGCGCTCGACCGCGTGCTCGGCGAGACGTGCCTCAGTTCCGGTCGACGTTGAGCAGCGTGACGTAACCGTCGTTCAGGCGGAAGTAGACCTCGACGAGGTAGGTCTCGGCCGCGGCGTCGTACCCCTCCTGGTAGAACCAGTTCAGCACGCCGTCGCCGCCCCAGAGCTCGGTCGGCGTGCCGAAGCGCTTCAGGAGGTCGCGCTGCGAGAGCAGCATCGTGTCCTGGCGCGCCGCCGCCGGGTCGGCCGACCAGAGGTCGATCAGCCCGTGTACCGCGTTCCAGTCGGTGACCGGGTGTTGCGCCCGCAGCTCCTCGAGTGTCGGCTCGGGGTCGCGCAGCTCCACTCCCGCGGGCAGGCCGGCCTCGACCGCGCGCCGGAGCTCGTCCACCGCGGCGGTGAGCTCGGCGAGGCGCTCCGCTTCGATCGCCGGCACCGGCCGGCGCGCGTCCGCTCGCGGACTCGGCGGCGCGGCGGGGGCGAGCTCGAGCGCGGAGAGCCGCGCGTCGAGGCGCTCGAGCGCGCTCCGCATCGCCGCCAGGGTCTCGCGCAGGTCCTCGCCTTCGGGAGCGGCGGCTTGCCGCGGCGCTTCCGACGCGGACCCGTCGCCCGTTGGCCGGGTCGTGAGGACCCAGGCGACGAGGGCGCCGGCGAGGAACGCGACGCTGGGAACGAGGGCTCGGCGCACCGCCCCATGGGACGCGGGCGCGGCGCGCGCGTCGATGCCTTCCAGGTGCTTTCGGCCGACTACGGGAGCTCGAAGTAGGCCTTCGAGCCCTCGAAGCGCAGGACGGCCCGGCCCAGCTTCAGCGGTTCACGCTCCACCGGCCGGCGGAGCGTCATGGCGAAGCGGGTGATGCCGCGCGACGTCTCGCCCTTCTTGAGAGTCAGGCGGAACTGCGGGGCGTGGCACGTCCAGGCCTCGTCGGCCTCCTCGAGCTCGTACCCGAAGGCACGGCACACCTCGAGCAACCGCTCGAGCTCCGCGGCGTCGAGCGTGAGGTCGATCGCGGTGACGTCCTGGAACAGGGCCTCGTCGGGCTTGCGCTCGAGCTTCGCGGCGTAGCGCGCGAGCACCGCCTCGCGCGAGATCCCGCCGGAGTCGGGCGCGAGCTCGTTGTGCCAGGTCGAGAGGAAGCGCTCGTCGTATTCGAGCGAGAAGACCGTCATCCGCGAGGTCGCGGTTGGCTTCTCGACGCCCATCATCTCGAACCACGGAACTTGCTCGCCGTCGAGCTCGCGTGTGACGGGCCGCGTGAAGGCCGTGACGTCGTGCTCGCCCAGCGCCTTTACGAGCTCGTCGGTCTCCCCTTTGCCCTCCACGCCGAAGGCGAGGCCGGTGTCGCCCGGCGACAAGCCGGTGTTTCCGAAGTCCGGCGAGAGGAACTCGAAGTACGTGCGGCGGCCGTAGAGGTAGAGCCCGGCGTAGGAGACGTCGCTGCGGACCGTCTTGCGCTCTTCGGAGACGCCGAAGGATGCGCGCAGGAACTCGGACTCCATGAGCGCGGCGTAGGTGTCCGCGTCCGGGACGACGAAGAGGTGGTTGAAGAAGACGGGCATCGGTTGTTCGTCGCGCCAGCGCTCCGCGAGCGCGCGGAGCTCCTTCCAGATCAAAGAGCTCTCCTGCGCCGGCGAGGCGATCGCGAAGAGATCCACGCCGCGGGGCGTCGGGTGAACGTCCAGCTCGAGCGCGAGCTTGAGCGGCTCCATCGTGAGGAAGGCGTCCACCATCTCGATCGTGGCGGCGTAGCCGCGCTCCGCCGAGCGCGCCTCGACCTTGAAGTCGGAGAGGTCGACCTCGGCCTGCCGGGCCTCCAGCGCCGCGCGGCACAGGCCGCGGTAGTAGCGCTCGAGGAACGACTGCACGAAGGCGAGGTCCACCTCGACCTCCTCCTCGATGCGGATGGCGAACGCGTAGCTGAAGTAGTCGTAGTCGTCCGCGACCATCATCCCCGGCGCGAAGCGGAGCTCCTCGAAGCCCTCGTAGTCGATCTCCGGGGCGAACGAGAGCGGGAAGTCGATGCGCTCGTAGCGCCAGCCCTCGGGCGTTTCCGGGATGAGCTCGTCCGCCGCGGGGGGGTGGGTGGTGGCGTGACCGGGGGAAAGCGCTAGCAGGGTCGCGAGGAGCATCATGGGCGACATGCTAGCCCAAGCCTCGCGTCGTCGTCGCGGCTCAAGCGCGAGCTGCGCAGGCTCCCGCCGGGGGCGGAGGTCGAGCGGCCGTCGCTGGCGCGATCGGGCGGCGGCCCTACAATGCCGCGCCCGATGACCCCGCTCCTCGCGACCGCCGCCGCCGTCTTGCTCGCCGCCATCCCGCAGGACGGGAACGTGGAGCGCGTGAAGCGCAAGCACGCGAAGAAGCCGGCGGCGGAGTTCCTCTACCTCCAGGACCGTTTCGAGCCGGGAACGAAGTGGGGGAGCCGCGAGATCAGCCGGCGCGAGGCCGAGCGGGACCTCGACCAGCTCGAGTGGGAGCTCGTCAACCGCTTCGCCTACCTGCGCTGGAAGGGCGTCGACTACGAGGCGGCGCTCGACACGATCCGCCTCGGCTTCGGCGACGGGATCACCTGCGGCGCGCTCGCGATCCAGGTGATGAAGCTGCTCGCGCTCTTCGGGGACGCGCACTCGAAGGTCATCGAGCCTTCGAGCGACACGATGCCGAACCGCTTCGCGGACTTCCTGTTCGGCGACACCGAGGCGGGTGTCGCGGCCTTTCACGGGAACCGCTCCGGGTTCCTGGATCCCGCGCGCCCGTACGTCGCGAGCCTCGACGGCGTCCCCGTCGCCGACTGGATCGAGGCCGCGGGCGCGGTGGTCGCCAAGGGCTCGCCGCAGCTCGTGCGTAGGCATTCGGTCCGCAACCTCCGCTACGTGGGCCGGGTCCGCCAGGAGCTCGGGCTACCGGACGAGCCGCGGCTCAAGGTCGAGCTCGTCGACGCCGACGGGGGCAACGCGGCGACGGTCGAGCGCCCGGTGGTCGGCCGGCGCGCGGCCTACGGCTCCTGGCCGCGCCGAGACACGGGCGTCCTGGAGGGGAACGTCGGCTACCTGCGCATCGCGCACATGGACCACGAGCCGGAGTTCCTGGACGGGCTCGGCCGCGCGATGGAGGACTTCCGGGACACGTCCGCACTGATCATCGACGTGCGCGGGAACGGCGGCGGGCGGCGGAACGCGCTGCGGCTGCTCCTGCCGTACTTCCTCGCGCCGGACGCGCCGCCCTACGTGGCGAACCTGGCCGCGTACCGCCTTCCGCCGGACGAGGGGAGGGAGGACCGCGACGGCCACCTCGCGAACCGTTTCCTCTATCCGGTGAGCGCGTCGGTCTGGTCGAAGACGCAGAAGAAGGCCATCCAGGCCTTCGCCAAGGGCTTCAAGCCGGAGTGGAAGCTCCCGAAGAAGGAGTTCACGAGCTGGCACTACCTGGTGCTCGAGCCCGCGGGAGCCGGCGGCGGCTATCACTACGAGAAGCCGGTCGTCGTGCTGCTGGATCCGGTCTGCTTCAGCGCGACCGACATCTTCCTCGGCGGGTTCCGCGGGCTGCCGAACGTGACGCTGATCGGCGCGCCGAGCGGCGGCGGCAGCGGCCGGTCGCGCAAGCTGAAGCTCGCGAACAGCCGGATCGACCTCCAGCTCTCGTCGATGGCGTCGTTCCAGCGCGACGGATCGACCTACGACGGCAACGGCGTGCAGCCCGACGTCGTCGTGTGGGCGGTGGCGACGGATTTCATCGGCGAGACGGACACGGTGCTCGACGCCGCGCTCGAGCACCTCGGCAAGGCCAAGTAACGAAACAGGAGGACACCCAAGAGCCATGGCGAAGCGCATCGACTGGTACTACCACCGCAAGGGCTGAACGAGCTGCAAGCGTGCCGACGCCTTCCTCGAGGGTCGGGACGTGGCCGTCCGGGAGACGGTGAACGCCGCGAAGGAGCGCTTCGGCAAGGCGGACCTGAAGAAGGTCTTCGACGGAGCCTCCAAGGTCGTCGTGGCCAAGGGCAAGAAGGTGCTCACCTTCGACATGAAGAAGGACGCGCCGAGCGCGAGCGAGCTCGCGGCGGTGGTCCTCGGCCCGACGGGGAACCTCCGCGCGCCGGCGATCCGCACGGGCAAGACGTGGCTCGTCGGCTTCCACGCGGACGCCTACGGCGAGCACTTCGCGTAGCCGGCTTTAGTCCTTCGCGCCGAAGGCGTAGAGGTTCTTCTCCGTGCGCACGTAGACGCGTCCGCCGGCCAGGGCGGGCGTGGCCATGATGCGCTCGCCGAGATCGTTCCGGGCGAGCACGTTCAGCTCGTCCGCGGCCGCGAACACCGTGACCACACCGCGCGCCGACGCGGTGTAGATCTTGCCGTCGCCCGCGACGGGTGACGCGTAGCAGGGGCCGCGCGAGTCGAGCCGCTCTTGGAACTTCAGCGCGCCCGTCGCGGCGTCGAGGCAGGTGGCGATCCCGCCGTTCTTCACCAGGTAGACGCGGTCGCGGTAGAAGAGCGGCGACGGGCACTCCGGGATGCCGTGCGTGTAGCGCCAGACGACCTCCGCCGGCTTCCCGGGCTCTCCGGGGCGGATCGCGAGCAGCCCGTTCTCGTGCTTGAAGCCGGCCAGCCAGCGGCCCGCCTTCTTCCACTCCTCCGCGGTGAGGAGCCCGTCGCGGTCCTCGTCGAAGAAGCGGAACATGTTCCCCAGGGGATGGTCGCCCTCGCCGTCGGCGTCGTAGCGCGAGAGGATGCTCTCGTTCGCGCTCGCCTCGTCCCGGTTCAGCCTGCCGTCGCCGTCCGCGTCGTGCCGCGCGAGCAGGTCGTCGAAGTCGGGCAGCCCGATGACCTCCGGGTTCGTGTTCATGTTGTACGACGAGACGAAGACGAGCCCGGCGCCCGCGACCGGCGTGACGATCGGCTCGTCGGTCAGACCCGGGACCGCCCAGCGCTCGGCGCCGTCGCGCAGGTCGTAGGCCGTCAGCCACCACACGCCGTTGACGAGCACCTCGAGGGCGTCGCCGTCGCGTCGCACCGCCGGCGTGGACCAGGCGGCGCCGAAGCCGGGGCGCTCCGCGCGCCAAACGGGTTTGCCGGTGGCCGGCTCGAGGGCTTCGACGAACGAGTCGGCGTTCGAGTCGTGCGCGAAGAGGACGCGGCCGCCGGCGACGATGGGGGAGGCGGCCGTGCCGAAGGTGCTGTCGGGCGGGGGCGTCTCGCGACGCCAGAGCTCCTCGCCGTCGCGATCGAAGCAGACGAGCCCGAGCCTGCCGAAGTAGACGTAGACGCGCTCGCCGTCGGTCGCGGGCGTCGGAGAGGCCGGGCTGTTGACGCGGTGAAGTCGCTCGGGCCCGTGCTTCGGCGCCAGCGACCGCCACCAGAGGATCTCGCCGGTCTTCCGGTCGAGGCAGGCCGTGACCAGCTCGCCGCCGGCGGTGCCCGTCAGGAAGATCCGCCCGTCCCAGACGCACGGCGAGGAGTGCCCGGGCGGCGCCTCGCGCTTCCACAGGAGGTTCTTGCCCGGACCGAGCTCCGTGGGGAGCGGGACGTCGTCGGCGACCACCCCGGCCCCGTCGGGGCCGCGAAAGCGACCCCAGCGCGCTTCGTCGTCGCCGGTGGAGAGCAGCGCGAGCGGCAGGAGCGCGCGGAGGAGGACGGAGGCCGACACGCGCTCAGGGTAACCTACCGGCGACCCCGATCCTGAACGAGGATCACAAGGGCGAATCGTTCCTCGTCGCGCTCGAGCACGCGCACGAGAAAAGGCGGGGCGGCCCCGCGGCCGCCCCGCCTCGTAGCGTGTCCTAGGTGACGTCCTAGTTCTCGGGATCGTCGGTCCCGAACTTCAGGAAGTCGCCGTTCGTCTGCTTGGCCGTGCTCTCCCAGAGCAGCACCCCGCCCTGGAAGAAGCTGCCCGGGCTCAGCGTCAGCGCGCCGAGCAGGGCCGGATCCTGAATCGTTTCCACGGGCGAGCTCGCGACGATGCCATCGATGATGGCCCAGCCGGTCTCGAGGTCGCCCACGCCATCGCAGTTCGTGTCCAGCTCGGCCGGATCGTTCGGCGTGTTGAACCGAAGGAAGAAGTCGGTGAAGACCGGACTGATGTCCGAGAGTCTGCACTCCGCCCAGCAGGTGAACTGCAGGGTGGCGGACATCGGGAACTCGTTGTCGTTGAAGACGTCGAAGCCGACGGTCGCCTTGAACTCGGTGCCGCCGGACAGGTTCAGGATGGTCAACGACGAATTCGCGAGGCCGATGAACGAGTCGATGCACAGCTCGTCCGGGACGCCCTCGTACTCGTTGTTGTCGAAGTCAAGCTGGCCGTCGCCATCGAGGTCGGTGGCGGAGCCAGACGGGACAGGCGACTCGAACGGGATCGCGTTGATGTTGTAGACCGCGCCGAGGCTGTTGATGCACAGCTCGGACCCGGTCAGGAAGTTGAACGACCAAGCGGTCTTGAAGAGGTCCGGGTCCTGCGCGTGGACGACGAGGTAACCCTCCTGCCCACCGGCCGCGTTGTGGCAGCTCGTGAGCACCGACAAGGTGTCGGCGGGGGTCAGCGTCTCCACCCGGTCGAAGATCAGGCAGGACAGCGGGTTCTTCGGATCTTGCGGGTCGGGAATGATGTTCACGTACTCATACATGACGTTCGTCGTGCCCGTCGTCGGAGACAGGTTGATGTTCGTCACGTTGATGACCGTGAAGAATTGCACCGACCCCCCCTGCGCTTGCACGCCGAGGTCGGAGCGGTGGATCGGATAGATCAACGCACTCCCGGGGTTACGCCCGTCCGCAAAGGCGGCCGGAGACAGCATCGCTGCGACTGCGGTCGCAAGCGTTGCCTTGGTGATGAGTTTCATGGGTTGTGGTTCCTCCACTAGATCTAGGTGAGAAGAAATCTCCTCTCCTTCTCTTGGTGCTCCTTTGTCCGGTCTCTCCTTCCGGCCCCCTCCATCTGATCCTCGATTCGGGTGCGGTACCTCATAGCGATTCGACCGGCTTGCCGGTGGGGTCGCGCCCGGTGACGATCTCCGGGTCCAGGCGGTAGTACCACTCTCCTTGTCTCCACACCCAGGGGATGGTGTGTTGCTGCACGCCGCGAAGCTGCGCCGGGTCGTCGACGCGCAGGTTCGATCGGTACTGCGGGGGCAGCTTCTCGATGACGAGCTCGCCGTCGGTGGCCACCTTGACCATCGCGCTGCGATTGCCCTCGCCGAACTCGATCTCGACCAGCTCCGTCGAGTGCGCTCTCAACACGCCCCGCCCGTAGAAGTTGAGGAAGCTCCCGAGGTCGACCTTCTCGCGCTCGACCGGGTCGACCAGCTCGTACATCGCCTGCCAGTCCTCCGTGCTGCGCACCTCGGCGAACTCCTCGAAGCGCTCGCGCAGGTCCTCTTCGGCCTCCTCGCGATCGAGCTCGACGGGCCCGGAGGCGGGTCTGGAGCCGTGCAGGGTCACGCCGTAGACCAGCGCGGCGATCAGCAGGCCGATGGCCGGAATGTGGAACAGGAGGCCCTTGGACGCCATCACTCGATCCCCCTCAGGCTCTTCGCCACGTTGAGCACCCGAACGCCGGCGAAGCCGACGGTCACGATCTCGTCCACGCCGTTGCGGTCGACGTCGCCGGTCGTGAGGTGGAGCACGCCGGCGCTGTCCGGCAGCCGGCCCGCGGACTCGAAGTCCCCGGAGGCGTTGCGGCGGAACACCCGAACGCCGTACTTGCCCGCCGCGACGATCTCGGTCGAGCCGTCGCCGTCGAGGTCTCCAAAGTCGGCGTCGAAGAACGCTTCTTCGGTGGGAAGGTCGAGCGCGTAGCGCTCCCAGGCCTCGCCCGTCCAGCGGTAAAGCCGGAGCGGCGCGTGTCCCTCGTACGTCATGCCCGCGATCAGGAGGTCGCACGCTCCGTCGCCGTCCGGGTCGCCCGGGACCACGGCGAGATCCGACCCGCCGATGTCGATCGCGTCCAGGCCGGCGGAGAGGTCCTCGAAGCCGTCGGCGTTCGCGCGCCACACCTTCGGACCGGTCTCGGTGGTCGCGAAGATCTCCGGTCGCTCGTCGCCGTCGAGGTCGTGGAGCCGAAGCTGCGCGCCGAAGTCGCGCTCGGTGAGCAGACGCTCGATGCGGCGCCAGCCCCCGTCGTCGCGCGCGAAGATGCTGAGGCCGCCGCCCTTCGGGAAGAAGGCCATCGCGGCCAGCTCGGCGATGCCGTCGCCGTCGAGGTCGCCGAGCGCCACGTCGGAGCAGGGGCCGTCGACCTCGATGCCGCCCGACAGCTCCTCGAAGTTCCCGGCTCCGTCGCCGAGCAGGAGGAGGGGTGCGCGGTTGTGGCACGAGAAGGCGATGTCGAGGTCGCCGTCGGCGTCGGCGTCGAGAACGCGCGCCCCGCCGTAGCCCATCCCGGCGGGAATGCCCTCGCCGAACGCTTCCCAGTTGCCCGCGCCGTCGCCGCGCCACAGGAAGAGGCCGCCGCTCTCGGTCACGTCGTCGTCGTCCCACTTGCGCAGGGCGGTGACGAGGTCGAGGTGGCCGTCGCCGTCGAGGTCCGCGAGCGCCGGCTTTCCGCGCCAGTGACCGGAGGACGGAAGACCCTCGGCGAGCGTCTCCGGCTCCAGAGGATCGATGCCCGTCGTCGGCTGCGGGACGGCGCTGGCCTCGGCCTCGCCGGACGCGGCCGCGTCGGGAGATCCGCGGAGCGCGTAGGACCCGTACACGGCCGCGACGGCCACGACGAGAAGCGCGGTCGTCGCGCGGAGCAGAAGCGGGGTTCGGCGATGGTTCTCAGACGGGGGCAAAGACTTGGACTCCTGTCGTTACGTGGATGTGCTTCGGGGGTGCGTTCGCGGTCCCTGGTCGGGGAAACAACGGCTCAAAGAGGCCAAGAGAGTTTTATATGCGGACCCGGGACCCCACGGGCTCGCAATCTGCAATTTCCTTGCTAGTGCTTTTTTCAGCGTCGGTTGAGTGCGCTCATCCTACCGCGGCACCCGGAAAAAATGGCTTAGGAACTTACCCTATCGCCGCGGCGAAAACCCTCCATCGGAAAGGGCATTCCGCGGCGGTTCGAAAGGCAAAGCCGGGGAGCCCGGAAATCCTTTCCGCATCGCGGGAGGCCGGTGTCGCTCAAGCCGGGACCGAGTAGGTTGTGGCGATGAAGCCGCCTCTCCTCGCGTCGCTCGTCCTTCCGCTCGTTCTCCTCGCGGCCTGCCGCTCCACGCCCGACGCGGAGTCGCCGCAGGACCGTCCGGAGGTGCGCTACTACGTCATCGCGGACACGTGACCCTTCTGCCGAGACATCGTGGCCGCCGTGGGCGAGCTCGAAGAGGAATACGGTGACCGCGTCGACTTCCGCGTCGTGTCGCCGGAGGAGACCGCCGCCGCGTCGGCGGAGATCGACGCTTTCGGCTTCACCGAGCTGAAGCACGGGCTGGTCGCCTTCACCCCGGACGGCGAAGCGGCCGTCAAGATCGCCGGCCACCGTTTCGGCCGCGACGAGATCGCCGCCGCGGTCGAAACGGTGCTCGCGGACTGACTCAGGGGTCGATCCGGAAGGTCTCCACCACCGAGAACAGGTAGGACCCGGTCGTCCCGGCGTTGTTGTCCTCGATGGACTGGATGTGGATGTCCACGCCGACCAGCGTGGGGTTGTTGGGCACGGTGATCGGAATGTCGTCGTGGCCGGTGGCGTCGAGGGCGTTCACCTGCAGCACGTAGAACGGCGCCGCGATGTTGAGCGTCCCGACCGGCGTGGCCGCCTCGCCGAGGTTGACGCCCCACAGCGCCGCGTAGAAGTCGTTCGCGAAGCCGTCGATCGCCACGTTCAGGCTGCTCCCGATGCTCGGGGACAGGTCGTCCGCGGTCACCAGGTGGAAGAGCCGCTGGGCGGCGTCGAAGACCTGGATCTTGCCGGAGCCGAACTGCGCGTCCTTGCCGGGCGCGCCGAGGTCGACGGCGGTGCGTTGCAGCGCCTGCGAGATGTGCCGCGGCTGGACCTTCGGCTGCGCGTCGATCATCAGCGCGAGCGCGCCGCCGAGGTGCGGCGTCGCGGCGGACGTGCCGCCGAAGCTCGGGTTGTGGCCGCCGCCCGTCGACGTCGTCTTCACGTTCGTGTAGGTGACGACGTCGGGCTTGAGGAGACCCTGGTGGCCGCCGCCGAAACCGCCGAAGGGATAGTCCCACCAAGTGGGGACCTGCGTGTGCGGGTAGCCCGGGTTGTAGACCGAGAGGTTCTCCCAGGCCGACGGCCCCTGGCCGGAGGGCGAGTAGGGCGCGTCGTTCAGCTCGATGCCGCCGCACGCCATCGTGCCGGCGACGCCGCCGTTGATCTGGGTCTGCTCGAAGTGCTTCCAGGGCGACGGGCACAGTCCCGGCGCGGAGATGTTGAACGGGATCGGATAGGAGCTGAAGCTGCCGCCCTGGTTGCCGATCGAGTTCGCGTGGATGATGCCCGCGGCGAGCACCATCTCCGAGACCGAGCGGTGCATGTGGTAGTCCGGGACGGAGGGCCACTTGTAGGAGTACGACGAGGACGAGCAATCCACGCCGACGCTGATGCCCCACTGCTGGGCCTCCCAGTGGTTGCTCTCGCCGCTGATGCGGCCGACCGCGAGCGACGCGCCCGGCGCCATGCCGGTCAGCGCGATGCCCGACCCGCCGTCGCCGACCATGATCCCCGCGGTGTTCGTGCCGTGGGAGCCGGGGCTCGGGTCGTTGTCGCCGCTCAAGAAGTCCCAGCCGTTGATGTCGTCGACGTAGCCGTTGCCGTCGTTGTCGGCGCCGTCGAGCGGGTCGTTCGGGTTGATCCAGATCCGGTTCTCCAGGTCGGGGTGCACCAGGTCGGTGCCGTCGTCGATGTTGAGCAGCAACGAGTCCGTCCCGTCGATGCCGATCGCCCAGAGCGCCGGCGCCTGGAGCTGGACCAGGTTCGGCTCGGGCGTCGGCGGCGGGGGCGGCGGGAAGCCGTCGGCGATGGCGATGTCGTCGATACCGAAGCCGTCGGTCTCGGGCGCGAAGTTGTCGGACCAGCTCCAGCGGATGTAGACGTCGGAGTCGTACACGAGCCCCAGCGGGTCGAGGTCGTACTCCTTGATGAGGTAGGAACCGTCCGAGCCCGAGAGGTCGTCGACCTTGGCCCAGTCGAGCCCGTTGTTCGACGCCTCGAGAATGTCCTCGCCCGGATCGAACTCGTCCGACATGTCCTTGAAGCCGAACTGCAGCTTCGCGGTCGTGACGCCGGTCAGGTCGACCACGAGGGTCACGCTGGCGGTGCTCTCGCAGCTATCGGTCGTCGACGCCATCACGAAGTGGAAGTTGCCGGTCTTCGGCCCGTACAGGCTCTCGATCTGCGCGAAGCCGCAGCCGGTGGTCGTCGTGCTGAACTCCGGGCCGAGGCCGGCCTCGAAGCCGTTGCTGTAGTACGTCGTGAAGCCGCCGCCGCCCGCCGGTGTGGGCGCGGGGACGTCCTGGTACTCGCTCGGGTCGCGCTCGGGCGTGTAGCCGACGTAGGCGACCTCCGGAAGCGCCGCGACGGCGTCGATCGCGCCCTGCGTGCCGTGGAAGATGACGGTGTTCGTGATCCAGAGCTGGCGCACGTCCTTCGCGTGGCCGGCGGCTTCGAGCGCGCCGAGCAGCGAGAGGATCGCGCCCTGCCGGGCGTCGGCGAAGGCGCGCAGCTCGTCCTCGACGAACTGCTGGCGAACGCCGCGGGCGAGGCCTTCGACCCGTCCGGCGAAGTCGGCGTAGCTCAGCCGCTCGTCAAGCGCCGCGTAGACGTGGAACAGCTCGCCGGCCGGCGCCTCCGCGATCGCCTCGCGAAGGTGGGGGACGAGCTTCGAGGGGGAAGCCTCTTGTCCCTGGGGGGCGGCGAGGGCGGTGAGTAGGAGCGTAGCGTGTAGCATGGCTTCTCCTGCCGAGGGGGTCTGGATGGGAAAACGACGGGGAGGACGGGATTCTATCCTTAGGAAGCACGGATGGGCTGGACGGAGATGCGCAGAAAACGGGCGAGCCCGTGGGGCGTCGCCGCGGGGACGCTTCTCGTCGCCTGCGGTGCGGCCGAGCCGTCGGAAGCTCCGCTTCCCGAATCCGCATCCGAGCGCGGCTTCGACGCGCCCGCCGAGCTGCGCATCCGCGCCGTCGATCGGGAGGACGGCAGCGCGCTCGCCGCGCACGTCTACGTTCTCCCGGACGTCGAGGATCCCGAGCTGTACGACCGGACGCTCCAGCGCCTCGGCCACGAGAAACACTACTGGTACGGAGAAGGCGGCGACTTCAGCTACTCTTCCCGCCCGACGGACGACCAAGGCCTGCTCGTGACCGCGGTGCCCTCGGGCGTCGGCCTCGAGGTGGAAGCCTCCGGTCGGACCGAGGCGCACGGAAGCGGCAGGATCGCCGTCGCTCCGCTCGCGCCGGGCGAGGTGCGCGCGGTGCACGTGCCGGTGCCGAGCGGTCCCAACCGTTCGTTCTTCGGCCGCGTGACCGCGGACGGCGCGCCGGTGGCGGGCGCGGAGGTCGAGCTCCTCGAGTGGGGCCTTCCGACCGGCGCGGTCGAGCGCAGCGGCGCGGACGGTTGCTTTCGCGCGGAGGTACGCGACTGGCGCCGGCCGCAGGCGCTCGTTCGCGCGCCGGACCGCGGGCCGGTTCTCGTCAACCTTGTCGAGGAGCACGCGACGCGTCCGACGGCGTGCCCGCTCGCGTTGCCGCCGGCCGCGGAGCTCGTGCTCGAGCTCGCGCCGGAGGGCGAGCTGGTGCTCGCCGCGGAGCTGCCGGAGGAACCGTATGCGATCCATTACCACATCGGGTTCCTCGGTGGCGGATGGCGGAGGGAGGCGACGTCCCGCGGCGGAGAGCTGACGCTGGAGGATTTGCCGGTCGGCGTCCCGATCGAGCTGACGCTGGACGGGCGAAGGATGGGCGAGCTGACGCTCGCCGCGGGTTCGCAACGGCGGCGCTGGACGGGCAAGTCGCTCCAGCGCGTCGACTGAGCGCCAGGCGGGTCGGTCGAGTAGCGGAGCTCGGCGCTTCGCGATATAGTCCGGAAGCCTTGGCTGTCCCCCGAGGTCTTGTTGGAGAGAGCTTGCGGCTTGCGCTCCTGATGACGTTTCCGCTTTGGGGAAGTTGCGCGGTGAACGATCGCGGCGTCGTGCACGTGCGCCACTTCGCTGCCGAGAGCGGTCATGTGGTCGAGCTGCGCGCCGTCGGCGCGCACCTGGTCACCCACGGCGCGGACCGCTCGCTGACCTTGGGGAGCTCGAAGCGCACCTACTACTTCGCATCCCCGGATGCTGCACCATTCGACGGTTCCGGCGACGAGCTCTTGGCCCTCGCGACGGCCGCCGGTCCAGCGGAGGAGACTTTTCAGGACCTGCCGGCCCTTTCCGAGCTAGGCGATCCCATCGGCGTGGCCACCAGCATTGCCGGTTTGTCGCTCGAGTCGAGCCGCCGGAGGACGGGCGTAACCATCGGCGTCCGATCGCTCGTTGGGTTGGCGATACCCACGGACTTTGACGGCATCGTGTGGATCCAACACGGGGACGCGGACGCCGCGTCCCCGATAGTGTTCATCAGGGAGGTAAGACAATGAAGCTCTGGATCGTAGGCCTGCCGCTCTTGGTGGCGGGTTGTAAGGCATCGCACGTCGTCTACGTTCACGAACAGACACTCGGCGTGGACGTAGCTCTCACGACGGAGGGTACGAACAAGCTCAACGTCGGCTACGACCGCGAGAGCTTCGCGTTCATCCCGCGGTTCCAGGAGGGAGCCAACAAGGGGAAGGCGATGAGCGTCGCCGCCGTGGGCAGGGCGCACATCCAGGGTCTCTCGGACATTCAGATTGAGCACATGGTCGCGACCGGAGCCCCCGCGATTGAGGTTGCCAAGGGCGCCAAGGAGCTGGCGCAGGTCGCCAAGACGATCCTTGCGGACGACGGAGGCGCCGAGAAATGAAGAGGCTCTCCCTAGTCGTAGCTGTGATGCTCGCCGGCGGCGCGACGTCGTGCACGAACATGATCTACTACTACCAATCGGAGAAGATCGCGCTGTCCGTCGAGACACGCCAAGACTCCACGCAGCCGGTAACCGGCTCGTTCGGGTTCAAGCAGCGCATCGTCACGATCGTGCCTCCGAAGGACGACGTGGACATCGGCGTCGACGAGCCCGCGAGCGACGCAGCAAACCTCATCAGCTACTTCGACTTTGGGTTGAAAGACCCGGGCGGCGGCGGCTTCGACGCGCTCGACGTGCGCTCATTCCTGATCACGGGGGACGCGGCCGACCAGGTGAAGCAGGACGATGCCATGGCGGTGTTCGAGACCCTCGCGCTTGCGACCGCGGAGGGGAAGACCGCGACGTGGACGGCCGTCAAGCGGCTTTACGACGTTCTGAAGACGGCCGCCGCGCGGAGCGACGACGAACAGGCCTTCGTCGATGCTCTCAACGCGAGGTCAACGGCCTTGCTCGGTTCGGTGCAGGCCTTCAAGCCGTGGACTCGCCGGAAGGATGCGGGGGGCGTATGGAACGTGATCGAGGGCACACAGCAGGCCGTTCCCGCCGCCGGCACGCACCCCTTTGACGATCTGTCCACGTATCGTGGCGTTCTCGACGGATCCGTGGGGCTTCTCGGGGTCTGGGCGAAGCTTGATGCCGTCGACGGCGGCACCTGGAAGGTCCACTTCGACGGCGCGGCCGGTCCGGTTCCGGGTACGGACATGGAGAAGGTCACGATCAGCGCAGCCCTCGACTCACAGTCGAAGACCTTGTCGGAGATCGACGACGAGATCCTCTCCAACCCGGTTGTTCGCCGCTTTGTCGGCTCCTGACACTCAAGGTAGGGAAACGGAAACCGATGGCCGATCCTCACAACTGCGACGCCTTCGCGGACGACACCTTCACTCCCGAGCAGGGTGACGCGAAGCGCGGAAGACTCGTCGACTTGCTCTCCCAGGCGTGGAACCAGCGCGAGGCCCAGGTGATCTGCCGTTACGACGACGAGACGGTGGGCAACTTCGTGTTCAACGGCTGGGCGCTGTGGGAGAAGGGCAACGCACATGCGCCCCGGCCGGCGCCGCCGCCCGAGTCGTAGTCGTGTGACGGCTGGGTAGGGCCGTTGGCTACCCGCGGGCTTCTGGTAGGCTCGCGGGCATGGCTTCTTGCATCCCGACGATTCTCCTGCTGGTCCTGTCATCGGGCGCCGACTGGCGTGCCGACGTGGACGCGCTCGAGCGCGCCGGCGAGATCGACCGCGCGATCGCGCGCGTCGAGGACCACCTCGAGCGCGAGCCGCGCGACGCCGAGGCGTGGCGCTGGCTCGCCGTGGCGCTGGAGCGGCTGGTCGACGAGGGCGGTCGCAGCGCGCTCGTCCTGTCCGAGGCCGCCGCGGCCTGGGACGAGGTGACGGCGCTCCAGCCGGGGAACGCCGACGCGAACGCCGCGGCCGCGGTCGCGCGCCTGCGCGCGCGCACGGCGACCTTCGCGGGTACGGCGCACGGCGACCGCGCGAGCTTCGCGCGCGACGTCCTGGACGTACGGGCGCGCGTCGTCGAGGCGCGCACCCTCGCGCCGGGAAGCGCGAAGGTCCTTCTGGCGGAGACGTACTGGCTCGCCTCGCTCGGCCTCGCGGACGTGGCGCTCGAGGGACTGCGCGCGGCGATCGCCGAAACGCCGGGCTCGATCGAGCTGCACCGCGTGCTGGTCGACCTGCACGTCGCCCTGTCCATCGAGGAGCGCCTTCCCCGCGCGTACGGCGAGCTCGTCGCCGCCCATCCGAACGACGCGGTCGTCCGCTGGTACGCCGGCTACGCCGCGCGGCTCGACGGCGACCTGGCCGCGCGCGAGCGGCGCGACGCCGACGCCGGGGCGGCGTACGCGCGCTGCGTCGCGACGATGCGCGAGGCCTCCGCGCTCGATCCATCGTTCGCGGAGAGCGCGCTCTGGGTCGAGATGCAGGCGCGCACCGCGTCGGCGTGGAGCGCGCTGGACGCCGACGACGTCGAGCGCGCCGAGCGCGAGTGGCTCGCCGTGCTGGAGGAGGCGCCGGAGTACGCCGAGCGCACCGACGGCCTCGGGCGCACCTCCGCGCAGGGCCTCGGCCGCCTCGGCGGCCGCTACCACGCGCGCGACGACATCGTGAAGGCGCAGGGCGTCTCCCGCGCGCTGGCGGAGGTGACGGACGACGCGTGGTCGTGGAACAACGTCGGCTACCTCCTGCGCGAGATCGGGAGCGACACGGAGGCGAGCGGGGATCCCGGCGCCTTCGACCTCGCGCGCTCGACGTTCATCGAGTCGTACCGCGCGTACACGCGGGCCGCGACGCTCGCGCCGCACGAGCCGCGCATCGTCAACGACACCGCGTTGATCCAGGTCTACCACCTGCGGGACGACCTCGAGGGCGCGGAGCGCATGCTGAACGAGGCGATCCGCGTGGGCGAGGAGCAGCTCGCGGAGCTGGGCTACAACCCGCCGGAGAGCGAGCGCTTCCCGATCGCCCAGGCCGTGGGGGACGCGTACCAGAACCTGGGCTTTCTCTACTACCGGCTGCGCGACGACCCGAAGACGGCGCGCGAGTACTTCGTCCGTTCGATCCAGACCGACTCGGGCGCGCGGCGCGGCGTGGTGGCTTCCATCCGCGCGATCGACGCCGGCCAGCCCGGCGGCCGCAGCCTCGGCCAGCGGCCGACGCCGCCGGCGCCGCCCGAGCCGCCGCAGCCGCCGACGGAACAGGAGCGGCGGGAGAGCACCGGCGAGCTGGCGGGGCAGGGCGCGGAAGAGCGGCAGCGCCGGGTCGAGCGCGAGGTCGACGTCCGCTGGGAGCGCTCGCTCGCGCTCGCTCTCGAGACCGCCGAAGCGGAGGGAACGCGCGCGCTCGCCTATCACCGCGTCGGCGGCGGCGTCGGCCCCTCGGTCGAGTACCTCCAGCGCTACCTGCACAGCACGACCTTCGAGCGTGCCGCCGCGGGAGCGATCACCGTGCTCGCCGACGGGCTGCGCCACACCTTCACCGACCGCCGCCGCGACGGGCGGCTCGTGATGTGCCCGCGCGCGGGCGGCGTGACCTGCGCGGAGCACATCGCCTGCGCGGCGGAGTTCGAGGCGCGCTGGCGCTCCCAACAAGGCCCGCGGCTCGGCCTCGCGTCCAACGGCCTCTTCGAGGTGACCGCGGACGGGCTCGAGCGGCGGGGACGCATGCAGGACACCTACGAGCGCTTCCGGCCGGGACGCGACTTCGACGAGGAGCCCGAGCCCGCGGGCGCGCCGCAGCTTCGGCCGGAGCTGCCGCGCGACGCCGCAACGCTCGCGAAGAGCCGCAGCCTGCCCCACCGGCGCGAGCTGGAGCGGCGGGTGTTCGAGCCGGCGTCGGAGCAGGAGCGCGCCGACGCGCTGGCGGCGCTCGCCGCGCACCCGAGCGCGGACAACGACGAGCTCCTCCACGCGCTCGCGCGCCAGAAGGCGGACCCGGAGCTCGCCGCGAGCGTGCTCGCCGCGTGGCGCGCCGAGCTCGGCAGCGGCTCGCCGCTCTTTGCGCTGCAGACGTCGCGCTCCGCCGCGGAGCGCGCGCCCGCCGTCGCCGCGCTGGCACGCGTGGGCGACGCGGCGGCGGAACGGGCGGTCGTCGCGCGCTGGCTTCTGGCGGAAGACCGCGCGCCCGGCGACGGGGCCGTGGAACGCGCGTCGAACGCCGACCTCTCCGAGCTCGCCGCCGAGCTCGAGCGTTAGTCGCCGCGGGCGGCGCGGAGCAGATCCAGGTAGCGCTCCCCGTAGCCCTCGTACGCGAGCCCGCCGCGCTCGACGGGCTTCGCGGGCGCCACGGGCTCGATCTGGGTGTCCTCGTGCCACTCGTTCCACGAGTTGATCAGGACGAGCCCGCCGGTCTCCGGGTCGGCGAGCGTCTTCGCGTCCGCGAGGAGCGCGGCGAAGAGCGACCCGAAGCCGTCGTCGGCGGAGAGCCGCCGCGAGAGGGGAGGGTGCCCGTCGCGGACGGCGCCGTCGTCGAAGCCCGGGCTGACGCACGGAACGAAGGCGGCGCCGGCGGCGCGCGCCAAATCGCGCCAGCCGGATTGGTCGGCGCGATAGCGCTCGACGCCCGCGCGCTCCGCGTAGCCCCGGGCGCCCATCGCGCCGTAAACGTCGTAGTTCGTCACGGCGTCGAGGAGGCTCAGCTCCGCGTCCGGGGACGGCGCGCCGAAGGCGTGGTCGCCGACGAGATAGACGTCGAAGCCGGCCGTCGCCGCGCCGGCGCGCATCGCCTTCACGGCACCGCGCAGCGCGCCGCACGCCTCGAGCACGCGCGTCAGGTACACGACGACGACCGGTCGCCCGTCGAGCTCGAGATAGCGCTCGTCCCCGAAGTAGCTCGCGGCGAGATAGGCGAAGTCGGAGCGGATGCGCGCGAAGTCCGTGAACTCGCGCGTCCGGCCGGCGGTCTCGTAGTGGACCGCCACCTTGAGGTCGCCGAGCGACCGCGACGGCAGGACGTGGCGGGTCAGGGTGACGTCCTCGCGCGAGCCGGGACCCCACCAGCTCGCGATCCAGCAGTCGATCCCGGCGTGGCGGCTCCACTCCGCGTGGCGGCGGATCACCTCCTCGGTGCGGTCGTCGTACTCGCCGAGCGCGGGGAGCTGCGGCGGGTCGAGCTCCGCGCGCGCGTACCGCCCGCCGTGGAAGTCGTCGCCGTACCAGGGGTAGTAGTAGGCTCCGAAGCGGAGCGCGTTCGTCGCGGGCTCGCGCCCCAGGCGAGCCGCGCGAATCCGGTCGAGCGCGTCGCAGGTGGATCGGCGCAGGGCCGTCCCGACGCGCACCTCGTCTCCGAGCTTGAGGTGCAGGTCGGTGTCCGGCTCGAACGGCGGCCAGGTCGGAAGCCCGCCTCCGTTCGGATCGCCCGTGCGCGCGAAGCGCACCCACGCGTCGTGCACGGCGTCGCCGAGCTCGTCGCCGGCGTGGCCGAAGACGTAGGGGAGCTCGACGGCGTGATGGGCACCGAGGGCGGGCAGCGCCGGGTTTCCGCGCGTGAACTCGTACTGCCACGCGCGGGACTCCAGCTTGGCCGCGCCGCGCAGAACGGCGCGCGTTCCGCGCACGAACCACTCGTCCGTGATCAGGCGGTTCACCTGCTCGCGGAGATCGTCGCGCGTCTCAGCCGGGTAGAGCGCGAGCACCGCGGGCGCGTGCTCGCCGTAGGTCTCCTCGATCCCCCGGCGGAAGGCGCGCGCGCTCCCGTGGGGAAAGAGCGTTCGGAACGCCGAACCCTCGTCGGCGGTGGTCCCGGCGATCAGCGGCACGTCGTGCTGCGCGCCGGAGGCGAAGACGTCCTCGGCGAAGTCCTCGAGGAGCCATCCGTCGACGGCCACCGTCGGCTCGTAGCGCGCGCCCACGTCGCGGACGAGCGAATCGGCGGGAAGCGCGCGCAGGGCGGCGACAGACCCGCCGTCCTCGCCGTCGAGCCAGCGCGAAGCGAGCGCCAGCCCCTCCTCCTCGGCCGCTTCGAGCGGTGCGAAGTTCGTCGGGGTGATCCACGCGCTCTGCGCGATCGCGCCGTGAAAGAGCCCCGCGGCGAGCGGCGACGCGCAGAGGGCGAGCACGCTGGTCCCCCCGGCGGACTCGCCGAAGATCGTGACCCGCTCGGGGTCGCCGCCGAACGCGGCGACGTTGCGCCGCACCCAGCGCAGCGCCGCGATCTGGTCGAGGAGCCCGTAGTTGCCCGACACGTCGCGGTCGGACTCCGCCGAGAGCTCGGGATGCGCGAAGAAGCCCAACGCGCCGAGCCGGTAGTTGAGCGACACGAAGACGACGCCGCTCCGCGCGAACTCCTCGCCGTCGTAGACCCGCTGTTGCGCGAAGCCGCCGGCGAGCCCGCCGCCGTGGATCCAGACCATCACCGGGAGCTTCGCGTCCGCGCTCTCCGCGCCGGTCCACACGTTGAGGTAGAGGCAGTCCTCGCTCGTTTCGGGAAGCCGGTCGCCGCTCATCACCGCGATCAGGGGCGTTTGAGGGCACGGCGGACCGAACTCGGTCGCGTCGCGCACGCCCTCCCAGGCCGACGCCGGCTCCGGCGGCCGCCAACGAAGCTCGTCCACCGGCGGCGCGGCGTACGGGATTCCCCGGAAGACGCGCAGGCCGGTCGCCTCGTCGAGAACCAGGCCTTCGACGGGGCCGTTCTCGGTCGCGACGACGTCGACCGCCTGCGGCGGGCCGGCGAGCGGGAGGGTGGCGAGCGCGGCGAGGACGGCGATCATCGCGCGCACCTTAGCTCGATCGCGTCGCCTTTTTCCGCGATTCGTGCGACCCTCGCCCGTAGTGCGCGACTAGGGCGCGTGTCCCCGACCGGCCGCACCAGGAGGATTCCCATGAAGAGAACCGTCGCCGCTTTCGTCGCCGCAGCAGCGCTTGCGAGCCTGGCCCCCGCCCAGACCATCACCGGCGTCGCGCCGGCGGCGTCCTCGCCCGGCGAGCTTCTGACCGTGGAGGGCACCGGGCTCGCGGGCGCGACGCACGTGCGCTTCGAGGCCTTCGTCGGCGGATTCGTCGGCGTGTGGACGCAGGACGAGCCCGTTCTGACCGCGAGCGCGACGAGCGTCACCGTGCTCGCCCCCGACATCGTCGCGGGCTTCGTCACGGTCGGCCCGTCCGCGGGCAGCCCCCTCGGCGAGCTCGCCGCCGTGGTGGGGGGCGTTGCGACGAACGAGCTCTCCTTCTACTACTTCGAGGGCACCGACGGCTTCCTGGAGAACGCGGGGCTCGGCTCGACGCAGTCGCTCGGGCAGCGCGGCGCGATCTCGTTTGCGCTCCCCGGCGGCCCCCCGACCTCCGGCAACCCCGCGTTCACGCCGACCCTGCACCGCGCGGTGCCCGGTGCCCTGCCGTTCCTCGCGATCGGCGCGCCGGGGCCCCCGCTTCCCATCGGCGACGGGATCCTCGTCGTCGACCTCGGCGTGCTCTACGCCGTCGTGCCGGGCGCGCCGGTGGGTCCGGGCGGCAACTCGTCCGCCGCGGTGCCGGTCCCGCTGATCCCCGCGGGCGTCGACGTGATGATGCAGTGGGGCTATCTCGAGCCGCTAACCGGCGTCTTCCAGATCTCGAACGGGGTGCAGGCGAGCTACTGAGCCGGCGGCCGGCGCGGAGGCGTCGCCCTGCCGGTAGGCGCGCACGGCGTGGATCATCACGACCACGCCGAGCATCTCGAGGAGCTCCTCGACCGTGGTGAGCGCGGCGTAGGAGAGGCTCTCGATGTGCCCGTCGCCGCGGAGGAAGAGCCCGGCCACGAGCTCCATCCCGAGCGCGCCCCCGACGAAGAGGAGCGCCGCCGCGAGGAAGCGCGCCCGCGTGACGGCGGGCAGGTCCAGCCAGAAGCGCCAGTAGGCGATCGCCACGGCCGCGACGAGGAACGACCCCGGAAGGACCCACGCGAAGTAGCGCCAGCCGCTGTCGCCGAGCGCGCGGAGCAGCGGTCCGACGACGAGCGTCTCGTGGACGGCCGCCCCCTCGTCGACCGACATGTAGAGGAAGAGGCCGGCGAGCAACCACCAGCGCACCGCGTGAGCCGCGCGCAGGGCCTGCTTCGCGCGCGCGACCGTCGCCAGGAGCGCCGCGCACGCAAAGAGCGCGAGCGACGAGTACCAGGTGGGGATGCTGACCTCGTTGTCGACGTCGAAGAGGGGGACGAAGCCGAAGAGGTTCCCGTGCCCGAGCTCGTACTTGCAGACCTGGCCCGCGAGGCTCGCGGCGCAGAGGAGGATCACCACGCCGACGAGCAGGCGCGTCACACGGCCGGGGGAGAGGAAGCCTTCGAGGTCCATGGGGGCGGGACGGGGGTCCCGAACCCCTCTTTCTCGGCCTGTGCGCGCCCCCGCTCAAGGCAAAGCGCGACCCTGCCGATCGTGCGCCCATGCGGTGGTTGGCGCTGGCTTTCCTCGGGGTCTACAGCGCGGCGCTCCTGTACCTCGAGTGGCGGTACTCCCAGCGCTTCGTGCGGCCCTACCTGGGGGACATCCTGGGTCCCGCGGCGCTCTATGGGGTCAACACCTCCCTGTCGGTGTTCCTCCTCTGGTCCTGCGCGCTGGTCCACGGCCTCTGCCTCGCGCTGGCGGAGCGGACGGGGGCGCCCGGGCGCGACCGCCTCTTCCACCTCTCGCAGATCCTGGTGTTCGTCTACCTCGGCTTCGACGACCGCTTCGTCGTGCACGAGCGGATCGGCATCGCCTACGGGTTCAACGACGCGATCCTCATCGCCGGCCTGGGCGTGCTCGAGCTCGGGCTGCTCGCGACCCTCGGGCGTCTACGCGAGCGGTCGCGGCGCGCGCTCGTGTTCCTCGGCGCGAGCGGGCTCCTGTTCGCGGCGATGGCCGCGATCGACGCCTTTGCCGCGGCCGAGGCGCGGATGAGGCTCTCCAGCGAGGACCTCGCCAAGCTTTGGGCCGGTGTCTTCCTGCTCCTCTTCGCCGTCGAGCTCCTGCGCGAGCTGCACGAGCGAGCCGTCGCGTCGCCCGTCCGCCGGGCCGCCGCGCGCCCGCCGTCCCCGGCGCGATTCCACCGCGCTCTCGCGGGCGCGATCGTGTTCGTGCTCTTCCTCGCCGGAGCATCGACGGCGCTCTTCGAGCGCGGGCACCTGCACGCCGGCGCGTACGCGCTCCTGGGCCCGCGAAGCTGGGCCGGCCTGCCGGTCGCCTTCACGGGCGTCCTCGTCGTCGCCGCCGCCGTTCGCCTCGGGCGCGCCCGCCGGCGGTCGCGTCGCCGCCTCGCGCTCGGCGCAGCCGTCGCCGCCGCGGGTGGCTTCGGGTTCTTCTTCGAGCCGGGCGGGCACTGGACGGTCGCGCTCGCGTGGGCGCTCGCGAGCCTGGGCACGGCCTGGACCGGGCTCGCCGTGCTCCTGACGGCCGGCGACGGCGTCCGCGCGGAGACCGCGGGGGCGCGGGACGAACCCAGGCTCGCGGCCTAGATCCGAGAACGCGACGAGTCCCCCCTTCCGCGGGAGCGAGTAAGCTCTTGGGTCCATGCCCAGCCTCACGAACAAGACGCGCCTCCCGCTCACCGTGCCGTTGCCGGGCGGGAAGAAGCTCCGCCTCGGGCCGGGGAACACCGGTCAGGTCACGCCGAAGGCCCTCGAGTTCCCCCCGGTGAAGAAGCTCCTCGAAGCCGGCGACCTCGAGGCCGGCGGCGATTCGCAGAAGCACGGCGAGGGATCGACCGGCGCCGCCAAGGGACCCGCCGCGGGCCGCGGACCGACCGCCGGCGGCGTGCGGCACACCGGCGACCGCTAGGACCCTGTCTGGCTTCGGCTGGCTGCGGCCGCGCAGCGCGGCGTCGAACCTCCTCCGAGTAGCACCGCGAGTACGCGTCGTCGGCTCTCCTTGCGCTGTGCGGTCCTCGCTCGGCCTCGGGCCGACGACGGGGTCTTGGGACGTGCTCTGCGCCGCTCAGCGCTCGATCGCCCGGGCCGGACGCAGGCCCACGTCGTCGTAGGCGCGGCTCGTCGCCTGGTACATGCGGTTCGCCGAGCGGGCGTTGCGCGCCGAGTCGTAGAACCCGCCGCCGCGGTTGATGCGCTCGAGGACCTGCTCGTCCGGATCCTCCGGGAGCGAGCGCAGGCCGTCGCCTGGACGCACGGGGTTCGCGTACGAGATCCAGAAGTCCGCGCACCACTCCCAGACGTTGCCGTGTACGTCGTGGAGCCCGAACGCGTTCGGCCGGTAGCTTCCCACCGGCGCGACGGTCGTGTGGCCGTCGTCGAGCTCCGGCCAGTCCTGGATCTCCGACCATTGCGCGCCGGCGCGCGCGGCCGACTGATCGGCCAGGTTGACCGAACCGGCGAGCGACTCGCGCTCCGCTCCGGTGGACCACGGCGTCGTCGTGCCCGCGCGCGCGGCGTACTCCCACTGCGCTTCGGTGGGGAGGGCGAGGCCGAGGCGGCGCGTGACGCGCTCGCACTCGGTCCAGGTCACCTGCTCGACGGCGAAGCGGAGCGAGTACTTGAAGGTCGGATCGGTCGGGCGCGCGGACCGCGGGCCGTAGAAGCTCGGGTTCGCGCCGGTGAAACGGACCCACTGGCCCTGGCTCATCTCGTACTTGGACAGGAAGAACGGATCGAGCGTCACGCGGTGCCGCGGCTGCTCGAGCCCTCCCGTCCCGCCCATGAGAAACGAGCCGCCGGGGACCAGCACGAAGACGAGGGCGGTGTCGTCGGCGATCGAGAGCGCGCCCGTGGCGGGGTCGCGCTCCGGGATCGCTCCGGTCCGCGGGTGCGCGAACTCCCACAGGCCCGAAACGGGATCCGGTCCGATCGGGACCAGACCGACCTGCGGGGCGAGCTCGAGACCGGCGTACTGCGGACAGCGATCCGGGTCGCCGATCGCCGCGGCGGCCTCGCTCCAGAGCGCCGCCGCCGCGGGGCCGTCCGTGGTCAGCTCGCGAACGCGCCGCGCCCAGTCCAGGCGCGCTTCGACGTCGGGCACGGTGACCGCCGCGAAGTCGTCCAGCCGGTTGACGAGGTCGGCGAGCGACTCGCGGTGCCAGAGCTCCTCGTTCGACTCCGCCGGCGCCGCCTCCATGGCGGCGAGCGTGGGCCGGTGCTGGGCGTCGCGGCGTTCGAGGAGCGTGCGCGCCTCGCCCAGCCAGTCCTCGTAGGCGCCGACGCGTTCCGGGCGCGCCGGCCAGAGCTCCTCCGCGCCCGCGAGCAGGCCCTGCAGCCGACGGTGGTCCGCGAGCCGCAGCACCTGGGCACGCGCCTCTTCGGCCTGGGTAAACAGGATCAGTGTCGCGACGAGCCCGGCGACGAGCGCCACGGCGGCCGCCGCGCTCGCGACGGCGAGCGCGCGGTTGCGCTGGACCCACTTGGCGAGCTCGGCGAGCGCGCCGCTGCGCCAGGCTCGCACGACGCGGACCTCCAGGTACGCGCGCAGGTCCTCCGCCATCTCCATCGTGTCCGCGTAGCGGTCCGCGGGCTCGCGTGCCATGGCCTTGTCGCAGATCGCGACGAGCTCCGGCGGCACGGAGGGCGCCAGCACGTGCACCGGCGTCGGCGCGCCGCGCCGCACCGCGGCGATGACCTCCGCGGCGGAGAGACGCTTCCGGCGCGCTGGCCCGCGCGCTTGCCCGCGGGCTTGATGGTACGGGCGCACGCCGGTCAGGAGCTGGTAGAGCATCGCGCCGACCGCGTAGACGTCGGAGCGCCGGTCCACCGCCTCGATTCGTCCGGCGGCCTGCTCCGGCGGCATGTAGGCCGGGGTTCCGACCACGTCGCCGTCGCGCGTGACGAGAGGGGAGTCGTCGCGCTCGCCGCGGTGCGTTTGCAGTCCGGTCTCCACGCCCGCGGGCGGGCGCGGTTGCGCGTGCTCGGCCGGCTCGAGCACGCGCGCGAAGCCCCAATCCATCACGTAGGTCTCGCCGTAGCGGCCGACCATCACGTTGGACGGCTTCAGGTCCCGGTGGACGACGCCGCGCTCGTGCGCGTACGCGAGCGTCTCGCAGACGCGCTGGACCACGGCGAGCGCGCGCGGCACGGACCAGTCCTCGCGCTCCTCGCGAACGAGCTTCAGGATCGCCTGGAAGTCGCGGCCCCGGACCAGGGACATCGTGAAGTACACGCGGCCCTCCGCGTCGAGGCCGAGCTCGTGCACGGGCACGATGCCGGGGTGATCGAGCTGACCCGTGATCTGTGCCTCCTCGAGGAAGCGGCTCACCGCGCGCGGCTCGACCCTGCCGCCGGTCGACGAAGCGCCGTCGCCGTCGCGGCCGAGGAGCACCTTCATCGCCAGCGTGCGGCGCAGGTCGCGGTCCCACACCTCGAGGATGGCGCCGAAGCCCCCGCGCGCGATCTCGGCGCCGAGGGTGTACCGCGGGCCGTCGCCCGCGTCGCGCGGGAACAGGGTCCCGTGCGCGGCCGGCTCCTCGCTTCCGCGGAGCGAGATGGTCGGGTCGACCGCTCCGAAGCGGGCGGAGATGCGGTCGGCGAGCCGTTCGCCGTCCCCGACCGCGTCGAGGGCGCCGGTGAGCGACGCCCAGCGCGCGTGGAGCCGGCGCAGCTTCGGGGCGAGCGCCTCCCGCTCGGCGCAGAAGGCGTCGAAGTCGACGTCCTCGCCCTCCTCGACCAGCGCGAGGAACTCCGCGAAGGCTTCGCCGGCGGGCGACAGGCGGTCCGGTTCGTCGGCGGTCATCGATGGGCGCGTCCCGCCACCAGCATAGTCGGCCTGTGGGGGACGCCCGCGAATCTGCTACCTTGCGCGGCACGATGACGGAACCGAACGACGTCGACTACGGGCCGCTCGCCGGGCTGATCGGGACGTGGAAGGGGGACAAGGGACTGGACGTGTCCCCCGAGCCCGACGGCAGCGAGGAGAATCCCTACCACGAGACCATCCTGTTCGAGGGGATCGGCGGCGTCCGCAACGCCGAGTCCCAGTCGCTGGCCGCCGTCCGCTACCACCAGGTCGTCCGCCGCAAGTCGAACGACGAGGTCTTCCACAACGAGACCGGCTACTGGATGTGGGACGCGGCCGCCGGGGTCGTCATGCACTCGCTCACTATTCCCCGGGCCGTCTGCGTCCTGGCCGGCGGCCGGTACGCGCCCGAGGACGGCGGCGGGGACGAGGTGAAGCTCGCGGTGCGCGCCGCGCTCGACGACGAGGAGTGGGGGATCGTCCAGTCGCCGTTCATGCGCGACAACGCGCGCACGGTCTCGTTCGAGCACGAGGTCGTGATCGGGGGCGACCGGCTCTCCTACTCCGAGACGACGGTCCTCCACATCTACGGCCGCGTGTTCGAGCACACCGACCGGAACGAGCTCGAGCGCTCGTAGCCTCTTCCGCGATGAGAAAACCCCGGCGCAAGGGCGAGGGTCTCGTCTACTCCACGCGCCACGGGGAGCTCTGCCCGCGCTGCGAGCGGCCGCTGGCAAGCTGCGTCTGCGCGCGCGGCGACGGCGTCGTACGCGTCGGCCGCGAGACGAAGGGGCGCAAGGGGAGGGGCGTCACGGTCGTGACCGGGGCGCCGCTCCCGCCGGACGAGCTCGCGGCACTCGCGAAGGAGCTGAAGAGGCGCTGCGGCTCCGGCGGAACCGTGCGCGACGGCGTCATCGAGATCCAGGGGGATCACCGCGACGCCGTCTGCGCGGAGCTCGCGAGGAAGGGCTGGACGGTCCGCCGCTCCGGCGGTTAGGGCGTCCCCTACGGCGTGTACACGAACCCGTCGTCCAGGACGATGATCGTGGACGTGTCGGGGCTCGTGAAGCCTCCCATGATGAGGAGCGAGCCGTCCCAGAGCTTCGTCACGGAGTGGGAGCCGCGCGGCGAGGCCGTGCTGCCCGGGATGCCGATGTTCGTGCCGACCGGCGCGCCCGTGGTGAACGTCGTCCCGTCGTGGCTGCCGCTCTGCGACGAGGCGATCAGCGTCACGAAATCGCCGATGTACCCGCCGTTGATGATGGCCGTGCCGTTCGCGACCGTCTCCTGGCCGTGGAACGCGACGCCCTCGCCGAGCGCGCCGGTCGAGCTCCACGTCGAGCCGTTGAACGTGTAGCAGGTCGTGGTCGCGAACGCCTCGCCGAACGGGCCGGCCGTGATCAGGCCGCCGGTCACGAGGATCTCGCTGTTCACGATGCTCGCGCCGTGGAACGCCCGCGCGATCGGGATCGGCGGACCCGACGAGAAGGCGTTCGTGGTCGGGTCGTAGTAGTCGCACGTCGCCGTGAACGTCGCCACGTCGGTGCCGATGCCGGTCGGCATGCCGCCGTCGATCCCGCTGATCAGGAACACCCTGCCGTCCGGCAGGAGCTCCGCCTCGTGCGCCGAGCGAACCGACGACATCGTGTTGGACGTCGCCGTCCACAGCCCGGTCGAGGGATCGTAGACCTCGCCCGTGTTCTGGGCGGTGTTGAGGACGGTGGCGAGCGCGGTGTCGGCGTTCTGGAAGTCCGAGAGACCGCCGGCGACGAAAACCCGTCCGTCGTCGAGGAGCGTCGCGGTATGGCCGATCCGCGGGGCGTTCATCGACCCCGTCGGGCTCATCGTGCCCGTGGCGTGGTCGTAGATCTCGCACGTGTTCGTCACGATGCCGGCGCCGTCGCAGCCGCCCGCGATGAGGATGTTCCCGTTCTCGAGCAGCGTCGCCGTGTGAAACGCCCGCGGCTCCGAGAGGTCCGGCCCCGGGGAGAGCGTCCGGTCGAGCGGCTGGAAGATCTCGGTCGTCGCGATGGAGGCGGGGGCGAAGATCGTCCCCGTGCCGCCGCCGCTGATGAAGACCTGGATCCGGTTGTCGCGCCCGTCCTGACCGAGGGCCGTCGCCCGGTGCATCGAGCGCGCGAACCCGAGCGTTCCCGCCGGCGTGTAGCTGTCCGCGTTCTCGAAGAAGACCGGAACCGTCTTGCCGGTCTCGATCACGATCCCGTTGATCGTCGCCGGCGCGCCGTAGAACGGCGGGAAGCCCACGAGCGTGGGAAGGGCCGGCAGCCCGAAGGCGAGGTGGATGTTCCCCGTCCCGTCGAGCGGCAGGACGATCACCTGGTAGGCGGGCGAAAAGACGTCGAGACACACCAGCCCGAGCAGCGGGTGCACCGTCGGCCCGAACCCGTCGGAGATCGAGAGCACACTGAGCCCGAACGGAAGATCGGGCGAGCCCATGTCGACCTCGTAGAACCCGCCGATGTAAGCGGGCGTCGTTTCCATGTACACGTTGCCCAGTCCGTTCCCCTCGCAGACGTCCTGGGCGGCGATCGGGGCCGCTAGAAGAGGGAGTAACGCGGCGGCGGATACCTTCATTCGGGAGAGCGCTCCTGCGTGGTGAGGGTCGTCGTGAGGGGAAGGCGCGGAGACGGATCCATCCTAGCAGCCCTTCCCGTCGGCGACGCCCGGAAGTGAGGCATCTGCGCGGTCCGAAGTACCCGGGTACTCGCAGCTCCACCGGCGAGCGAAGCGAGGCGAAACTTGGCCTCTTGAGTCGTTTCCTTTCTTCGGGCGGAGGCTTCGGAGTGACCCTCCCCCGATTCGGTGGACACCGGACTTATGGTGACAAGTCGATCGGCGCGCGAAGCGCGAACCGATGTTGGGGGGAGCCGCGCGGAGCTGAGC
>JANQEJ010000356.1 GCA_028278425.1 Planctomycetota bacterium | reverse complement strand
CCGGCCCGGTCTCCGGGCGTGACGATCCTGCATCTCGATCCGCGCTCCTCGAGCTGGCCGGAGGAGCTGCGGCAGATCGACGGACCGCCGCTGGAGCTCTGGGCGATCGGCTCGGTCGAGCTGCTGCGGCCGCGGCCGCGCGTCGCGATCGTGGGGACGCGCTCGCCGACGCCGTACGGTGAGGCGCAGGCGCGGCGCTTCGCCTTCGGTCTCGCCGAGCACGGGATCGTGGTCGTCAGCGGGCTCGCCCGCGGGATCGACCAGTGCGCGCACCGCGCGGCTCTCGACGCCGGGGGCGGCACGATCGCCGTGCTCGGCTCCGGCGTCGACCGCCCGTGGCCGGACGGCGAGACCGCGCGACGCGTGGCGGACGACGGGCTCCTCCTCTCCGAGTTCGCGCCGGGCCAGCCGCCGCGGCGCCATCACTTCCCGCGCAGGAACCGCGTGATCTCCGCCCTGGGGGCGGCGGTGCTCGTGGTCGAGGCGGCCCACGCCTCGGGCTCCCTGATCACCGCCCGCTGGGCCGCGGACCAGGGGCGGACGGTTTTCGCCCTTCCGGGTCGGGTCGACCACCCGATGTCGCGGGGCTGCCACCGCCTCCTCCGCGAAGGCGCCTCGCTGGTCGAGTCCCCGGAGGAGCTCGCTCGCGAGATGGAGTGGGCGCTCCCTCAGGCGCCCCGCGAGGAGCCGAAGCCCACGTCGCCCGTGGTCGACGCTCTCCTCGGGGACACCCTGACCGCCGAGGAGGTGGCGCGGCAGACGAGCAAGGATCTGCCGGCCGTGCTGACCGAGCTCGTGGAGCTCGAGCTGCGCGGCATCGTCGTGCGGGCACCCGGCGGCCTCTTCCGCCTGGCCCAGAGGGGAGGTTAGCGATGCGCTAGGTCAATCGACGGACGCGAACAGATGCTCGGCGAGGAGCATGATCGCGGCCACGATCCCGCACGACACGAGGAAGACGACGAAGCGCCGCGGCATGGCGCGGAACGCCACCGCGTCGTCGGGGTCGCTGTAGAACGACGCCATGACGACGATCGCGGCGGACAGCGCGACGAAGAGCAGCGTGTGCGTGAGGAGCTGGGTCATGCCCCCGCCTCCCCGCCGGCGGGCTCCGGCTTCTTCGCCGCGGGCTCGGTCGGAAGGCCCAGCCAGCGCTTCTCCGCGACGCCGCAGACGTCGAGCATCGCGAGGACGTTCAGGAGGCCGGCCATGCACGCGAAGAGCAGCCCCACGTCGCCGAGCGGCATCTCGCCGGTGACGCGCGGCCGGCCGCTCAGGAACTCGCTGACCATGGCGGGCAGGCCGGCGAGGAACTGGCCCGACCAGTAGTAGAAGTGCCGCTCGCGCGACAGGTTCGATCCCTCGGCGAGCCAGGTACCCCAGGCGAAGAAGCCGACCAGGAGAAGGAAGACCACCGCGCCGCGCAGCCGGCGTCCCTGGAAGAAGTGCCCGAGACCCGGCACCAGCCAGGTGAGCCCGACGTACGCCGCGGGCGAGAGCCCCTGGCCCGCGTGGCCGCGCGGCGTGCGGGCCTCGACGTGGGCATGGACCATCAAGCACACGTTGAGGAGACCCGACAGGGCGCAGAGCCAGGTGCCGAGCATCATGAACGGCGGCCAGGGTCCGGGGATCTCGGCTCCGAAGCCGTGCTTCTGAAGCTGCCAGAGGAGCCCGCCCAGGTTGCCCGCCTCCGGCGTGAGGACGGTCGCCAGCGGCCCGCGGAGCTCGGGATCGAGGAACTCGAAGGTGCGTCCGTCGGTCAGGACGAGGCCGAGGACGAAGAACGACTCGACCACGAGGAACGCCGCCGCCGCGAAGACCGTCCGCCCGAGGTAGAGGTGCCCGGCGCCGGGGAGGAACCAGGTGAGCAGCAGAGCGACCGCAGGCTCGCCCCTCTTTTCGGGTTTTTGCGTGTCGGCCATCGCCGGGAAAGGGGGGCAGGTTCTACCAGCCACCCGCCCTCCCCGCCAGGACTACGGGCCCGGCGGCCCCGCGGCGAGTCGTTGTGGCGCCCGAACGTGGACGGGATGATGTCGCGATGCCTCCCGGCCCGCACGAGCACCGCGTCCGCGTCCGCTACGCCGAGACCGACCAGATGGGCGTCGTCTACCACGCCAACTACCTGGTTTACATGGAGGAGGGCCGAACGCGGCTGATGGAGTCCCTGGGCTACGTCTACGCCGAGCTGGAGCGCCAGGGCATCGGCCTCGCGGTCCACCGGGCCGAGGTCGAGTACCGAAAGCCCGCGGTCTACGACGAGGAGCTCGTGGTCCGCACCCGCGTGGACCGCGTGCGCACGGCGTCGATCCGCTTCACGTACGAGGTCGAGCGAGCGGCGGACGGGACGCTGCTCGCCACCGGGCTGACCGACCTGGCGTGCCTGAGCCTCGAGGGCCCGGAGCGTACGGTGGCGGCGCTGCCCGAGCCGATCCGCGAGATCCTGAGCTAGGAGCCTGTCCGGAGACTCCCGTGGGCCCGATTCGGTGGCTGGATGCGCGTGGCAAGGCGCGACGACGACCGCGTATCCAGGGTGCTACGCCGAGGAGGAGCAACGCCGGCACGCGCGTCCAGACGCCGGAGATGGCGCGCGGGAGTTCCCGGCCGGGCCTCTAAGCCGGCTCGCCGAGGTCCGGGTCGCTGGGCGGGAAATCGAGGGTCCCCTGGACGCCCGTTTCGCGGGGGAAGCGGTCGTCGGGGGCCGCCGCAGGGCTCGGAAGGATCGCGGGCGCCGCCTCCAGGGCCCGGAGGCGGCAGGCCGGACACGGCTCGCCGTCCGGGAGGGTGTTGAGCCGGGGCGGTTCCTCGATCGACTGACCGCAGGTGAAGCAGAAGGTGGGAGCGTCCATCGCCTCGTAGACATCGGGATTCGGAGCACTTGGTCTTGAGACGGGGCTCGCGGGCACCCGAAAGCAGCATCCGGAGCGGGGTTTCCCTCGAATCGTCCGGCGGAACGGGTATCCTGCTGGACCGCCTGGGGAACCCGCCGGGGCGACGAGAGGCCGCTGAACCGTCGAAGCGGCCTGTTTTTGCCGACCAATTAGCACCGATCCGGTGCTATTTTATCGGGGACGATGCTTCAGCTCACCAAGAGGACCGAGTACGCGCTGATCGCCATGATCCAGCTCCTGGATCGGGCGGGGGACGTCGTGAGCGTCCGGGAGATCTGCGAGCGGAACCCCGTGCCCCGGCGGCTCGCCGCCGAGGTGTTGAAGGACCTTCAGCGCGGGGGTCTCGTCCACTCGCATCGGGGTGCGAACGGCGGCTACACGCTCGCCCGCGGTGCGGAGCAGATCACGCTGGGCGAGATCGTCGCGGCCATCGAGGGCAAGCCGACCTTCACGGAGTGCGACCTCGTCGGCTCCTACGCCGGCGCCCACGACGTCGCGTCCTGCTGCCCCATCCACAACCCGATCGAGCGCCTCCGCACCGGGATCTGGGACATCCTCCAAGCCACGACGCTGCGCGACCTCGTCCGCGGCCACTTCCACGTTTCGTCCAACCTCATCGCCTCATGAAAACCCCGATCTACATGGACTACCAGGCCACGACGCCGGTCGACCCGCGCGTCCTGGAGGCCATGCTGCCGTACTTCAGCGACACGTTCGGCAACGCCGCGAGCCGCAACCACGCCTACGGCTGGACCGCCGAGGAAGCGGTGGACAAGGCGCGGCAACAGATCGCGAGCCTGATGGGCGCCTCGCCCAAGGAGATCGTCTTCACCTCGGGCTCGACCGAGGGGATCAACCTGGCGATCAAGGGCGTGGCCGAGATGTACGGCGCGAAGGGCAAGCACATCATCACGAGCCAGGCCGAGCACAAGGCGGTGCTCGACACGTGCATGCACCTCGAGAAGCAGGGCTACGAGGTCACCTACCTGAAGCCCGACAAGACCGGCCGCACCACCGCCGAGGACGTCGCCGCCGCGCTCCGCGACGACACGATCCTCGTCGCGCTGATGTGGGCGAACAACGAGGTCGGCACGGTCAACCCGATCCGCGAGATCGGCGCGCTCTGTCACGAGAAGGGCGTGATCTTCTTCACCGACGGCACGCAGGCGATCGGCAAGATCCCCTGCGACGTCGAGGCCGACAACGTCGACATCGCGTGCCTCTCCGCGCACAAGATCTACGGCCCCAAGGGCGTCGGCGCGCTCTACGTCCGCCGCCGGAAGCCGCGCGTTCGGCTCGTCGCGCAGATGGACGGCGGCGGCCACGAGCGCGGCATGCGCTCCGGCACGCTCAACGTCCCCGGCATCGTCGGGCTCGGCAAGGCCTGCGAGCTGTGCGAGCAGGAGCTCGAAGCCGAGGCGAAGCGCGCCGCCGAGCTCCGCGACTACATGCAGGAGCTCATCACGAGCGAGCTCGACCACGTGCACCTCAACGGGCACCCCGAGCACCGCTTGCCGAACTGCCTCAACCTCTCCTTCAACTACGTGGAGGGCGAGTCGCTCTTGATGGGCATCAGCGACGTCGCCGTCTCCTCCGGTTCCGCCTGCACGTCCGCCAGCCTCGAGCCCAGCCACGTGCTCCGTTCGATGGACGTCGGCGACGACCTCGCCCACAGCTCGATCCGCTTCGGCATCGGCCGCTTCACCACCAAGGAAGAGGTCGAGTTCGCCGCCAAGCTCGTGATCGAGAACGTCAAGCGCCTCCGCGAGATGTCACCGCTCTACGAAATGGTCCAGGAGGGCATCGACCTCTCGACCGTGCAGTGGCAGGCGGAGCACTAGCCCCCTCACCCCCTTTTTCGAACAGACGACGAAACCAAGACCATGGCCTACAGCGACAAGGTCCTCGATCACTACAACAACCCGCGCAACGTGGGGTCGATGAACAAGGATTCCAAGGACGTCGGCACCGGCGTCGTCGGCGCGCCCGAGTGCGGCGACGTGATGAAGCTCCAGATCGAGGTCGAGGGCGACAAGATCGTCGACGCCAAGTTCAAGACCTTCGGGTGCGGCTCGGCCATCGCGAGCTCGTCCCTCGCCACCGAGTGGATCAAGGGCAAGAGCCTCGACGAGGCCGAGCAGATCCGCAACACCGAGATCGTCGAGGAGCTGTCGCTCCCGCCGGTGAAGATCCACTGTAGCGTGCTGGCGGAGGACGCGATCAAGAGCGCGATCGCGGACTACCGCAAGAAGCAGGACGACGAGTCGTGATCACCATCACCGACCGCGCGGTCAAGGAGGTCAAGCGGATCGTCGAGGAGCAGAACCTGCCCGACGGCACGGTCCTGCGCGTCGGCGTGAAGGGCGGCGGCTGTTCCGGTTTCAGCTACACCCTCGGCTTCGACGACACGGTCTCCGAGGTCGATCAGATCACCGAGCAGGACGGGATCCGGATCGCCTGCGACCCCAAGAGCTTCCTCTACCTCTCCGGCACGCAGGTCGACTTCGAGGAGAGCCTGATGGGCCGCGGGTTCAAGTTCGGCAACCCGAACGCGTCGAACACCTGCGGCTGCGGCGAGTCCTTCTCCGTCTAGCCTCTCCCCCGCCGCCGACCGGAAGCGAGCCATGGCCGAGTGCAGCAAGTGCGGTGAGAGGCTCGCCTCGGTTCTCGTCTGCGACGCGTGCGACGCCCTGCAGGACCCCGCGAGCCCGCCCGGGCCGTTCGAAGCCTTCGGTCTGCCGGTCGCCTTCGCGGTGGACGAGAGCGTCCTCAAGAAGCGGCTCCTGGCTCTTTCGCGAAAGATGCACCCCGACTTCTTCGGCCTCGCGGGGACCGCAGAGCACGAGCTGGCCGAACGCAACACGGCCGAGCTCAACAGCGCGCACAAGATCCTCGCCGACGCCTTCCGGCGCGCGGACCATCTCGTGCGGGCGCTCGGCGGGCCGAGCGAGCAGGACGAACGGCAGATGCCGCAGCCGTTCCTGATGGAGGTGCTCGAGTGGAACGAGACGCTCGAAGACGCCCGCGAGGCCGCGCCCGAATCGCCCAAGCGCGCGGCCCTCGACTCCCTCGAGACGACTCTGCAAACCGAGCGCGAGGAGGCGATGGACCGGATCGCCGCGCTGCTCGACCCGTTGCCCGACACCGGTTCCCCCACCCTCACCGAGCTCCGCAAGGAGCTCAACGCCGTCCGCTACCTCGACCGCACGCTCTCGACCCTGCGCGAGATCCAGCTCGAGCAAGCCTCCAGCACCTAGCCCATGGCCTTCCTGGAACTCAACGTCCTGAACAACCCGCAGGATCCGATCATCGGGATCGACCTCGGCACGACGAACTCGCTCGCGGCTATCTTCCGCGACGGCCGGCCGCACATCCTCCGCCCCCACCAGCAGGACAGCCGCATCCCTTCGGTGATCCACTTCCCGAAAAGCGGCAACCCGATCGTCGGGCGGGCGGCCCGTGAGCACGCCTACTCGCACCCCGGCACCAACCTGTTCAGCGTGAAGCGCTTCATGGGCCGCGGCCTCGCGGACGTGAAGGGCGACCTCGCCGAGGTGCCCTTCCCGGTCAGCGAGACCGAGCACGGCCTCCTGCAGTTCGACATCCACGGCAAGACCTACACGCCGCAGGAGCTCTCCGCCCTGATCCTGATGCGCGTGCACGACGTCGCGTGCCAGCAGCTCGACGGCATCATGCCGCAGCGCGTGGTCATCACGGTGCCGGCCTACTTCGACGACGCCCAGCGCCAGGCCACGCGCGACGCGGCCAAGCTCGCCGGCCTCGACGTGGTGCGCATCATCAACGAGCCCACCGCCGCGAGCCTCGCCTACGGGCTCGATCAGAAGAAGGATGGCACCGTCGCGGTCTACGACCTCGGCGGCGGCACCTTCGACGTCTCCATCCTCTCGATCGAGGAGGGCGTCTTCCGCGTGCTCGCCACCTCCGGCGACACGCACCTCGGCGGCGACGACCTCGACCGCACCCTCGTCGAGGTCGCGCTCGAGGAGCTCCGCCCGCAGGTCGGCGAGCTCGCCGAGGACCCGGCGTTCCAGCAGGGCCTCCGCCTCGCCGCGGAGAAGTGCAAGATCGAGCTTTCGCGCGCGCCCGAGGCCGACTTCCACTTCGTGGTTCCCGAGCGCAACCTCACCTGGCACAAGCACGTCTCGCGCGAGGAGTTCGAGGCGCTCGTGGCGCCGCTGATCGAGCGCACGCTCGACGCCTGCCGCCGGGCCATGGCCGACGCCGGGCTTCACAACGACGCGATCGACGAGATCGTGCTCGTCGGCGGATCGACGCGCGTTCCCGCGGTGCAGCGGCGCGTCGAGGAGTTCTTCGGCAAGAAGCCGCACACCGAGCTCAACCCCGACGAGGTCGTGGCGATGGGCGCCGCCGTGCAGGGCCACATCCTCGCCGGCGGCACGCGCGACATCCTGCTCATGGACGTGACGCCACTCTCGCTCGGGCTGGAAACGATGGGCGGGGCGACCGCGAAGATCATCCTGCGCAACTCGCCGATCCCCTGCCAGCAGACCGAGGGCTTCACGACCTACGCCGACAACCAGACCGGCGTCGACTTCCACATCGTGCAGGGCGAGCGCGAGCTCGCCGCCGACTGCCGCAGCCTCGGCAAGATGAAGCTCAGCGGCATCCCGCCGATGCCGGCGGGCATGGCGCGCGTCATGGTGCGCTTCCAGCTCGACGCGAACGGCGTCCTCATCGTGACCGCGAAGGAGGAGTCCACGGGAACGCAGGCGTCGATCGAGGTGCAGCCGATGCACGGCCTGACCGACGACCAGGTCGAGGAGATGCTCCAGGCCTCGTTCGACCACGCGCGCGAGGACTTCGACGCCAGCCTCCTCGCCAACCTCAAGACCGAGATCGGGACGATGGTCCGCGCGACGGCGGCCCACATGGACGACGCGCGCGACCGCCTCGACCCGGAGACCGTCGCCGACCTCGACGAGGCGATCGCCGCCGCGCAACGCGCCGCCGACGGCGAGACCGACGTCAAGGTCGTTCAGCGGGCCCGCGACGAGCTCGAGCGGGCGACCCTGCCTCTCGCCGCCCTCCTGATGGACGGCGTCGCCAAGCAGGCCCTGACCGGCAAGTCCCTCGACGAGGTCTGACCGTGTCCGCCGACGCGATCACCTGGACCGACGTGCACGAGATCGGCTACCGGCTCTTCGAGAGGTTTCCGGACGTCGACCCGCTGACGGTGCGCTTCACGGACCTGCACCGGTGGGTGACGGAGCTCGAGGGCTTCGAGGGGGATCCGAAGGCGTCGAGCGAGAAGATCCTCGAGGCGATTCAGATGGCCTGGTTGGACGAGTTGGATTAGGGCGGAGCTACTTTGCGCGCGTTCGGACCCTAGCCGCCCTGGTGAACCTATTGCTGAACGCGGCGCGGCGCCGCCGCGGTTCCTGGCGCTTTGGCCACCCGCTTCTTGCGTTGAGGCTCCGCCTCCTTCTCGCGGACCTTC
>JANQEJ010000340.1 GCA_028278425.1 Planctomycetota bacterium | reverse complement strand
AAGTCCGGAACCGACATGGAAGCGCAGCTCTTCGAGAAGAAGAACAAGCTCTTCGGCAAGATCGAGTCCGTCTGGAGAAACTAGTGCCTCGCGCGGGCGGTTGCGGTACACCTGCGGCTTCCCGCGCGCGCCTGGCCGCGCCCCACCTCGTTCTTCCCGTGGGAGGCACTCGTGCTCGACCTCAAGTTCCTTCGCGAAAACCCGGAGCTCGTCAAGAGAGGCGCCCGGAAGAAGCGCGTCGACTGCGACGTCGACCGCGTGGTTGCGCTCGACGTCGTCCGCCGCGAGGTCGGCGTTCAGGTCGACGAGCTGCGCTCCAAGCAGAAGGCGGCGGGCAAGAAGATCGGCCAGGCGAGCCCGGAGGAGCGCGAGGCGCTTCTGGCCGAGCAACGCGTGCTCAAGGACGAGCTGAAGGGCCTGGAGGAGCGCCAGTCCAAGGTCCAAAGCGAGATCGACGCGCTTCTTCTGCGCATCCCCCAGGTGCCCGCCGACGAGGTTCCGGAAGGGGAGGACGACACGGACAACGTCGAGCTGCGAAAGGTGGGGGAGCCGCGCGTCTTCGACTTCCAGCCGCGCGATCACATCGAGCTGGGCGCAAGCCAGGACTGGCTGGACATCGAGGCCGGCGCGCGGCTCGCAGGGAGCAGAAACTACGTGCTGAAGGGGGAGCTTGCGCTGCTCGAGAACGCGGTCCTGCGCTACGCGCTCGACCACATGGTCGCCAAGGGGTTCGTGCCCCTCTCGGTGCCGGTTCTCGTCCGGGAAGGTCCGATGACCGGGACGGGCTTCTTTCCCGGCGGCGAGGACCAGACCTACGCCACGGACGAGCGCGACGATCTCTACCTCGTCGGCACCTCGGAGGTGCCGGTGACCTCGCTGCACGCGGACGAGATCCTCGCGCTGGACGACCTGCCGAAGCGCTACGTGGCCTGGACGAGCTGCTTCCGCCGCGAGGCGGGGACCTACGGCAAGGACACGAAGGGGCTCTACCGCGTGCACCAGTTCCAGAAAGTGGAGCAGGTCGTCATCGACGTCGCCGACGACGCGCGCAGCATCGAGCATCACCACGGCATCCTCTCCAACTCGGAGGAGCTGCTGCAGGCCTTCGAGCTGCCCTACCGCGTCGTCAACGTCTGCGGTGGGGATCTGGGCGTCCCGCAGGTGCAGAAGTTCGACATCGAGACGTGGATGCCGTCGCGGGACAGCTACGGCGAGACGCACTCAGCGTCGCGGTTTCACGACTATCAGGCTCGCCGGCTGAAGCTCAGGTACCGGGACGCGGAGAAGAAGGTTCGGTTCTGCCACACGCTGAACAACACGGTGGCGGCGAGCACCCGGCTCCTGATCGCGTTGATGGAGAACCATCAGGAGCCGGATGGGCGGGTCAAGCTGCCGGAGGCGTTGCGGCCGTACATGGGGGGGCGTGAGAGGCTGGGCAGGGCGTTGTGAGGTACGGCGGGGTCTGGGCGCTTTCCCTGCATCGGGTGCAACGGCCTTTCTTGGACACGCGAGTGGGCTTGGAGGCGGTTGAAGAGGCCCCGGCCGCGTCGGGCGGTGCTGCAGCGCGTTGCGCAACGGCCGGGCTTTAGATCGTTTGCCGGGCTCGAGGGCGTGTTCCCTGTACTGACTGAAGTGGGTCGCTTCGCTCGCGAGGTGAGCGTGTCAGGGACCTCCGGGCGCTTCGGCGAGGCGGAGCAGGCCGTGGCGTCTCCACCCTTTCCCTAGGAGCCACGTCTTCGGCGAGACGATCGGGCCCAAGCCCATCCAGTCGTCGAGGGCGTAGTCCTTCCAGCCGTCGAACCAGTGGCCGGAGCTGAAGGTGTCCGGTTCGCCCTTGGGGATGCGGCGCTTGTGCTTGCGGCCGTTGTTCAGGACGTAGCTCAAGACGTTTCGCACCTCCCTGGCCGAGCGGAGGATGCGATCGTGGTAGCGGTCGGCGAAGACGCTGCCCTTGCGGCCCCATAGGCGGTTCAGGCCTCTTGCAATGCGGATGGACAAGCCCTGGATGCCCCGTGAGAGGGCCAGACGGTCTGTCGCCTCGACGACCAGGTGCAGGTGGTCGTTCTGCACGGAGAAGTGGACGAGGCGGAAGTGCCCCTTGGCGAGTCTCCCCGCACGCTCCTTGCCCTTGTCGAAGGCCGCGCAGATCGCGTTGTAGGGGTCGATCGCCCGTAGGCGCGGAAGATCGCTGCGCGTCTTGAGCGTGACGTGCACCGGATACTTCGACGCCAACGCCGCCCGCCGCTTGTGCGAGACCCCGGAATCCTCCTTGGGCGGTCGCCCGCGTCTCTTCTCACTCGGCTTCTTGCGCCAGAGACTCGAGAGATTGAGTTGCCGCCCTCGCTTCACGTCAAGATTATGAGCAGTAATATGAACTGGCGCAAGGAAAACCTCGCAAGAATCAGGGGCGAGGGCTCGGAAGTGCCCTACGCTCGCACTCCAGAAGCGAAGCGGCCCACTTCAGTCAGTACAGGGAAGACGCCCTCAAGTCCGGCAAACGATTTAAAGCCCGGCCGTTGCGTGACGCGCTGCCGAACCGTCCGACGCGGCTGGGACCTCCTCACTCGCCTCCCGGCCAACCCGCGTCGTCAAAGCCCTCTTCCTTCAAATCGCCGTTGCTCTCAACAACGGCATCCCGCGGCACTCAGAACCTCGCAGCGAAAACCGACCGACCGACTACCCGCCGCCCCCAAACGGATTCACCGGCGGATTGCCACCACCGCCGCCACCGCCACCACCACCGCCACTACTGACGTTGACGTCGAACCCGGGCGTGCCCGTGTTGCCACCCGTCGCCGCGGGATCGGTCTCGGGGATCGGGGGCGGGACGTGGGGAATGCGCGGGACGGGCTGGATCTCCTGGGCGAGGCGGAGGGTCTCGGGGAACCGGAAGACGCGGCGGAAGGAGACTTCGCGTCGGGTTTGGATCAGGGTCTCGCGGATGAGCCGCGGCGCGAGCTCCAGCGTGAGGACGATCTCGATGCGGGTGGGGAGCCCGATCTGCTCGTCGTTGTCCGTGCCCCAGCTCTCGAGCGGTTCCGCCTCCGGACCGTCCTCTTCGTAGACCTCGATGTTGAAGCCCTTGATGCGGTCGTGGAGGAACGAGTAGTTGCCGTCGTCGAAGGGCTCCTCGTCGATGCCGAAGTCCTCGCGGCGCCAGATCTCGAGGAAGTCGTCGTACTGGGGGTTCATCCGGAGTCGGTAGCCGACCTCGTTGGCGTCGGCCTTGACGAAGCGGCGCTCGCGGTGCTGTTCCTCGATGACGAGACTGTTCGTCGTGGCGACGAAGTCGATGCTGTCGGCATCGAGACCGGCGATCACGCGGTCGGTGATGCGTAGAAACGCGGAGGGGTCGCGGTTGTAGCTGTAGAGCGCGCGCAGGTCCCGCTCGATGCGGTCGAGGATCGCCGGACCGGCGAGGTGCGCCTCCTGCATGTTGTGGATGCGGTCGCGGCTGTTGCGGGTGGCGGTCAGGATCTGGGTGATCGTCACCATGATGCCGCCCATGATCAGCAGGGTCACGAGCACCTCGATCAGAGTAAAGCCGCTGCGTCCGTGGCGCTTCATTCCGACTCGTCCTCCGCGGCTTCCGCTTCGGCTTCTTCCTCCTCGTCCTGGCCGTAGACCTGCTTCCAGGGGATCCAGCGCTCCAGGACGACCTCGGCGGTTTGTTCGGTGTACTGAGGGAAGGTGACGCGGATCTTCACCTTCTCGTAGGGCTCCTCGACGTCCTCTTCGTCCTCGTCCGAGTCTTCGTCGCGGCCCTCCTCGAGCTCGCGTTGGTACTTCCACGAGTCGAAGGCGAGGGTTCCTTCTTGATCGTCCATGGTGGAGTCGAAGAAGGCCTCGTCGCCGAGCACGATCTCCCACACGAACGTCTCGTAGCCCTCCTCTGCGTAGTTGCCCGCGAGGCCGGTGTCGTCGATTTCGTCCCAGTAGAGCCCGGCCTCCACCTCGCCGAGGGTTTGCATCGCGAGCTCGGCGGCGATCTTGGCGTTGTGGGTGTGCGCCGCCGTCATCTTGGCGTTGTTGAGGCCTTCGAGCACCCAGAGCAGCGTCATGCCGACGATGACGAGCGTGATGGCGACCTCGGCGAGCGTGAACCCGGAGCGGGCTTGCTTGAGCGGCGCGACGAGCATCAGTCGAAGGCTCCGTCGCGTGGCTGTTCGCGCTCGAAGAGGCCGTCATGGAACCGGATCTCGCCGGTGAGCGGCAGCACCTCGACCGTGAAGTAGCGGTCGAAGAGGTCGTGGTAGAGGACGATCGTGTGCGCGGACGATGAGCCGAGCGGGTCGAAACGCACGAACACCTGGCCGTCTACGTAGATCTGGTCGTCGATCGTGACGGAATGGATCTGGATGCCGTCCTCGTCGAGATTGGTGACGTCGACCACGGCGCGCTCCTCCTCGAGGTCGAACTCCGCTTCGAGGTTGGCCTTGCCGCCGATGGCCAGGTAGGGCGTGCGCACCCAGTAGCGCTCGATGTCGAGATCGTAGTAGATCTCGAAAACCGTGTTCCGCGCGATGGCCTCGGAGCGCGCGCCGGCCAGCCGCTCGGAGAGAATGCGCACCGCCGAGTTCAGCCGCGTGCTCGGAAGGAGCGACTCCCAGGACATCACGGCCACCGAGGCGAGCAGTCCCAGGATGATGACGACCGACATGAGCTCGATCAGGGAGAAGCCCGCGTTGCGGCGGGAGGACGGGGCGGCGGTGCGCATGACGCCAGGAAGGAGCTAGATCTCCTTGTTGAGGATCATGAAGTTGTCGAAATCCTTGTCCTGACCCTCGCCGCCGGGGACGCCGTCCGCGCCGTAGCAGATCACGCGCGGCTTCGTCTGGCCGGATCCGGGCGGCTCGTAGCCGAACTCGTTTCCCCAGGGGTCGGTCGGGACCTTGTCGCCCTGGAGGAAGGAGAAGCCGTTTTCGTCCTTCTCGATGAGCAGTTGCAGCGTCTCCGGGTACCTGCCCTGGTTCTCGATGGCGTACTGCTCGAGGGCTTGTGAGATCGTGGTGATGTTGGCCTTGGCGGTCGTCTCGCTCGCGGTGAAGAGGTTCTTGACGACGTCCTTCATGACGAGCGTGGCCAGAAGGCCGATGATGACGATCACCACCATGAGCTCGGCCAGGGAGAAGCCTGCCCGGCGCTCGTGCTTGCGATTGTGAGTTTTCATGGCGCTTGGAAGGGGGGAACCTGGGTTCCCTTCGATGTTCGGAGGTGAGAATTCTTCCCCGGCTTAGCCCGCCAGTGAGCTCATCCGGAGGATCGGGAGGACGATGGAGTAGACGATGTAGCCCACGACGCAGGCCAGAATCACGATCATGATCGGCTCCAGCACCGTGGTGACGCGCTCGGTGGTGACGTCGATTTCCTCGTCGTAGGCGTCGGCGATGCGGTCGAGCATCTGCTCGACCTCGCCCGAGGCCTCGCCGACCGCGACCATGTAGCCCACCACCGGGGGGAAGGCGCCGGTGGCCTTCAGCGGGGTGGCGATGTCGGTTCCTTCGAGGATGCGGACGCGGATGTGGTCCGTCGCGTCCGACAGGATGCGGTTGCCGACGACGCGGCTGGTGATCTCGAGGCTGCGCACAGCCGGCACGCCGGACGAGAGCAGCGTGGCGAGCGTGCGCGAGAAGCGCGAAACCGCCTGCTTGCGGAGGAGCTCGCCGACGATCGGGAGCCGCAGGAGGTTCTTGTCGATGAAGAGGCGTCCCCGGTCGGTCTTGTAGACGCGCTCGATGACGAACGAGACCGCGGCGATGCCGAGCAGCACCACCCACCAGAAGCTCTTGAACCAGTTGCTCACGCCGATCAGGACCTTCGTCGGCGTCGGCATCGTCCCCCCGGTGTCCTTCAGCATGTCGGTGATCCGCGGAACGACCACCGTCATCAGGATCGCGACGACGAGCATCCCGATGATGATCATCAGCATCGGGTAGGTCAGGGACGAGACGACCTTCCGCTGGAGGGCCCGCTGGCTCGCGATGAACTCCGCCAACCGGGTCAGGACGACGTCGACCTGGCCGGTGGCCTCGCCCGCGCGGACCATGTTGACGTACAGCTCGCTGAACAGCTCGGGGTGCTCCGCCAGGGCGTCGCCCAGCGACGTACCCTGGGTGATGTTCTCGCGGATCTGGCGGAACTTGGTCTCGATGCGCCGCGACTCCGCTTGGTCGATGATCGCCTTGAGCGAGTCCGCGAGCGGGATGCCCGCGCTCAGCAGCGTGCCGAGCTGCCGCGTGATCGCGCCCACGACCTCCAGGTCGCGCCCCTTCGGCCCGGTGGGGGACGAGCGCAGGGACGCGAGCTTGTCCAGGAAGGACACCTTCTCCCCCGACCGCTTGCGCTGCTTGACCTTGTCCTGGCGGGTCCGGCCCTTCTGCTTCAGGTCCTTGACCAGGATGTTCTCCCGGCGGAGGCGCTGGCGCGCCTCGCGCGGCGAGTCGGCGTCGATGACGCCCGTCTTGAGCGCGCCGCCCTGGGCGTAGGCCTTGTATTCGAAGATCGGCATGGTTCGCGGGACCTAGCGGAAGGCCTCGAACCCTCCCTTATAGATCCTGTCCGACACCGCGGCTACCCCATGTCGAGCTGGGTGACGCGCAGAACCTCGTCCGGCGTGGAGCGCCGGTTCTGGATCTTCTCCTGGCCGTCCCGGCGAAGGGTGATCATCCCGCGCTCGATGGCGGACCGCTTCATCTGCGTCGCGGTGGCGCCTTCCATGATCTGGGTGCGCAGGGTCTCGTCGACCTTCATGAACTCGTAGATCGCGGTCCGGCCGGAGTAGCCGGAGTGGAAGCACTCCTCGCAGCCCTCGCCGTAGGCGATCTCGCCGCCGACCTGGTCCGGCGTGAGCTCGACCTTCTTCAGCTTGGCGGTCCACTCGTCGTTGATCGGCACCATGACCTTGCACTGCGGACAGATCGTCCGCACCAGACGCTGGGCGATCACGAGAACGAGCGAGCTCGCGACGAGGTAGGGCTCGACGCCCTGGTCCACCATACGGGTGATCGTGCTCGCCGCGTCGTTCGTGTGGACCGTGGAGAACACGAGGTGGCCGGTCAGCGCGGCGCGGATCGCCACCTCGGCGGTCTCGAGGTCCCGGATCTCACCGACCATCATCACGTCGGGGTCCTGGCGCAGGAACGAGCGCAGGCCCGCGGCGAAGGTCAGGCCCTTCTTGGTCGCCACCTGGACCTGGCTGATGCCGGGGAGCGAGTACTCGACCGGATCCTCGATCGTCAGGACGTTCTTCTGCGTCGTGTCGACCTCGTTCAGGACGGCGTAGAGCGTTGTCGTCTTGCCCGAGCCGGTCGGACCCGTGACGAGGATGATGCCGTGGTTCCAGGCCGCGTAGTCGCGCAGCATCCCCTCGTTCTCGGGCGTGAGCCCGATCTCCGGCAGCGTGTAGAGCCGCGCGGTCTTGTCGAGGAGACGCATGACGATGCGCTCGCCGTTGGTCGTCGGCACGGTGCTGATCCGGACGTCGACCTCGCCGTCGCCGATGCGGATCGTGGCGCGGCCGTCCTGCGGCAGGCGCCGCTCGGCGATGTCCATCTTGCCCATCACCTTGACGCGGCTGACGATCGCCTCGTGCGCCTTCCGCGGCACCGAGTCCATGTCGTAGAGGATGCCGTCGATGCGGAAGCGGACCTGGGTGCGGTCCGGGTAGGCGTGGAAGTGCACGTCGGAGGCGCGCAGCTTCAGGCCCTGGAACAGGATGGTGTTGACCAGCTTGATGATCGGGGCCTTGTTCGAGGTGTCGAGGACGTCCTCGGCCTCCTCGATCTCCTCGGCCAGCCCGGCGATGTCGCCGTCCTCGGCGACGTCGGCCAGGGCCTCGTCGACGCCGTCCGCCTTGTGGCGGTACGCGCGCGCGATCAGCGTGGTGATCTCCGTCCGCGGCGCGAGCACCGGCTCGACTTCGGCCCCTAGGAGCGAGGACAGGTCGTCCATCGCGTAGGGGTCGAGCGGCGAGCAGGTCGCGACGCGCATCAGGCCCTCCGCGCCGTCGCCGTCGAGCGCGACCAGGTTGTAGTTGCGCGAGAACTGAACCGGAATGCGGTTGACGAACGACGAGGGCACGCGGATGCCGTCGAGGCTCCCGACGAACTCGTAGCCGAGGTGGCGGGCGTAGGCCGCCAGAAGCTGTTCCTCCGGGAGGTAGTCCTTCTGCAGGATCACGCGGTCGAGCGACTCGCCGGTCGTGGCGGCGATGCGCCGGCATTCCTCGAGGCGCTCGCGCGAGAGCCCCTGGTCGATCAAGAGGTCGGCGATCGTCGTCAACGGTCCTCTCCAGCGGCCGGGTCCTCCGGACCCGTGGGGGGAGCCGTTGGTTCGGCGGGCGGGTCTTCCGGCGGGCCCTCGGCGGGCGGCTCTTGCCCACCAGTTCCCTGCTGGGCGGCCTGTCGCAGGAGCTCCTCGCGACGGATCGGGTCGATGCCGAGCGACTCGGCGTCGACCTCACCGCGTTCCGGGCTCTTGTAGAGCGGCACGCCGAACTGCTCGGGGAAGTCGATCTCGTCCTCCTCGACGCTGAAGCGGGGGTCCACCACCTGGATGCGATCCGCTCCGATCTTCTCCGCCGCCTCCAGCTTCTTCTGATAGGAGATCTCCGCCAGATCCGCGAAGTCGTCGTCGTGCAGGATGTGCGGCGTCACGAAGAAGTAGAGGGTCGTCGTCGCGTCGCGGTCGGAGTCGCGGCGGAAGAGCGCTCCGAGCAACGGCACGTCGCCGAGCCACGGGACGCCGGTCCGCGAGTGCGTCTGGTTGTCGGTGATGATGCCGCCGATCACCATCGTGTCGCCGTCGGGGACGTTGACGGTCGTGATGATCTCGCGGGTGATCCGCGGCGGCGGCAGGTTGTCGCCCGGCGTGAAAGTGCCCGCGAAGGTCGACACGATCAGGCTGATGTCGAGCCGCAGGTAGCGCGCCGCGCTGATCGAGGGGGTGATCGTCAGCGTGATGCCGGCGTCCTCGTAGCCGGCGAAACTGGTCTGGTCGGAGACCTGCCCCTGCGACGTCGTCGACGTCGGCTGCTCGTCGAGCGTCCGCACGGTGGCCGTGCGGTTGTTGTTCACCAGCACGCTCGGGACGTTGAGCACGTTCGACTCGTCGAGCGTGTCGACCGCCGCCAGGAGAATCGGGATGTTCGCGTCGTCGCCGTCGAGCAGGCCGGCCGTGACCCCGTTCAGGACGTTGGGCGTGCGGATCGGCGGCGTCGTGCCGTCGCCGATGTCGATGTCCGACAGCCCGAAGTTCGTCACCCCGAAGCCGCCGTCTCCCATCACGTCCGCGCCTGCGAGCTCGACGCCGATGTCGCGGAAGTCGTCTCCGGTCAGCGAGATGAGTGCGGTTTCGATCAGCACCTGGTCCTGGCGCTGGTCGAGCTGGATGATCAGGTCGAGCACCTCCTCGTAGCGCGTCTTGCCGGCCGCGATCAGGAGCGAGTTGGTGTTCTCATCGGGCACCACCACGACCTCGTTCTGACGCGAGGACGCCGTGCCGCCGCCGCCCTGGTTGCCGGGACGCCCGCCGGTTCCACCCGTGCTCGACGTCACGCGCCCGGCGTCCTGGAGGAAACCGTCGAGCACCTCGGAGAGCTCCTCGGCCTTGACGTTCTGGAGGTTGTAGATGTGGTAGTTGCGCTCCGGCTCGACCACGTCGACGTCGAGCTGCGCGACGAGGTCCTTGATGCGCGGCACGTCCTCGGGCAGCGCCATGATCAGGAGCGAGTTCGTGCGCGAGTCGACCAGGATCTTCGCCTCGGCGTCCTGGCCGCTGAGGACGCCGGAGACGCCGCGCGCGTCGCCGGCCGCCGGCGCGGTCCGCCGGGCGCTGCGGCTCGCCTCGAGAAGCTGGTCGATCAGATCCGCCACGTCCTCGGCGGCCGCGAACTCGAGCGGGATCACGTCGAACACGGGCTGGATGTCGTCCATGACGGCCGACTCCCGGTCGATCAGGAGCAGGAGCTGCGCCAGCGAGGCCATGTTGCTCCCGAAACCCTGGAGGATCACGGAGTGGTCGCCGGCCGCGATCAGGCTCTGCGTGTTCGTGTCGGTCAGCAGGGTCCGCAGCGAGGTCGAGAGCTGACGCACCTCGGTGTTCGGCAGGTGCAGCACCGTCGTGATCAGTGTGGCCGGCTGGTCGGCGTAGTCCTGGAGGTTTTCCGGCAGGACGTACTCGGCCTTTTGCTTGATCGTTCGCCCGGAGCCCGCGCCCGCCCCCTGGAGGCTCTGGATGAGGTGCACGGAGATGTGCGGGGGGCCGACTTCGACGACCACGAAGTCGTTGATGAACATCATGATCTGGAAGAAGCGGAAGAAGTCCTGCTTGGGGACCCGCTTCTGGCCGTACATGAACAGCTTGTTGTTCTTGAGCTGCTGGGCCGTCTGCTCGTTGTAGGTGAAGTTGAGCCCCGTGGCCTCCTGGCAGAGGTTGACGAAGTCCTCCAGGGTCGGCCGCTCCTGCTCCGACTCCGAGACCGTGATGATGTAGTTGTTTTCCTCCTCCTGGATCGTCGGCACGTCCTGGGGTTCCTGCGGGGACGGTGCGGCGGGCGCCAGAAGGGCGAGGCTGAGGAGAGAGGAGATCATGAGGGTGCTCGGACGGGCCGGGTCTGGTCGATCCAACCCCTTGAGACGGCTTGGTTTAGATCCACGAATCGGGTTCTCGCGCGAGACTCTAGGAGTGCCCAAGGGCAGTGTCAAACGCCGATCGGGCTCCTCGCGGACCCGGCGAGAGGCCCAGAAGGACGCCCCTCCGGACCCCATCTTCCCGCCGGTACGGGGGAAGAAAAGTCGCCTCCGGAGGGTGGGGGCGCCCGTTGTCCGATCGCCCGGCGGCGGGTATCGTCCCGCGCCGGGTACGCCGCGTCACCACCTCCTCCGCCGGCCCCTCGGGGACCTTCACCCGGGCTCGCCGAACCGCCGATCTCACGTGATTCCCCTCCACGTTTCCCAAGCGTCCTCCCGTACCCGGAGCCTCGCGTGAGCCACCGGAAGAAGGGCTTCGTCAACTTCCTCCAGGAGTTCTCGATCCCCCTGATCGCCGGCGTCTTCGTCGCGCTCCTGCACGCCAACGACGCGCTGACGCACCTCGCCGGTCTCCTGCGCGTTCTGCAGGTGCCGGAGGGAGTCATCGGGCTCCTGGATCACGAGGGGTACCACCACATCCTTCACTGGAAGCCCCTCGGCGACGTCGCGATCTTCGGGCACGCGCTCGACTTGCACTTCCTGATCAACGACATCTTCATGGTGTTCTTCTTCGGGATCGCGGCGAAGGAGATCACCGAGGCGTGCCTGCCCGGCGGGAGCCTCAACCCGATCGCCAAGGCGATCAACCCTCTGTTCGCGACCATCGGCGGCGTCGTGGGGCCGGTGGGGGTCTTCTTCGCGGCGCTTTGGGTAAGCCACTCGAGCGGCGCCTTCCCGGCGGACGCGGAGTGGGGCGTGCTGCAGAAGGGCTGGGGTATCCCGACCGCGACGGACATCGCGCTGGCTTGGCTCGTCGCGCGCGCGGTCTTCGGTGCCGGGCATCCGGCGATCAACTTCCTGCTCCTGCTCGCGGTTGCGGACGACGCGATCGGTCTCGCGATCATCGCGATCTTCTACGGCGACCCGGTACACCCGGCGGAGCCGATGTGGCTGCTCCTGGTCGCGGGTGGCATGGCCGCCGCGCTCGGGCTGCGGCTCTCCCGGGTGAACGTCTGGTTCCCCTACATCTTCCTGGCCGGCCCGATCGCCTGGTCCGGGCTCGTCCTCGCCAACCTGCATCCGGCACTCGCGCTCGTCTTCATCGTGCCCTTCCTGCCGGGCCCGAAGCGCGACACCGGGCTCTACATCCAGGCCGACGAGGTCGACGAACAGGAGTCCGTCCCGCAACCGGATGCGCTCCACGCGGAGCACTCGCCCCTTCACCTCTTCGAGCACAACCTGAAGCTCTTCGTCGACCTGGGGCTCTTCTTCTTCGCCTACGGCAATGCCGGCGTGGCCTTCGCGGTCATCGGCCCGATGACGTGGATCATCCTCGGCTCGCTCGTCGTTGGGAAGACGCTCGGCATCGGCCTGTTCGGCTGGCTCGGAATGCGGCTCGGCTTCCCGCTTCCCGAACGTATGGCCGTGAAGCAACTCGCCATGGCGGGCTTCATAGCCGCGCTCGGCCTGACCGTCGCGCTGTTCGTTGCGGGCGCCGCCTTCACCGACGCCAACCTGCAGGGCCAGGCAAAGATGGGCGCGCTCTTCTCCGGGTTGGTGGGGCTCGTTGCTGTGATCATCGCGCGGCCGCTCGGGATGCGCGACTCGGATGCTTCCGCGTCGCGCGAGTCCGAGAAGGGCGAGGACGAGTCCAACGACGTGAAGTCCACCGCCGTCGAGGGTGTGTCCGGGCCGCTGCCCACCGGCCCCAGTGCCCCGTTGCAACAGTCCGATCGTGCGTGAGGGCGCGCGTGAGGGGCTGAGGCGGCGGTTTCCATTCCCGCCCCGGCGGCCGGCCGCTATCCTGCGCGGCCGCGATGGAGCTCTCACACCTCTTCCAGCCGAAGGACTTCGTCCTCGGGCTCGATCCCGTCGACAAGTGGGAGGGCATCGATACGCTGCTGGATCACCTGGTCGCGGTCGGCCGCGTCGGCGCAGAGCAGCTTCCCGAACTGCGCGAGGCCGTGCTCCAGCGCGAGCGTTCCATGTCGACCGGCATGGAGCGCGGGATCGCGATCCCGCACGCCGCGGTGGACGGGCTCGCCGACGTGGTGGCCGCGATCGGGGTCGTCGCGCGTGAGGGCGGGCTCGCCTTCGAGTCGATCGACGCCCGGCCCACGCACCTCGTCGTCCTCCTCCTGATCCCGCGCGCGCAGAAGCTGCTCCACATCCGGACCCTGGCCGACATCGCGCGGGTCCTCGGCCACGAATCCGTTCGCCAGGCGCTCCTGACCGCCCGGACCGCGGAGGAGGCGTGGCACGCCCTTCGGGAAGGGGAGGGGGCTCATCCGGGCTGACCCCCGACGCGCCGGCCTCGTGCTGGCCGCAGCGCTCGCCGGCGCCGCCGGCCTCGGTCTGGAGGCCGTTCTCCTGTCCAGCGCCGGGCTCCTCCTGGGCTACGGTCGGTCCGGCGCGCTCGGGCTGGCGTGCTACGTCGCGGGATGGGCGCTCGGTGCCCTCGCCTTCGGCCGCGCGCGGGCGACGACGCGTCCGCTGTTCCTCGCCGCTGGAGCGCTCGCCCTCGCGGCGTCCTGGCTCGCGCCATGGGTCCTGCTGCGGCCTGTCCTTCACGCCGCTCCCGACGTCGTGGCGGTGAGCTGTGGTTGTCTGGCTCTCCTCGCCGCCGCCGCGCCACTGGGCGGGCTCTTGATCCTCGTCGTGCGCGCGCGCGAAGCCCTGGCGGGCCCGCTCGGACGGATCTCGGTGCTCTGGTTCGCGAGCCTCGTCGGCAGCGTGGCCGGCGCCTTCGCCTTCGCGGACCTCGCCGTCGGCGCATGGGGGCGCCCGCCCGCGGCCGCGGCCGCCGGTCTGCTCGCCGCCGCGACGGCGCTCTTCGGAGCGTGGCTTGCGCCGGCCGGCGTCAAGAAAATCGCACCGGAGGTGTCACCGGCGGGCCGGCCGGCGGATCCAAGAGCCCGGGTGGTAGGGGGTGGTGGTGGGATGGACCGTCTCGCCCCCCGCACCGCCGGCCTGCTCGTGGGCCTCGCGACCGCTTGGGCCCTTGGGATCGAATGGGTCGGCCTGCGCCTCGGCGTGCTCTGGCTCGGCGGAATGCAGGACGCGCTGCACGCTATTCTCGCGGCGAGCCTCCTCGCGCTCGCCGCGGGTGCGGCGCTCCTGCCTGTGGTCCTGCCGCGGGGCCGGATCGGGGTCCTCCTGCTCTTCCTCCTTCTCCCGGTGACGAGCGCCTGGCTCGTCCTCGGGGGGCCGGCCGTGGCGGAGGAGGAATGGGGCAGCCTGCGACTCGCGTTGGTGCTGGTCGGTCCGGCGCTCTTTCCCTTCGGCGCGGTCGTCCCGGTGGTCTATCGCGCGTCGGCGGTCGGGCGGGCCGAAGGTGGCGTGCTCGGCGCGCTTCTCGTCCACGAAGCCTGGGGCGCGCTCGTCGGTGGGCCGCTGGTTCACTGGTTCTTCGTTCCGGCGTTCGGGCTCGGGGGTGCGGTGGCCGCCCTTTCGCTCGTCGCGGTCGGAGCCGCGGCGCTGCTCCTCGGTCTGGCCTGGACGCGACCGCTCGCGGTCACCTGTGCCGGGGTCGCGATCGCCGTCTGCGCCGTGCTGGCGAACCGGCCTGAACCGGCGCGCAACAGCCCGAAGCTCGCGAATCCCGCGCTCACGCTCCTCGCGTTCGAGGAGGACGCGGACTTCGCCGTTGCGGTGGTCGACGACGGGGTGCTCGGAGAGCGCACGCTTCTCACCGACGGCTTCCGAGCCGCCGGCACCGGACGCGACTACCGGTACATGCGAGCGCTCGGGCACCTGCCGGTGCTCCTGCACCGCGACGCGCGCAACGTGTGCGTCATCGCGCTGGGAACGGGGACCACCGTCGGCGCGGTCTCGCTTCACACCGACGTGGAGCGGATCGACGTGCTCGAGCTCTCGCGGGCGGTCGTGCGCCAGGCGCCCTTCTTCGAGGAGGTGAACCGCGGCGCGCTGGACGATCCGCGCGTGGAGGTCCTCGTGGGCGACGGCCGCCGCACGCTGGCGGCGAGACCCGGCGCCTACGACGCGATCACGCTCGAGCCGCTCCTTCCCGACTCTCCCTTCGCGGTCTACCTCTACACGCGCGAGTTCTACGCGGCCGCGCGACGGGCGCTCGCCCCCGGCGGCCTCTTCTGCCAGTGGGTGCCGCCCCACGCGCTCGAGCCCGCCACCTTCGACGCGGTGGTCGACGCTTTCGCCCGCTCCTTCGACTGGGCGAGCCTCTGGCTCTTCGGAACCCAGCTCGTCCTGATCGGTGGCGAGACGAGGCCCGTGGCGGGGGAGATCCTCGACAACTTCGTCGACGACACCGCGACCGCGCTCGGCAGGGATCTGACCGAGCTCGGGCTCGACAGCCTGCCGCGCTGCCTGGCGCGGTACGTGGGCGACGGAGCCGACTGGCCGCAGGTTCCGCGCCCCTTGACCGACGCCGACCCGTGGGTCATCTACCGCCCGCGGCGCGAGGGCGTCGAGCTCCTCCTCGACCTGCCGCGGAACCTGCGCGCGATCGGCGCGGTCGAGCGCGAGCCGCCCTGGCTGGAGCCGGAATGGACCAACGCCGTCGACCGCTGGCGGGCGCTGCGTGCCCTGGCCCGCGCCCGCGAGGCGCACGCCTGGACCGAGGCGGCCCTCCGCGGGGCGGAGGTCCCCCCGCTGGTCCCGGACCGCGACGCCGAGCTCGCGCGAGCTCAGACGTTGCTCGCCGAACAGGAGCCGGACGTGGCCCTCGCGCTTCTGGTCGACGAGCTGCGCTTCCTCGACGCGCTTCGAAGCGGCGTGTCCCGGCTCGCCGCCGGCGATTTCGATGCCGCGATCACGCGCCTGACCATCGCCGCCGAGCTGCGCCGCGAGCGGGGCGACGTCCACCTCTACCTGGCGGTCGCGCTCCAGGGCAACAAGAGCGAGAAGGGAGCGCGCGCGGCTTGGGACGAGGCGCGCGCCCGCTGTCCGCGTATCCTCTCCACGCCCGCGGGGCGACGCGCGCTCGCGCTGGGCTTCTTGCCACCCGGAGACCGACCTTGAACCGACGCACGCTCCTTGCCGCCCTGCTCTCCACGTTCCCCGCGGCTTGCGCGGCGGTCGGCATGGGCGAGGCCGACCTCATCGTGCGGAACGCGCGCGTGTGGACCGTCGACCCGGCGAACCCGACCGCCGAGGCCGTGGCCATACGCGACGGGCGCATCGTCCGCGTGGGCTACAACGACGAGGTCGACCTCCTGCGCGGGATCGATACGCGCGTGATCGATGCGGACGGGCACCTGGTGCTGCCCGGCTTCGTCGACAACCACGTGCACTTCGCGTCGGCGGCGCGGTTCCTCGAGTTCAACGTCATGAACGTGGCGACGCAGGAAGAGTTCGCACGCCGCGTCGAGGACGTGGTCGCGCGGCTCGCGCCCGGCGAGTGGATCCTCGGCGGCTTCTGGGGCGCGTACGACGCCTGGGCGGCGGGGAGCGCCGGCGGGCGGTCGCGCGAGCCCTTCACGCCGGACGCGTCGCGCGTCGAGGCGCTGACCGCGCGGCACCCGATGTTCCTGCGCAAGTTCGACGGGAGCGAGTACTGCGTCAACCGCGCGGCGCTCGCGGCCGCGGGCCTGGATCCGGAGGATCCGCGGGCCGAGGGGATGGAGTTCGGACGCGACGCCTCCGGGCGTCCGACGGGGATCGTCACCGGGGAAGGAGCGCGGGAGCTCTTCGAAGCCTTCTCGCCCGACGCCTTCTCGCCCGCGCGGCGCCTCGCGCAGACGCGCCACGCGCTCGCGGAAGCGAGCCGGCACGGCGTCACGACGTTCTCCGACATGTCGGACGACGAGCAGCTCGAGATCTACGCGCTGCTCCGCTCGGCCGGCCAGCTCGACGTGCGCGTCCACTTCCGCTTCCCCCTCGAGCGCTGGGCGGAGCTCGCCGAGCGCGGCATCCGCGCGGGCGACGGCGACGAGTGGATCCGCACCGGCAGCCTGAAGGGCCACATCGACGGCATCATGGGCACGAGCACCGCGCGCTTCTTCGAGCCGTACTCGAACGACCCGGAGAACCGCGGCCGCTGGCGGAAGCTGATGGTCGACGAGGACGGCAACTTCGTCGAGGGGCAGTTCCTGCAGTACATGCTCGACGCCGACGCCGCGGGCCTCCAGCTCACGGTGCACGCGATCGGCGACGAGGCGAACCATCTCCTGCTCAACTACCTCGAGGAGCTGAACCGCGTGAACGGCCCGCGCGACCGGCGCTTCCGGCTCGTGCACGCCCAGGTGATCGCGCCGGCGGACGTGCCGCGCCTCGGCGAGCTCGGGGTCGTTGCGGAGGTGCAACCGTTCCACCTCGCCGACGACATGCGCTGGATGGAGGAGCGCATCGGCGCGGAGCGCTGCCGGGGCGCCTACGCCTTCAAGAGCATCGCCGAGAGCGGTGCCGTCCTCTGCTTCGGCACGGACTGGCCCGGCACATCGGCCTCGGAGTACCCGATCGACCCGATGCTCGGGATCTACGCCGCCGTGACCCGGCAGGCCGTCTCGGGCGAGCCGAACGGCGGTTGGTTCCCCGACGAGAAGATCTCCGTCGAGGAGGCGATCCACGCGTACACGTGGGCGAGCGCGTACGCGAACTTCGAGGAGGACGACAAGGGCTCGCTCGCGGTGGGCAAGCTCGGCGACCTCGTCGTGCTCTCGAAAGACCTGCTCGCGATCCCGCCGGCGGAGATCCTCGAGACCGAGGTGCTCGTCACCGTCGTCGGCGGCCGCGTCGTCTACGACGCGATGAAGCGCTAGGCCCAGTCGGCCGCCCGCTTCTCGATGCACGCGCGGATGCGCTCCATGCACCGGCGGTAGTCGTCGCGGGTTCCGCCGATCGGGTCGGGCACCGCGTTGCCCTCGGGGTCGAGGAGCTCCACGTGCTTCGCGCGCCCCGGCGGGACCATCGCGACGAGGGCGTCCAGGTGGCTCGGCGTCAGGCAGAACACGCGGTCGAGCTTCTGGATCTCCTCGCTGATCGCGGGCGAGGTCTCGTGTCCGGTGAGGTCGTAGCCCACGTCGCGCATGACCTCGACCGCGTGGGCCGACGGCGGCGCGCCGGCCGGGGCGAAGACGCCCATCGACACGACGCGGAAGCCGAAGGCGGCGAGGTCCGTGGTTCCGAGCCGCTCCCTCAGGAGCTTCTTCGCGAGCCCCTCGGCCATCGGGCTGCGGCAGGTGTTGCCCGTGCAGCAGAAGCCGATCGAGAGCCCGGCGGCGGCGCGCAGCTCGTCGATCGACGAGAGGCCCTCGCGCAGGACGTCGAAGTGCGCGCGGCCGAGCTTCAGGACGCCCGACGCTTCGCCGAGGCGCGAGGGTCCGCCGTCCAGCACGAGCTCGAGCCCCGCCCCGAAGCGCTCGACGATCGCGCCGGCGTCGACGAGCGGCTCCTCCCCGCGCTTGTTGACGCTCGAGAGCACGACCGGGAAGTCGAAGCTCGCGATCAGGCCCGCCGTGCCGCGGTGCGCGGGCAGGCGCAGCCCCGTCCAGCCGTCGAGGGCGATCCCCTCGAGCCCGGAGGGCACGCCCTCGAGGACCAGGGTGAGCGGTCCCGGCCAGTAGCGCTTGACCAGCCGCCGCGCGAGCGGGACCAGGTGCTCGAAGCGCTCGACCGCCTCGCGCTCGGCGACGTGCCAGGTCAAGGGCTCGCGCGGATCACGCCCCTTGAGGTCGCGCAGCCGCTCGAGCGCGGCCGGGTCGTCCGCGCGGGCGGCGACGCCGTAGACGGTCTCGGTCGGGAGCGCGACCAGGAGGCCGGACCCCAGGACCTCGCCGACCCGCTTGCGCAGCGCGCGCGCCGGCGGCGCGTCCTGGAAGGGGATGAGTTCGGCGAGCGAGCTCATGCGGTTAGCCTATCCCGCCCCACGGCATGGATGAAGGCCCCAAACAACCCGGTGGCGAGACCGTCGACGTCGCGTTCCTGTCGCGCCTCGCCGGCGGGCTCGCCCACGAGATCAAGAACCCGCTCTCGACGATGTCGATCAACCTGGCGCTGCTCGAGGAGGAGTGGGAGCGCGCCGGCGTCGCGCGGAACCCGGAGGCCCCGGAGCCGACGCCGCGCGAGCGCCGCTCGCTCAAGCGGATCAAGACGCTCCAGCGCGAGGTGCAGCGGCTCGAATACATCCTCGAGGAGTTCCTCGGCTACGCGCGCCGCGGCGCGATCAACCGCAGGCCGGAGGACCTGTCGCGGATCCTCCGCGAGCTGCTCGACTTCGTCGAGCCGGAGGACGAGCGCCACGGCATCCGCCACCGCGTGGTCCTGCCGCTCGGGCTGCCGCTCGTCCTCGCGGACGAGGCGCAGGTCAAGCAGGCCTTCCTCAACCTCTTCGTGAACGCGCGCCAGGCGATGGGGGACGGCGGCGAGCTGCTCGTGCAGGCGCGGCGGCTCGGCACGAGGGTCGAGGTCACCGTCACCGACACGGGACCGGGGATGTCCCCGGAGAAGCTGGAGCTCTGCTTCGACGAGTACTGGTCGGACAAGAAAGGCGGCACGGGCCTCGGCCTCGCGACCGCCAAGCGCATCATCGAGGAGCACGGCGGCACGATCGCGGTGATCTCCGAGGTCGGGCGGGGGACGTCGTTCTCGGTGCTCCTCCCGCTCGCCGTCGAGCTCGCCGGCGTGCCGGGCGACGGCGGCGACGGGGAGGACGTGGCATGACCGCCGGCGGAATCCGGGTCCTCGTGATCGACGACGACGAGGCCCACGCCGAAGCGATCTCCGACGGGCTGGAGATCGACGGGGCCGCCTGCCGCCTCGCGCACTCGGGCAGCGAGGGCGTGGAACGCATGAAGGAGGAGACCTTCGACGCGATCCTGACCGACCTCGTCATGCACGACCGCGACGGGATGGAGGTCCTGAAGGAGGCGCGCACGCTGCAGCCCGAGGCGGCGGTGCTCTTGATCACGGGCCACGGCTCGGTCGAGACCGCCGTGGACGCGATGCGCCTCGGGGCCGCGGACTACATCACCAAGCCGGTGCGCATCGCCGAGCTGCGCACGCGTCTGGCGCGCGCGATCGAAGCCAGCGAGCTGCGCCGGACGAACCGCGAGCTCAGGAAGCAGCTCGACAAGCGCTTCGGGCTCGAGGGCATCGTCGGGCACTCCGCGCCGATGCAGCGCGTGTTCGACGTCCTGCAGCAGGTGTCGTCCACGAACGCGACCGTGCTGATCCTGGGCGAGAGCGGCACCGGCAAGGAGCTCGTCGCCCGCGCGATCCACAACAACAGCCCGCGCCGCGACGGCCATTTCGTCGCGGTGAACTGCGCGGCCCTGTCCCAGGGGCTGATCGAGTCGGAGCTCTTCGGCCACGTCAAGGGCGCCTTCACCGGCGCGGCCACGTCCAAGGACGGGATGCTCGTCTACGCCGACGGCGGGACCCTCTTCCTCGACGAGGTGGGGGACATGCCGCTCGAAACGCAGGCGAAGCTCCTGCGCGTGCTCGAGACCCGCGAGGTCACGCCGGTCGGCGGCAACCGCGTCCAGAAGGTCGACATCCGCCTGGTGGCGGCGACGAACCGCGACCTGCGGAAGATGGCCGACGAGCAGAAGTTCCGCGAGGATCTCCTGTTCCGCCTGCAGGTCGTCACGGTGGAGCTGCCGCCGCTGCGCGGCCGCGCCGGCGACGTGCCGATGCTGATCGACCACTTCATCGGCGAGCTCTCCGAAGAGCACGGGCGCGAGGTCCGCGGCATCACGCCCGAGGCGCGCGCGGTGCTCGTGCGCTACGACTGGCCCGGCAACGTGCGCGAGCTGCGCAACGCGATCGAGAACATGGTGCTGCTCGCGCGCGCCGACGTGATCGACGTCGTCGACGTGCCCGAGCACATCAAGCAGGCCGGCGTGTCGGGCAAGACGCCGCAGGGCGCGATGGACCTCGCCGGGCACTCCCTGGCCGAGGTGGAGCGCGCCCTGATCGAGGCCAACCTGGAGCTCACCGAGGGCAACCGGCAGAAGGCGGCCAAGATCCTCGGGATGGGGGAGCGGACCCTCTACCGCAAGCTCAAGGAGTACGGGATCACCTGAGGGGCCCCTGCCAACCTGACAGGCGTCGCGGGTCCGCTGCCAACCTGGCAGCAACGGGCGGGATGCAAACCGCTTCTAACTCCCTGTTGGACAAGGGGTTGCGCCTTCCGGGCCTTGGCACGGGGTTTGTTTTTACCGCGGCCAGCCCAGCTTCCTCGACGCGAAGGAGACCCCCAGTGAGCAAAGCGACCAAGATCATCGGCATCGACCTCGGCACGACGAACTCCGTCGTGGCGGTCATGGAGGGCGGCGAGCCCCAAGTCATCACGAACCTCGAAGGCGCGCGCACCACGCCGTCGGTCGTCGCGTTCCAGGGGGACGAGCGCCTGGTCGGCGCCCCCGCCAAGCGCCAGGCGGTGACCAACCCCCAGAAGACGATCTTCTCGATCAAGCGCTTCATGGGCCGCCGCCACAGCGAGGTGGAGGCCGAGGAGAAGACCGTGCCCTACAAGCTCACCGGCGGCGCGGAGGAGCTGGTCAAGGTCGAGGCCGACGGCAAGGAGTTCACGCCGCCGGAGATCAGCGCCATGGTGCTGACCTACCTCAAGGAGGCGGCGGAGGCGCACCTCGGCGAGAAGGTCGACAAGGCCGTGATCACGGTGCCGGCCTACTTCAACGACTCGCAGCGCCAGGCGACGAAGGACGCCGGCACGATCGCGGGGCTGGAGGTGATGCGCATCATCAACGAGCCCACCGCGTCGGCGCTCGCCTACGGCCTGGACAAGAAGAAGAGCGGCCGCGTCGCCGTCTACGACTTCGGCGGCGGCACGTTCGACATCTCGATCCTCGACATCGGCGACGGCGTCTTCGAAGTGCTCTCGACGAACGGCGACACCCACCTGGGCGGCGACGACCTCGACGAGGCGCTGATCGACCACGTGGCCGCGGAGTTCAAGAAGGACGCCGGGATCGACATCCGCACGGACACGATGGCGCTCCAGCGCCTGAAGGAGGCCTGCGAGAAGGCGAAGTGCGAGCTCTCCTCGGCGGTCCAGACCGACGTCAACCTGCCGTTCATCACGGCGGACGCGTCCGGGCCGAAGCACCTGCAGATGACGGTGACGCGCGCCAGGTTCGAGCAGCTCATCGAAGGTCTGATCGAGCGCACGAAGGCCCCGTGCCTCAAGGCGCTCGAGGACGCGAACCTGAAGGCCGGCGACGTGGACGAGATCATCCTGGTCGGCGGCTCCACGCGGGTCCCCGCGGTCCAGGCGGCGGTCGAGAAGCTCTTCGGCAAGGAGCCCTCCAAGGGCGTGAACCCCGACGAGGTCGTGGCGATCGGCGCCGCGATCCAGGGCGGGATCCTCGCCGGCGAGGTCTCCGACGTCGTGCTGCTCGACGTGACCCCGCTCTCGCTCGGCATCGAGACGCTCGGCGGCGTCTTCACCAAGCTGATCGAGCGCAACACGACGATCCCGACCTCGAAGAGCCAGATCTTCTCGACGGCGAGCGACAGCCAGCCCTCGGTGGAGATCCACGTGCTCCAGGGCGAGCGCGAGTTCGCCAAGGACAACCGGACGCTCGGCAAGTTCCATCTCGACGGCATCCCGCCGGCTCCGCGCGGCATCCCCCAGATCGAGGTCTCCTTCGACCTCGACGCCAACGGGATTCTCAACGTCAAGGCGGTCGACAAGGCCACCGGCAAGGAGCAGACGATCCGCATCGAGGCCTCCTCGGGCCTCGAGAAGGACGACGTCGAGCGGATGCGCAAGGAGGCCGAGGCCCACGCGTCCGAGGACAAGGAGCGCCGCGAGGTCGTCGAGCTCAAAAACCAGATCGACGCCCTGGTGCACGAGACCGACAAGCAGGTGGCGGAGCACGCCGACAAGCTCTCCGACGACGACAAGAAGGCCATCGCCGACGCGAAGGAAGAGCTCACCAAGGCGGCCGAGTCCGAGGACAAGGCCAAGATCGAGGCGGCGCTCCAGAACTTCCAGCAGAAGGCCCAGAAGCTCGGCGAGATCCTCTACAAGGAGGCGGCCGAGAAGCAGCAGGCCGAAGGCGGCGCCGCGGCCGGCGGCCCGGCGCCCGAAGGCGGCCCGACCGGCGGCAAGTCCGACAAGGGCGGCGACGAGCCCGTCGACGCCGACTTCGAAGTCAAGGCGTAAGCACGCCACGACGGGGGGGTCCACCTGAGACCCCCCCAACCGGGGCGACTACACCCCGTACCCTCCCTGGGGTACCTTCCCCGTCCCATGATCGAAGTCGCCTCCCTGACCCGACGCTTCGGCCGGTTCGTCGCCGTCGACGACGTCTCCTTCTCGATTCAAAAGGGCGAAGTGGTCGGCTTCCTCGGCCCGACCGGCGCCGGGAAGACGACGACGATGCGGATGCTGACGGGATACGTCCGGCCGACGTCCGGGTCGATACGCATCGCGGTCCCCCAGGACGCCCCCGACCAGCTCGTCGGCACCAGGACTCGAAGACGGCGTTCCTGGAGCCG
>JANQEJ010000308.1 GCA_028278425.1 Planctomycetota bacterium | reverse complement strand
CGTGGACGTGCAGGGGCGCAGCGCTGACGGCATGACCCAGAGCCTCGACTTCGTGGGGACCCTGGCCTGGGCGGCGCCCGAGCAGACGCCCTGGGTGGACGCGGCCCCCGACCGCCGGACCGACGTCTACGCCCTCGGGTTGATCCTCTATCACCTGCTCACCGGCGAGCATCCCTATCCGACGGAGGGTACCCCGCTCGCGGCGTTGCGCGCCGTCGTGGACGGCGCGCCGCGTCCTCCGAGCGCGCACCTCCCGGGCCACGCGAACGCCCGCGACCTCGACGCGGTGATCCTCAAGGCGCTCGAGAAGGACCCGCGCCACCGCTACGACGGCGTCGACGACCTGGCCGAGGACTGCCGTCGTCTCGCCGCGGGAGAGCCCGTGCGCGCGCGGCGGCCGGGCACCGTCGATCTCGCGCTGCGGACGATCCGCCGGCACCGTGTGCTGTCCCTCGTCGCGGTGGGGCTGGGGATCGCGGCCGTCGTCGCGCTGGGCGTGGTGCGCTCCCGGGCTGAGGCGCGGGAGCGGCGCGAGGTGGTGGCCGTCTACCGCGCGCTCGGCGACGAGGGCATCCACGCGCCTCCGGGTGAGGACCTGGAGCGCGCGGCCTGGCGCGAGCTCCTCAGCGGGCGCGCGGGAGCTTTGGACCCCGAGCGCGCAGCCGGCGGCTTCCCCGCTCCTCCGGCCGTGCTGCGCACGCTTCGAGGTGCCTACGCCCGGGCACCGATCCTGGCCACGCACCAGGTTGCGGCCCGCACCCCCTGGAGGACCGATCCGACCACGGGCAGGTTCATCGGAGTGACGACAGGTGATGCGACCGCGGCGCAGCTTCCGAATCCGGTCCCGGTCTACGTCCTGGAGCCGACGGATCTGAGGCTGCGGCGCTACGAGCTCGACCTGCCGGGGCTCGTGGAGCTGGATGTCACCTGGGACGGACGCTGGTACGCCCACTCCTCCGTGTCGGGCTTGCACGCGCTCGAGCCACCCTCGACCGGACTGTCGATCCGCAAGTCGGCTCTCCCTCCGGGCGCTGCGGAGGTCGTCTACGTCGGCGCCAACACCGGGATCGCCGAGGGACTCGAGCGTGAGATCCTCGCGGCGTGCACGGAGCCTGGGGGGGCCGCCAAGGTGCGGGTGCACTGGCTGCGTCGTCCGGACGCTGCCGTCGTCCTGCGAGACCAGGTCAACCTGGGCGTCGAGCTGTGGCGCCACACCGCGGAGGGCTGGAGCTTCGCGGGGCGCGCGCCCCGGAGCGTCGTGGCGTTTCGGTTCGATCAGGAGGTCAGGCTGTGCTTCCCGCCTGGAGCGCCGGCCGACGATGCCTGGACGGAGTTCCTCGTGCCCGGGGAAGGCGTGGACTTCTCCCAGAGGATCGAGTCGATGGGCATCTCCCTGGACGGAGGCGTTCGCGTCCAGGTCGTTGGCAGGGAGTTAGTCGTGATGGGGGCGGGGGGTGCAGGAGGGGTGACGGCACGTCTTGGGATCTTCCGCCAGGCTCCCATCTCCCGGGCGATTGTCGACGCCAACGGGAAGCTGCTCGTGTGCTCGAGCATCGACGGCCTCACCCGGATCGTGGACCTCCCCGCGCTCGACGGGGGCGAGCCGCTGTGCGTCACCGAGGCCGGCGAGCCGCGGATCTCGCTCCACTCCGTAGCGCGGTCCTCCCGACCGGGAGGCCTCGCCGTGGCCGGCACGGACTTCCGAGCCCCCGGCGTGGACGTCGGCGCCAGGGCCGCGGTGCGGGCTCCCGGCGGAGGTGTCCCCTGGCGCTTCAGTCCGGATTGGGTGGCGAGACGGAGCGGCTCGGAGCTCGTCGACGAGGGGGAGTTCCTGACGGGCGCGGTCTTTCTCCCCGGCAACGAGGACCACGTGCTCCTGGCCGGCACGGACGCGGAGCTCTTCGTGTGGGCGTACCTCGAGGCCGACGCAGGGCTGGTCCCTCTCGAGCGGCTCGGCGCGCCTGGCGGTCCGAGCCGGCGACCGTGGAAGTACAACGACCTCTCGGTCCACGCCTCCACGGGTCGGGTCGCGGCGGCCTCGCAGGAGGGCTCGGTGCACCTCCTCGAGTTCGATCCGGGGGTCCCGTTCCAGGCCAGGGAGCGGGTCGTCGACGCGACGGTGGAGTTCCCGCCGCCCACCACCCAGGGCCTGTTCGTCCCGGAGCGCATCAGTTGCGTCGCGTGGTCGCCCGACGGTCGGGGGCTCGTCGCGGGACGGGGGGACGGCAGCATCCTGTGGATCGACGCGGAGGACGCGAGCCTGGCGCGGGCGCGGCCCGAAGCGATGGCGCCAGTGGACCACGTCCGCGGCGTGGCCGTGGGCCGCGGTCCCGAAGGCGTCCTCGTCGCCACGGCCTGGGACGACCACGGCGTCGGCCTCTGGCGCTGGGGCGCCTCCGAGCCCGACGTGGTCCTCGAGCACGACGACCGCGTCCTCGCGGTCGCCTTCGGGGCCGACGCCTCGGTCCTCTACACGGGCACCCTTGCCGGACAGGTCCGCGTCTGGGACCTCGCGAGCTGGCGCGACGAGCCGCCGGTGTGCGTGGCGAAGCTCGACGTCGAGCCGGCGGCCCTCCTGGACCTCGCCGGCACCGACGAGGACGGCGTGTTCCTGACGGGCGGCCAGCAGTCCGGCCTGAAGCGCTGGGACCTCTCCGCCTTCGACCGCCACGTGGCCGGCAACCTCGCCTTCTGGAGCGAGGAGCTCGCGGACGAGGCGGACCCGGAGGTCGTTCGCGAGCTGAGCGCGTGGGCGGAGGGAGTGCTCGAACGAGCGCGTTGAGAGTCGGGGCAGCATCTCCCGCGAGTGAGGAAGCCCCACCGGCGCGCGACCGGCGGGGCTTCCGCTCCCGTCTTCCCCCGGGCTCCCTAAGGCACGAAGTCGAGCGGCTCGGGCGGGCTCACGTCGAGCGGCACCAGGAGGACGCCGTCGATCGTCACGAACGCGTGGTGCGCCGTCATGCCGTCGAGCAGCGGGTTCTGCGGCACGAGAATCCGCGCGGACGCGAGACCGTCGGCGTCCAGCGACCCCAGCGTGTCGATGAAGATCCCCTGGTTCGCGTCGTTGATCGTCGCGGCCAGATAGACGTCGGCGTTCAGCGGGAGGAGGATCCCGCCGCTCAAGACGCCGGGCGAGGTTCCGCTCAACGAGCCGAGGAGCCAGTACTGCGGCGCGCTTGCAGGGGGCGACGAGCCGAATTCGTACGCGCCCATGTCGACCACCGGCGAACCGAGCCCCGTGTCGGGCGTCAGCGAGTCGTCGACGATGCGCGGGTTGCCGTCGAGGTCGCTCCCAAGCCGGCCGGCGGAGATCCCGAAGTCGACGAAGTCGCCGCCCGCGACCGACGCGGTCGTCTTGCTCGGCGTCAGGACGTTGCCCGGAAAGGAGGTCGTGTCCCCGGCATCGATGCAGGGCGAGGACGCGGTGAGGCGGAAGTCGCTCGCGCCGGCGAAGAGCGGGTCGACCGACAGGTTGCCCGTTCCGGCGAACCCGCCCTCCACGTTGGAGAAGCTGACGGCAGGCGAGCCCGCGATCTCGTCGGGCAGGTTGTCCCAGAAGATCGCGTTGGTCACGAGGCTCCCCGACAGGTCGCTCAGGGCGCCGCCCGCTCCCGGACCGCCGTCCGCCCCGGGAGTGCCGGCCACACCGTCGGCACCGTCCGGATAGTCAGGGATCCCGCAGCTCGCAAGCCCTGCGCCGCCCGGGCCCCCGATGCCGCCCGCGCCGGCGGTGCCTCCCGCGCCCGCGAAGGCGGCCGGTCCGTTGGAGGCAGACGTGATGTTGCGGAACTGGGGCGTTCCGATGACGACGTGGATCGCCGCGCCGCTGCCTGCGTTGCCGCCGTCACCGCCGTCGCCGCCGTTGCTCCCATCCGTCCCGGGGGTCCCGGGGCTGCAGAAGACGGGACTGGCGTCCTGGCCCGCCGCTCCGTCTCCCCCGCTGCCTCCCGCGCCCCCCTGGCCGGCGTCGCCGGGGAAGTTGCCCCGGAAGAGGCAGTTCGTGAACGTCGGAGAGTTGCCGTTGATCAGAACGGCGCCGCCATCGCCGCCGTCCCCGCCGCTGCCGCCGCCCCCTCCGGCCGAGGACAACGTGAGGGGGAAGGAGATAGCATCACCGCCCTCGCCTCCATCGCCGCCCTTGCCGCCGTGTCCCGCCACGTTGGCCGTGAAGATGCAGCGGTCGATCGTGGGCGAGGAGAACTCGACGAGCACGCCACCACCTCCGCTTCCGGTCCCTCCGTTCGTACCGGGTGCGCCAGGTGTCCCGAGGCTACCGTCAAGACCGTCGATTCCCGCCGCCCCGTCCGGCGCCTTGCCATTCGTGATCGTGAAGCCCCGCAGCACGGCGTCCGGCCCCTCGCCCGACGTGAAGAGGAACACGCGTCCGAGGCCCTGGGCGTCGACGATGGTCGCTTCGGCACCGGCCGAGCTCTTGACGGTGATGTCCTTGCCCTGGAAGTCCACGTCGGACTCGAAGTAGGTCCCGGCGGCGACCAGGACGGTGTCGCCGCTGACCGCGGCCGTGATGCCGGCCTGGATGGTCGGCTGGTCCCCGGGGACGTTGATGACGGCCTGGGCTCCGGCCACCGTGGTCAAGAGGCTGAAGGCAAGCGTGAATCTCGTCGGCTCTCGCATGGCGCTGCTCCTGGGCAAGACGTCTTCGTTCTCCAGCGGAACCGTCGCGCAATCCCACGCGGCGTTCCGGGAGCGGCGGTCGTCGCCCCTCCAAAGGGCCATGCGCGCACCGCCGGCACGATTGGAACCCTCGACCCGAGTTCTTCGGATTCCGGGACGCCGCTGGGCGGAAGATGGTGGAGGTGGCGGCAATCGAACCCGCGTTCCGGTTCGTCAGAATCGCACCGCGCGCCACCGGCAGAGGTTTCTACCCAGCCGCCGGATCCGCGTGGCGTCCAGTGCGGCGTTTCGGCACCGCTCGCGGGCGACTCCGACACCGATCTCGAGCGAATCCTGCTCGCCTGGCCGAAGCTCTCGCGGCCGCTGCGCGCGAGCATCCTCGCGCTCCTCCGCGCCGGCGAGGAGGAGGAGTAGCGGCCGCCGTCCGAGTCCGTACTTGCGCGACGGCGGAGCAGCCCCCCCACCGGGGGTGCTCGGCCCCGCCTCCGGCCGCTACGATCGGCTCTGCTGATACTCAGGCTCTGAGCTCCGGGGGCAACGAAATGAAGACGCCCAGCGACTGCATCGCCGGGCGCCTCGATGAGCAGCGAGCGGGCTTTGGCTACGCGTTCAGGCCAGGGCGACCGGGCCGTGGTCGTCGCAATGCTCGCCGTGCGGGTGGTGCAGGTGGCCGTTGATCAGGTAGTCGATGTGGTCGCCGTGCGGCACGGCCTCGTGCCCGCAATCGGGACCGTGCACGTGGGATGCGTCATGACCCTCGCAGCGGTGATCCGGCGTGCAGCCCGCGGAGTTGGCCCCACCGACTTCGAGGCGGTGCTCGTCGACGTGGTCGCCGTGGGGATGGTGCAGGTGACCGGCGTGGAGGTAGTCGACGTGGTCGCCGTGCCGGACCGCGACGTGACCGCAGTCGGCGCCATGGGTGTGATCGTGGTTCGCGTGTTGTTCGCAGCTCATCTTAGGTCTCCTCTTCACCGGCGTGCTCGAGCACGCCTTGGACGAGCTCGGCGACGTGGAGGTCGGCGAGCGCATAGAATTGGTGTTTGGCCTCACGCCGCCGGGACAAGAGCCGCTCACCGCGGAGGACTCGCAGTCGGGCCGAGACAGTGGGCAACGAGTCTCCCGAGAGCTCTGCCAGCTCCGTGACGCAGCGCTCGCCCTGAGCCAGGAGCTCAAGCAGGCGCAGGCGGCCGGGGTCCCCCGCGGCGCGGAGGATGGCCGCCGCCCGCTCGAGCACCTCGGCCGAAGAGACCCGAAGAGAAGGGACGGCGTCGTGGTCGCAGGAAGGATTCTCGTTCACTCGCTTCTTCAATCTATGTTTCGAACAACTGTTTGCAAGTTTTGAGCCGGGTTTTGCTTCCGGAGCCCAGGAAACCCGGTTCGAGGCCGCTCCGGGGCCGAGCGGCGCAGGACCCGGAGAGATCCCGCGGGTTCAGGGAACCCCGAGCGCCCGGCAGGCATTAGTGGCAGATGGCGTTCGACCACCTCG
>JANQEJ010000302.1 GCA_028278425.1 Planctomycetota bacterium | reverse complement strand
CCGGCGGGATCTCGCCCGACGGCTGGAGCCTGCTACGCGGCTCTCCGGCGATTACCGCGGCGGGACTTGCACCCGCGAGTCCGACACAGCCTGCTACGCAACCCTCGGCTACCCACCTGGTGACCGGGGACCGCTTCGCGTCAGGACGCACCATGCCGGGCAGTGTATGTTGGGAGCCTCAGGAGGTCGTTCATGCTCCCCATCGCGCAAGCCATTCTCGCTTTGGCGCCGCAGGTCGGCGCTTCGCCGCCCGACTACCACGCCGTCGACGTCGACGTCCCGCAGGGTCTGCCCGACGCGGTCGCGATCCGCGTCGACGCCGCGACGACGTTCGTGCTCGCCAAGGTCTCCAACCGGGCCGAGGACTTCCGGCTCCTCGCGCGCGGCGCCGGGGGCGAGCTCACCGAGCTGGAGCCGCCGCCGGTCGCCACGTACCGCGGGCACGTGCTCGACAGACCGGACGCGCTCGTGGCGGCGAGCCTCCACGACGACGCGCTGACCGCGCGCGTGTTCGAGCCGGACGGCGGCGGGTGGGCGGTGCAGCCGCTAGCCGACTTCGAGCCCGGAGCGGACGCGCGGGCGCACGCGGTCTACGCGGCGCAGACGCGGTTCGAGGACCTGAACTGCGTCGCGAAGGCGGTGACGGGATCCGCCGGTCCTCGCGGAGGGACCGCCAAGGCGGGCGCCGGCGGCAACTGCCTCGACGTCGCGGAGATCGCCTTCGACTCCGACTTCGAGTTCTTCCAGCTCTCCGGCTCGTCCGCGACGACCGCGATGCAGGACATCCAGGCCTCGCTGAACGCCGCGAACGTGATCTACGCCCGCGACGTCCTGATCGAGCACCTGACGACGACGATCGTCGTCCAGACCGCCGAGCCCGATCCCTACACGACCAACGACCCCAACACGCTGCTCGACCAGTTCCGCAACCACTGGGTCTCGAGCCAGGGCGGGATCGTCCGCGACGTGGCGCACCTCGCCACCGGACGGGAGATGTCGGGCAGCATCATCGGGCTCGCGTACCTGAGCGTGATCTGCAACTCGAGCTTTGGGTACGGGCTGACGCAGTTCACCTTCAGCTTCGCCACGAACACCGACATCCTCGCCCACGAGCTCGGGCACAACTGGAGCGCGCCGCACTGCCTCGACGACGGCGGCACGAGCGTGATGTGCGGCGGCGGGACCATCGGGATCGGGGAGGTGACCGAGCAGTTGATCTTGAACTACAAGCAGACGCTCGGGTGTCTGTCGTCCGGTCCGGGTTACGTCACGCCGGTGCCGCCGAACGCGCGCGCCGACCACGCGGTGGCCGACGGGGCGACGCTGATCGACGTGCTCGCGAACGACTTCGACGGCAACTGCGATCCGGTGTCGATCGACTCCTTCGACGCGGTCACGGCTTTCGGCGGGACCGTCGCGCCGTCGGGGGGGCAGTTGCTGTACACGCCGCCCGCGGGCGGCATCCACGGCGTCGACACCTTCGACTACACGGCCGGCGACGGTCTCGGCGGACAGGACACGGCTACGGTTCGCGTCACCGACTTCGAGCCGGACCTGGTCGTCTATTACAAGCTGGACGAGACCGGCGGCATCATCGCCGCCGACTCGTCGCCGCAGGGGCACCCCGGCTTCTACTCCGCCGCCGTCGCGCTCGGTCAGCCGGGAGCTCAACCGGGCACGGGTCTCGCCGCCGGTTTCGACGGCGCCGGCGCCAACGTGCTGATCGGTAGCCTGCCCGAGCTCCAGGACCTCGACCGCGATCTGACGGTGTCCGCCTGGATCCAGCCGAACGTGCTCAGCGGACTGCAGCAGATCTTCAGCAACTCCGAGAGCTGGTCGTTCGGCATCTCGGGATCGTCGCTGCGCTTCGCGACGGAGGAGATCGACGCGTATTCGCTCGGCGCTCCGTTGCAGATCGGCACGTGGGCGCACGTGGCGGCGGCGTTCGACTCGAGCTTCGACGTCACCTTCTACGTCAACGGGGCCGAGCTCGGGAAGGTGTCCGGCGCGATGCCGGCCGGGTTCGCCAACCCGGCGTGGTACATCGCCTCCAAGGCGAGCGCCGACTACTTCGACGGGCTCATCGACGACGTTCAGGTCTACGACAGCGCGCTGACGGACGAGCAAGTGCGCAGCGTGTTCGAGAACGCGGCGGGAGTGCCGGGGTTCGAGGGTGCGCCGGGGACGGTGTCGCTGGCGGGTGGAGGGGAGCAGAAGCTCTCGCTGTGCTCGGTCGACGGCGGCGGGGATCTGTATTTCGTCGTCGGATCGCTCAGCGGGACGGTGCCGGGGTTCTCGGTCGGTGCGTTCCTCGTGCCGCTGAATCCGGATGCGTACTTCAACCTGACGGTGAACGGGCCGAACATGCCGCCGCTCTTGGAGTCGTTTGCGAATCTGAATCCGTCGGGGCACGGGACGGCGAGGTTCGTCTTGCCGCCTGGGTCGAATCCGGCGTTGGTGCTGGCGACGGTGCATCACGCTTGGGGGTGGATTGACTTCGCGAGGTTTTCGCTGAAGGGCGTGAGCGGGCCGGAGTCGGTGATTCTCTTGCCTTAGGGGTAGCGAGGGCTTTCCGGGGCCCCGTTCTCGTGCTCGCCGGGGCGGTCGGTCGCGCGCGGCGGCGAGGGGGCGAAGCGCGCGCA
>JANQEJ010000280.1 GCA_028278425.1 Planctomycetota bacterium | reverse complement strand
CGGTTTCACCACCGAGACGTTGGTGATCGTCGGCAACTCCGGCTTCGGCAACCCCTGCACGGTCGCTCCGTCGCTCTGCTCGCCCGTCGGCTCGACGTGCCCGCCGACGGGCTTCGTCAACGGCTACCTGGTCGAGCTCAACTTCAGCAGCACGCCCAGCACCGGCATTGTCCTTACGGCCGATGGCACCGCCGCGTCCGATGCGGCCGTCACCTACTTCGTCAACGGCGGCATGACCGCCACGGGCGGCGTGTGCGGACTGGGCGACTACGGTCTCCAGGACGTGCACTCGACCACTGAGACGCAGGCCGACCTCGCCGGCGGTCTGAACATCGACGGCGGCTTCCAGCTCGGCGGCGGCGCGCCGCTCGCCGAGGCGGTGGTTTCGATGCTCGAAGCCAACCTGACCTTCCGCGACCCCGTGGTGCAGCACGTCTCCGACACGGGCGGCGCCGGCGTCGAGCCGGGCGACAACGGCGGCGGCGCGACGAATGGCCGCCGCCTGTCGGTCGGCAGCGGCCTCTCCACGACCGGCGTCGAGATCCGCGACCTGTTGCTCTCGGCCGTGCCGAACATCGCGGTGGCCGGCTCCTCTCTGGTCCCGATTCCGAACCCCGGCGTGCCGGTGTTCGGCGGTGAGGCCAACCTGCTGGTCGTCCCGGACGGCGTGTTCAGCGCGACGTCCGGCGCGTGGACCGGCGCGGTGACGCCGACGGTGTTCGTGTTCACGTCGGAAGGCGCGTTCACGAGCGTGCAGCTCCCGATCGCACCGGGCTCGGCGGGCATCACCCTGAACACGCAGGGGCTGATCGTCGACCTGACCGTGTTCGAGTTCACCAGCACGAACTGCGTCAGCCAGACGCTGGCTCCGTAGGCTCGAACCAGTTCATCTGAAGAGCGGAGGCCTCTCCTCGCGGCGGGGCCTCTCTTCTTGACCTGCTTGCCGGGGCCCGGGCGCCCGCTCGCCGGTGTCTCGTTTCCGGGGCCGAGCTCCAATCCCGTCGATGGTAAAGTTCGCTCCGTGGACGACACGCATCCCCGAGTCCGGGCCAAGCTCGACGAGCTCTACCGCTCGCTCGATCCGGTTCAAAAGGTCGAGATCATCCTGCGGCTCAACCGGACCATGGACGACGTGGCGTTGGTCGGCATCTACGAACGCCATCCGGGTTGTTCCGAACACGAGGCGCGCCTCCATCTCGCGGCGCTCAAGTACGGCCGGGAGCTGGTGGAGAAGGCGTACGGCTGGGACGCCGCCGACGGTAGCCGCCGATGACGCCGCAGCCCCTCGCGGCGCTCGAGCAACTGGTCCACGCGCTCGAACGACTTGGCGTCGCCTACGCCGTCGGGGGATCCGTGGCCGCCGGTGCATGGGGTGAGCCCCGCGCGACGAACGACGTCGACTTGCTCGCGGCGCTGGGCGAGGAGCACGTGAAGCCGCTCGCCGCGGCTCTCTCCGGCGGATTCTACGTCGACGAGGATCTGGTCCGGCAAGCCGTGGCGTCCCACACGGCGTTCAACGTGATCCACCTCGCGAGCTACCTGAAGATCGACGTCTTCGTTGAGGGTGAAGACGTGCTCGACGTGGAGCAACTCGAGCGGTCGGTGGAGCGGCCGCTCGCCCCGGGGTCGAGTCGAGAGTACCGCGTCACGTCGCCGGAGGTCATCGTCGTGCGCAAGCTTGACTGGTACCGCCTGGGCGGCGAGAGCTCCGAACGCCAGTGGCGCGACGTTCTCGCGATCCTGAGGCTTCGGTCCGACTCACTCGATCAAGGCCTCCTCGCTTCGCTCGCATCAGCCAAGGGGCTCGGCGATCTCCTAGAGCGGGCTCAGCGAAGCTAGCGGTTCGCGCCGGCGTCCCTCAGCTCATCGGCACGAGCGGAACCGGATTCGACCCGTTCGCGTTCATGATGAAGACGCGCGTGTTCCCGTCGGCTCCCTTGCGGTCGAAGGCGATCCTCTTGCCGTCGGGGGACCAGCGCGGGTGGCGGTCCTCGGTCGGGCTGTTGGTCAGGTTCTCGACGTTCTTGCCATCCGGGTCCATGACGTAGATCTCGAGCTGGCCACTGCGCCAGCTCGCGAAGACGATGTGCTTGCCGTCGGGGGAGAGCTCCGGATCCATGTCCCACGAGTCCTCCGGGGCGTTGGTGACGTTCACGTCCTCCCCGCCGTCGGGCGTGATCGCGTACACGTCGCTGTCGCCGGCGCGGTTGGACATGTAGTAGATTCGCTCGCCCTTCGGGCACCACGTCGGCTGCATGTCGGTCTTGGGCGTCGACGCGGTCAGGATCGTCTCGCCCGTTCCGTCGGCGTTCATCACGGCGATCTCCGACTTGCCGTTGCGGTAGCTCGCGTAGGCGATCCGCTCGCCGTCGGGCGACCAGGCGGGGTCGCTCGTGCCGACCGGGGCCCGCGGATCGAACGGGACGAGGAGCGCGACGTCCCTGCCGTTCGACTTCATCGTGTAGATGCCGCTCGTGCGGAAGCGATCGGAGTTGAAGGCGATCCGCTTGCCGTCCGGCGACCAGCTTCCCGTCGACTCGTTGCCGCGAAAGCGCGTCAGCCGCCGTTCCTTACCCTTCTTGACGTCGGCCACGTAGATCTCGTGGTTGCCGTCGCGGTCGGAGGTGTACATCACCTTCTTGCCGTCGGGCGACCACACCGGACGCGTGTCGTGGTACGCGTCGGCAACGCCGAGGTCCTTCTTCTTCTTGAGCAGCTTCGCGAAGCGCTCGTGCACCGGGTTCTCCGGGTCGAGCTCGCGACAGCGGTCGACCAGCGCGAGGGCGTCCTTGCGCTTGCCGTTCATCGCCTGGCACTTGATCAGCGTGGTGAGACGGTCGGCCAGGAAGGCCTCGTAGTCGTCGCCCGAGTACGAGCTCGCGCCGTCGGAGCCGCCGTTCCTCAGAAGCTCGGCCTTCTCGACGGCCTTCACCGCCATGTCGAGCGCCAGGGCCCTGTCCTCCTTCGAGAGGACGTCGCGGTTGCTCCAAAGCCACAGCGCCGTCGAGTTGCCCCAGTTCAGCACGTTCGCGGCCGGAACCGCGGCCCACGCCGCGTGCAGGGCGGCGTGCTCGGCCTTCGTGTTTCCACGAGCGTTCTCGTTCGCCGCGATCGTCGCCCAGGCGGCGAAGGTCACGTCGGGATGGCGCGCCTTCTCCGCGAAGGCGTAGAGCGAATCGAGCTCGACCTCCGACACCCGCGTCGCCTCCTTCGTCATCGCCGTCGTCACGTCGGCCATGTGGAGCTGCGCCCCGATCCGCGATTCTCCCTCGGGGTCGTCGCGCTTGATCGAGTCCCGGATCGCGTCGTGGCCCTCGACGTCGCCGAGGTCGAAGAGCTTGCCCGCGACCCGGTTGCGCAGGTCGAAGTCGTCCGGGTCCGCCGCGCTGCGCGCGCGCAAGTCGGACAGCGTGTCCTTCCCACTCTTGATCCGTTCGAGCTGCTGCACGAACGTGCCCGGATCCGCGAAACCGGTCAACCCGTCGTCCGCCTCACCATCGGGCTTGATCACGCGGACGCACGGCACCGTCGTGATCTTGTATCGCTCGAAGAGCTTGCCGCCGTAAGGGTCCCCGTGCTTCGCGCTGTAGCAGACGAAGTCCGCGGTCGCCTCGACCGCTGCCTCTTCCTTAAGCGTCGCCTCGTACATCTGTACGCACTGCTCGCTGCCTTCCATCCAAAAGTAGACGAGCACCGGCTTTCCGCTCGCGCCCGCTTCGTCCAGCACCTTCTGGAAGCGGCCGAACCGCCACAGCACCTCGGCCTCGGACGAGCCCGGCGCGCCGCCGGACGAAAGAACCAACCCCAGGAAGACCGCGATCTGGATCGGAAGCATGGAAGCCCTCGTCGTCTACCGTTCGACTCGCGGGCGGAGCGTTCCCCGCCGCCGGAGATCGGGTTGTCGCGGCCGCGGACGGGGACTCAGCTTCTTCGCGCTTCCCGTCCCCCGACTTTTCGGAGGGGTATGTTTTGGACCCTCCGAATCGGGTCGGAGGGTTCCCGATCACCCCAGGAAGATCTTTCCGCGATGAGAACGCTGCTCGCCCTTTCCTCGGTCCTGGCCCTCTCCGCCTCCGCCTCCGCCCAAGTCACGCACTGGAGAATGGTCAAGGGACCCTCCGTCGAACAGACCGCGGACGACACCCAACCGACGCTGCCGACCGGCTGGTCGGTCGGCGTCTACGTTCGCACGCAGAGCCCGGGTGACGCGGCGGCCGTCTCGATCTCCGGGGGCGGGATCCTCGGCAGCATCCCGCTCACCCTCGAAGGCGACACCTGGGTCCTGGAAGCGGACTTCGGTGGCCAGGGCTCGATGAACAAGGTGTTCCCGAGCGCGACGCAATACACGCTCGGGTTGACGGGGGGCACGCTCGGCACGCTCTTCCAACCCTTGGTGCTCGGCCCGGAGCAGTACCCGAACCCGCCGTTCCTGACGGGGAGCACCTGGAGCGACGTCCAGAGCCACGATCCGGCGGCTCCCTTCACGCTGACGTGGAACAACCCGGGTCCGCTGACCCAGGCCTCGGGCGTCTCGGTCCTCGAGATCTTCGACGGCAGCGACGCCAGCATCCTGTCCCAGATCGCGGTCGGCGGCACGACCGCGGGCATCATCCCGGGCTGCACGCTCGCGCCGAACCAGAGCTACGAGGGCTTCCTCGAGTTCACGAACGCGAACAACATCGACGGCTCCACCGGCTTCGGCGTCGACGGCACCACGAGCCACAACGTCGGGCTGGACTTCACGATCGCGACGAACGCGGCGGCCGCCGTCGAGGTCATCCGCGCGGGGACTCCGGCCAACCCGATCGCTTTCCTCCCCGGCACGACGGGCCCGGTCATCGGTTCCGACTGGGATCCGGTCGTCGACCATACGACGTTCGTTCCCGACGCCATCGCCGACTTCGTCGCCGTTTCGATGGCGCCGTCCAACATCCCCTCGCCGGTCGGGACCTTCCTTTGCGGGTTGACGCCCTTCCTCGTCGTCCCGAGCCCGGCGCCCGGCGCCAGGTTCGCCATCGAGATTCCCAACGACTGCTCGTACGTCGGAGGGACGCTCTCCACGCAGGCGGGTAGCCTCGACCTCTTCTTCGGCGTCCAGCTCGCCAACGCGATCGACGTCACGATCGGGATGCTCTAGCGAAACGCCTCAACGGTCACTACGGGCTCCGGCGGACTCCTCCGCGGGAGCCCTTCTTCATTTGGCATCGAGGAAGACCCGGTCCTTGCCGTCGAACGGCGGCGTGAAGATCGAGAGCACCGAGGAGGGTCCCTCGGGCTCCACCGAGTGCACCGCGCCGCGCGGGACGTGGACGAGCATGCCCGGTTCGAGCTCATAGGCCTCTCCGTCGATCCACATGCGTGCTCGACCCGCGACGACGTAGACCGTTTCCTCGTGGCGGGCGTGATAGTGCGCGGGAATCGGCTCGTCGGCGGAGGCGAGGTGCGCGCTCAAGGTCGGCGTGGCGAAGAGGTTCTCGATCGACAGGCCGTCGATCTCGCCGGCGCCGGGCGGGGCGAGCATGACGGCGACCGGCTCGTCCGCCGGAGCGCGGCAAGCCGCGAAGCTCACGGCGAGAAGAAGGACCGCGGTGCGCACGGCGGCATGTTATCGCACCGCGACCCGTTGGCTGGAGCGGTAGCGGCTCGACCTCTAGTTCGACAGGAACTTCACCCGGTTGTCCCCCTGGAGGAAGACCCCGCGCGGGTTGGAGCCGACGTCGATGTGGGACACGGCGAAGGTCGCGGTGTCGATCACGAGGATCCGGTCGAACGGGTCGATCGCGTAGAACGACTTGCCGTCCTGCGACAGCGCCGTGTTGCCGAAGAACACGGCTTCGTCGATCGTCGTCACCTTCTGCTGCGTGATCAGGTCGAACACGTCGACCTTGCCCGGGTTGCAGTAGATGAACGCCGGGATGCAGATGCCCCAGATGCGCTGCCGCGCCTCTTCGTAGACGAGGTTGCGGTTGGATTCGGTCTCGGTCGGAATCGGCGTCACGAGCTGCGTCCCGCGGTCGAGAATGTCGAGGGAGTTTCCGCAGCCCCCGTAGCAGAGACCGCCGGAGGCGATCCGCGCCTCGTTCAACACGAGCTGAACGTCCGGCGCGGGATTAGCGGGATTGACCGGGATGTCCTGGAACGCGGCGGTCGTCACGTCGACCTCGCGATAGTCGCAGATCCCTCCCAAACAGAAGGTCTCGGCCATGTAGAGGAACTTCCCGTCCGACGTGAGCTCGAGGTCGGTGATCGGCGTCCCGCCCGTGGGCTGCGTCGGGCCGGAGGCCACGATCGACTGCGTGGCGAGCTCGATCGCGTACAGCGTCTCGTCGCTCTGCGCGATCGACACGTAGGCGATCTGCGAGCTCGGCGAGAACGCGACCTGCGGCGTCGAGAGGATGCCGGCGGTGACGCCGTCGCAGCTCTGGCAGAGCACGAGCGAGCCGGCGAGCGTGTCGGTCGTCGCGTCGACGATGTGAACGGTGCCCCTCATCGTCTCCCCCAGGACGAGCCAGCGGTCGTCGGGCGACACCTCGACCTCGGCGACGAAGCTCGTCGTCGGCACGGAGAACGTCTTCGCCAGGGTGAGGCCGATCATGTCGATCTTGTAGACGTTGCCCCCGCTCTGCTGCGCCACGTAACCGAAGCGGCCGTCGCCCGTCATCGCGACCTTGAAGGGTCGGTCGGCGACGGGAATGCGCGCGATCTCGACGTTGAGCTCGGTGTCCAGAATGCTGACGTCGTTCGAGCTCAGGTTCGGCACGAGCGCGCGGGGTCCGCCCTTGCGCGGTGCCACCGGCCCGATGAGCGGCGGCCCGATGGTGGGGCTCGGCGGAGGTGCGGCCGCCGCCGCGAGGTCGTCCGGCTCGAGGCGACCCTCGAACCGGAAGAGCGGCGCGTGGGTCAGACCCGAGTAGAGCACGGTCTGCGTCCCCTCCCTCCGGGCGAACTCGGCGACACCGTCGCGGTCGACGTCGCTCCATGCCTCCTGCGCCGCGAGTCCCGATCCCAGCAGGACGAGGGCAACCCCTCGCCGGCACGCTAGCGTCATGACGTGCTGCATTCTCGACTCTCCTGTGTGGTGGGGCGAACGTCGGCGGTAGTTCCGCCGCGCGGGCGCGTTGCAGGTGAAACCCAGTTTCCGACGCTCGCCGATCAGGGCACGAGGTCGAACCGATTGAGCAGGAAGCTCTGCCCGATCGCGAAGCCGCCGTCTCCCACCGGCGCGATGGCCGACATGCGGTAGCTCATCTCGCTGTTGGGCTCGCTCCAGCCCGAGCCGTCGTACCAAACGAAGCCGCCGTCCGCGGCGCCGGCGTAGACCTGAAGCTGGGTGGGGTGCAACGCGACCGATTCGAGGTTGAAGCCGGTCGTCGACTGGTAGACCTGCTCGAGCGTGCCGGTGGCGGCGACGTACGCGAAAACGTAACCGTCCTCGCCGACCGCCACGACGGTGCTCGGCAGGCGCGCCTCGACGCCGAGGAGCTCGCCGGTGTAGTCGGCGCCGCCGGTCAGGTTCACGTCGAGCTCGAACCAGAGGTCGTTGCCGAGCGTCGCGAAGCAGCGGCCGCCGGTGCCGACGACGACGCCGATGGTCGGGGTGAGGAAGCTGACCGCGTTCATCTTGAGCGTGCCGAGGTCGCCGTTCGGGTCGGCGTCGTCCCAGGTGACGCCGCCGTCGTCGGAGTGCAGCACCCAGCCGTTGCTGCCGACCGCCCAGGCCAGGTTCGCGTCGAAGAAGTGCACGTCGAACAGGAACGGCGGCGAGCCGCCGAAGTCCGGCAAGGCGCCGGAGCCGACCTGGGTCCACTCGCTCTGGTCGTCGCCGCCTTGATGCGTGTAGGCGATGAAGGGCACGGTGCCCACGGGGTTGCCCACGACGATGCCGCGGTTCGCGTCGGCGAAGTCGAGTCCGTGGTTGTAGAAGCTCATCAGGCTCGGGTTGAAGACCTCGGTGAACGTGAGGCCCCCGTCGGTGGTCTTGTGCACGCGTCCCGTCTGCCCGGTGACCCAGCCGGTCGAGCCGTCGATGAAATCGCCGTCGATCAGGCGCGTGGTCTCGGTCCCGTGCTTGTCCACCCACACCGGAGCCGCGGCCGTTCCGTCGTCGGTGCGGCGCAAGATCCCGAACTGCCCGACGGTGTAGACCCGCGTTCCGACCGACGTCGTTCCCCACAGCGGCGGCGTGACCGGGTCCGCGCTCGGCAGGGGCTGGTAGGTCGACTCCCACAGGCTGCCGGTGAAGGGAGCGCGCCAGGTGTGCGACGCGTACCCTCCGCCCACGCCGCGCCCGTCCGGCAGGATCCCCATGCCGTAGAGCGTCGTGGCGGACGTGAAGTGGCCGGACGTGCACGAGGCCGGCGGCGGCTCGGGGGCCGGGTTCTGCGGGCCGAGCTGCTCCCACGTCACCGTCGTCCAGTTGCTGATGCGGTACGCGCGGCCGCAGGCGGTCCCGACGCCGCCGGTGGCGTAGCCGTCGCCGGTGGGCAGGACCTCGACGTCGTAGATCTCGATGTTGGGGCCGAAGTCCGGCGCGATCATGCCCGGCACGTTGTCGAGGAAGTCCCAGGTGGCCCCCTCGTCGGTCGTGTGCGCGATCACGCCCCAATCGCCGGTGACGTAGACGTGCAGCGTTCCGGTGCCGTCCTCGACCGCGTGCAAACCGTAGCGGTCGTCGCGGTTGTAGCCGTGCCACAGGATCTCGTTGTAGTTGTCGTGCTGGGACTCCCAGCTCGCGCCGGCGTCGGTGCTGTACCACAAGACGCCCTCGCGGCCGGCGACCCAGCCGTGGAGCTCCGGCCCCTTTGGCCCCGCCACCTCGACGAAGACCACGTCCCATAGATTCAGGTCCTCGGGATCGTCGGGCCAATCGGGCAGCACGGCCTTGTCCACCTGCGTCCACGTCGCGCCGCCGTTGTCGGTGCGCAGGATCGTGTGCTGGTCCCCGACGGCGCAACCCCAGCCGTCGAACGTTCCGCCCTCGACGAAGTAGACGCCGCGCAACTGGACGCGCGCCGAAGCCGGCGTCTCCTGGAAGGTCCAGGTGTCGAAACCGTCGGTGGTCTTGCGGATGCGCCCGCCGTCCTCCACCGCCCAGCCGGTCAGGCCGTCCGAGCGGAAGTAGACGCCGTGGGAGAGCCCGCCCTGGAGGTTCGTGAACTCCAGGTCGTTGGCGAGCGCGGGCGCGGAGAGGGCGACGACGGCCAGGGTGGTCGGGAACGACCGGAGCGGAGCGATGAGACGCATGGCGATCTCCTCGAAGCGGCAGAGGTCCGTACGGAATGGAATCGATAGACGCGGCCGGCGGTCGCCGGTCGCGCAAGACCGGGGCGAGAGTCACGCTACCAGAGAAGCGCCGGGGCGGCTGCTCTTCGTCCAAGCGTTTCCGCGACCGACGCCATCGTTTACAAACGCATCTCCGTCGCGCCACCCGCTCCAGGTCAGTCTCCGATCCCGGCCGCGTCTTCGCTCAGCCGAAGGAAGCGATAGATCCGCTTGCGCTTCCCGTTCTTCACCTCCGGATTCCAGAAGTCCCACACGACGTCGCCCTCGCGCGTGACCTCGAAGACGTGCCCGCGCTCCGACTCGCAGATCAGCGTGTTGCCGTTCGCGAGCCGCTGGCACGAGCCGCGCCCCTTGGTGAAGAACGACTCCTTGGGCTCGGCGCGCCAGGACCAGACGCGGCTGCCGTCGGTCGGATCGATCTCCAGGATGCGCGACCAGCCGCGGTGGTGGCCGTTGTCGAAGATGAGGACGTTCCCGTTCGCGAGCATCGTCGGCATGTGCGGCATGTCGAGCGTGCCCGGCCGCCAGTGCCAGACGACCTCGCGCGTCTCGCCGTCGAGCAACACGACCAGGTTCGCGTTTCGGAAGCAGAGCAGCAGGTTGCCGACGCGGAAGCGCGGGTCGCCGTCCCTGGCGTTGGGTCCCACCTCGTGGATCGAGTTCAGGTGGTAGTAGTCGTACACCTGCCCCGCCTCGTCCGATCCGGGCGGGGGCGCCGTGTCGAGCACCAGCGGCGGGTGCAGCTTCTGGAGCTCCTCGAGGTGATCCCACGTGCGCCAGCGGTCGAGCTCCGCACCGTCCGCCGACAAACGCAGCATCCCGTCGAAGCGCACCGCCCGGCCGCGGTAGTCCTCGTGCTCCTCCCAGAACGGAACGAGGAACGTCCCGTCCGCGAGCGCGCAGACCTCGTGGTGCGCGGGAAAGTCGACCGACCAGAGGACGTTGGACTCGCGGTCGACCAGCGTGACGCCCTGGTCGACGCTGATCGCGAGCGCGCGACCGCCCTCCAGGAGCCGAAAGAACTCGACCTGCGTGCGGCCCGGGATGCGCCACGTGTGCAGCACCCGGCCGTCCATGTCGAGCGCGTACGCCTCGTCGACGTCGTTCGTGTAGAGGTTGACGCCGGCGTGAGCGCGCGCCGCGTCGTGAACGACGACGCCCGACGACCCGTCGCTCGGAGCCTCGTCCCAGGAGGTGTAGCCGATCGCCCGCAAGGCCTCGAGCGCGGCCGCCTCGTCGGTCGGCGAGGGTGCCGCCGCCGCGCGGGGTGGAGCAGTCTCCTCCCCGCACGCGGGCGCGAGGAGGAGAACCAACGCTGTTTGCGTGAGCCGGCTTACGGCCCTACTTGCAGCAGTCCTTGCCGCTCTTGACGCACGTCTCACCCGTATCGCTGCAGCACAAGTCCGCGTCGACGTACTGCCCGCAGTCCGCGCAGTACTCCAGGTCGTGGCTCGAACGGCCTTCGGCCACGAAGATGCAGGACGCGGTCAAGCCCAGCGGAACCACCAGGGCCAGCAGCGCGAGGATCGCCTTCATGAAAACTCCTCCAGGTCGCGGTTCGGGATGGGGCGTCGCCACGAATCGTAGCATGTCGGGCGCCGCCCCCCCCCGCCAAGCCAACGCCTTGGCCGCGGCTACCCGTAGAGGATCCGCAACCCGTTGGTGAGGCTCACGCCGAACACGGCGCCGGCGTCGGCGTAACCCGCCTGCAGGCGGAGCACGAGTCCGACCAACGACGGGTTGAACGGCGTGTCGACGGCGAGCGCGAGCTCGCCCGTTGGGTCGAGGACGTGGGCAAGCGTCGCCATCGGCGGACCGACGAGGATCAGTCCACCCGCGAAGGGGGTCGACGCCTCGGTGCTCGCCGCGACGAGCAAACCCGGCGCGCCGGGGAGGCCGTCGGACACGGAGACGGTCAGGTCGGCTCCGGGGCTCGGGCATCCGTCGCCGGTGAGCGACGGAACCAGCCCGCCCGTGCCGGCGAGGCCGGCGCCGTACGTCTCGAAGCCCGCGTCGACGGCGACGAGGTGCGCGCGTCCCGCGACCGGCGGCGAGATCGTCGCCGTGCCCTGCGCCCCGACGAGGAGGCGGCCTTCCGACAAGTCGAGCGAGACGCCGTAGGCGCCGTTCTTCACCGGACTCTCCGCCGCGAGCTCCGCGACCTGGGACCAGGAGCCGCCGGAGCGCTCGAATTCGAAGACGGCTCCGGAGTCCATGGGAGAGGAAGGCAAGAGCTCGACCCCGGGTGCGCCGGCGAACGCGCGGTCGCCGTCCAGCTCGACGACGACGCCGGTCAGGTCGAAGTCCGTCGGATCGTCGGGAACGAGCTGTTCGTCGAAGGACCACGCCCCGCCGACGCGCTCGAACACGTAGACCTGGCCGTCCACGTTCTCCCGCGCGCTGACCATGGCGGTGTCGCCGTCGAGCGCGACGTGGAAGCCGAAGTCCGAGAAGGGCACGGGCGTCGGGGCGGAGAGCACGGCGGTCTCGGCCCAACCGAGAGCCTCGTCGAAGAGGTACGCGCCCCCGACGTCGAAGAGGCCCTTGTCCGGAGCCCCCACGAGGAGCTCGGTTCCCGACCACGCGAGCGATGTCCCGAACGTATCGGTCGTCCCGAAGATCGAACCCGCGAGCGTGACCACGTGGGACCAGACGCCCCCGGCGTGGTCGAACACGAAGACCTGCCCGTCGTCGCCGATCTGGCCCCTGGCGCCGACGATCAGCCGATCGGGGAGGAGCAGGAGCGAAGTTCCAAAGCGCTCCTTTCCAGCCGGCGCGGGCACGTAGAGCGTCGCCGCCGGCGTCCAGAGGCCGCCGCTGAGCTCGTAGACGAAGACGGCGCCGGAGTTGGTGCCCATCGTGTCGTCGGCGGGCGCTCCGACGACGAGCCGGTCCCCGAGCACGTCGACGGCGAGCCCGAACTCGATCGCCACCGCGTCGGGAACGGTGAGAGCCGCCGACTCGACCCAGCCCGCGGGCGTCTCGTCGAAGACGTACGCGGTGTGGTTTCCCACGAACGAGAGGAAGGTGCCCGAGCCGATGACCGCGCGCGTACCGTCGAGCGCCACCTCCGTCCCGAAGCCGTCGGTGTCGGCGCTGTCCGACGCCTGGAGCTCGGCGATCTCGCACTGAGCGGCGAACGAATGGGCGAACAGCGCCGCGACCGCAAAAGCTCCGGGGATCTTCATCGCCCGGTCATCGTGCCACGGGTCGCCGCGCGGCGGGAGACCGGGGTTCCCGTCAATCCGCGACGGGATAGGGGCCGTCCTCGAAGGTCCGGTCGTGGTAGCCCTTGGCTCCGATGGCGCGCGCCAGGTCGCTGCGCGGATCCTCGCCGGCCTTAAGGCGATCCAGCACGTGGCGAAAGTCGAAGCGCGGGCACCAGCCGAGGTCCTCGCGCGCGCGCTCGTTGACGTAGACGCGGCCGATGCTCGGGAACATCCGCCAGCCGCGGCGCGCGTACTCCTCCTCGTAGTCGGGCACGCGGCGCCGCACGACCGCCGGCGCGTCCGCGCTGAGCTCGGCCAGGTCGTCCGGCGTGAACGGCGTCGTCGCGCTGACGACGTAACGGCCGAAGCCGATCGCAGGAGCGCGCTCCAGCGCGAGGACGTGGGCGCCGACGACGTCCTCGACGTCCGCGCGCCGGTGCAGGAGCTCGTTCGCCTTCGCGTTCGCGTCCTCGTAGGCCTCCCGCGTCGCGCGGTTGTCGTCCTCCTCCGGAAAGAAGCGCGACGTCCGCAGGATCAGGCACGGCAGGTCGTGGTCGCGGTGGAACAGCTCGCAGAGGTCCTCCGCGGCGGCCTTCGTCACGCCGTAGACGTTCCTGGGAACGGGCGTGACGTCCTCGGTGACCCACGCGGCCGGCGCGCCCGGCGGCGGGACCAGCGCGCGGCCGAACACGCTCGTCGTGCTCGTGAAGACGAACGACCGGACGCCGGCTCTCACCGCCTCCTCGAGCAGGTTGAGCGTTCCGGTCACGTTCGTGTCGACGAAGTCCTGGCGCGTGTGCGTCGCTACGTGGGGCTTGTGGAGCGTCGCGGTGTGGACGACCGCTTCCACTCCGTCCATGCAACGCGCGACGAACGCGCGGTCGGCGATCGAGCCCACCGCGTGCGTGAAGGGCGAGTCCAGGAGGTCGAGCCCGATCGCCTCGCGATCCGTCCACGTGCGCATCAGCGCCTCGCCGAGGTGGCCCGCGCTGCCCGTCACCAGGATCTTCACGCGCGGAGGTTCCCGATCAGGTGTTCCGCCAGCGCATTCATCGCCGGCGCGCCCGCCGCGCACTCGCCGCGCACGTCGGCGGCGGTCTTTCCGGGCGGGAGCTCGGCCGCGTAGGCCTCGGCCCAGGCGCCGGCGGCTTCCGGTCCGACCTCGAGGTGAAACTGCAGCGCCACCGCGCGGCCGCGGCGGAAGGCCTGGTTGCGGCACGCCTCGCCGGTCGCGAGCAGCGTCGCGTCCGCGGGCACCTCGAACGTGTCGCCGTGCCAGTGGAAGACGGGGAAGCGCGCGGGAAAGCCGGCGAACAGCGGGTCGTTCGCGCCCTCCGCGGTGAGCTCGACCTCGTAGCCGCCGATCTCGCGCACCGGGTTGCGGCCGACCTCCGCGCCGAGCACCCGGGCGAGCAACTGGCCACCGGCGCAGATGCCGAGGTACGGAAGGTCGAGCTCGAGAACGCGGCTCAGGAACCGGAGCTCGTCGCGCAGGAACGCGTGGTCCTCGGCGTCGTAGGCCGCGATCGGCGTCCCGCCCGCGAGGACGAGGTCGAAGTCCTCAGGGCTCGGGAACGGCCCGCCGCGCCAGGCGGGATGGACGTCGACCGTGCAGCCGCCCTGCTCCAGCAGCGGGCCGTAGAACCCGATCCCCTCGAGCTCGCAGTTCTGGACGAAGAGGACGCGCATCGCGCGCGCCATCCTACTTCAGAGGACGATCGCGACGACGAGGAGCGTGAGCAGCACGCCCACTCCCACGGCGGCGAGCAGCTTCCACGCTTCGCCGGTCCGCGCCTCCCCCGTTGCGGGCGGCCAGCGAAACTCCTCCATCCGGACCGGGGATCCTCCGAAGTCGTGTCCGCTATCCGTCCGCGAACCGCGCGGCCAGCGCGGCGACGTGCGCGACTCCAGTTCCGCAGCAACCGCCGACGATCGCGGCGCCGGCGGCGATCCAGTCGCCCGCGGCGTCGGCGTAGCGCTCCGGCGCGCCGGGGTCGGAGCTCCAGCCCATCTGCTCGTCCGGCCGCCCCGCGTTCGCGTAGCAGCCGACGGGGACCGAGCTCTCCACCGCGTCGCGCAGCGCGCGCACGTAGTCGCCGATCCTCGCCGCCGAAACGCAGTTCACCAGCACGGCGCTCGCGCCGAGCTCCGCGGCGAGCCGCCCGGCCGTCGCCACCTCCGCCGTCGTCAGCAGGTTCGCGTCCGGTCCGCCGGTGAACGCCGCCCAGACCTCCAGGCCCGTTTCGAGGCCGGCCTCGACGGCGAAGAGACCCTCGCGAACGTGCGGGAACGTCTCGCACAGGATCAGGTCGCAGCCGGCCTCGGCGAGCAGCTTCGCGAGCTCCGCGTGCTCGGCGCGCGTCCCGTCCGGATCGGCGTCGGCCGGGCTGAGCTCGGGGTGATAACAATCTTCGAGCGGCGCGATCGATCCGGCGACGCGATGCGCCTCCGGCACGGCTTCGCGCGCCAGACGCACCGCGGTCGCGGCCTTCCCGCGCCAACTCTCGGGGAAGAGCCGCGCGCGCGTACGGAAGGTGTTCGTCGTGTGCACGGTGGCGCCCGCCGCCGCGTAGTCGGCGTGGATCGCGCGCACGACGTCGGGCGCGTCGTCGAGCGCGTGCGCGCTCCAGCCGGGAAGCGGCGTGGGCACGTCGCGCGCCAGGAGCTCGGTGCCGAGCGGTCCGTCGAGAATGAGGGCCATCGCCCCCAGGGTAGTCGGCCGGCTAGGGTCGAATCACGCTCAGCTCGCTCGACTTCGGCACGAAGGGCAGCCGCGCCACCTCCTCGCCGTCGCGGCGCAGCACGACGGTGCGCGCGGTCTCGGGAACGCCGACGACCTCGGAGCGGCCGTCGGAGAGGAAGTGCTCCCCGGTCTCGTAGGCCAGGTTGCCGCTGTTGACGTAGAGCCGGAGCGGCTCGCCGGCCCCGTCGAGGACCTGGAACGTGTCGGCCAAGTCGTCGCGGCCCGCGAGATCGATCTGAACGTCGCAGCGCACGGGGAGACGCACCTCGATCTCCTCGAGATCCTCCGCCTCGGCCAGGTCGTACTCGGGCACGGTGACGACGCGGTGCCCGGAAAAGGTGAGGCGCGTGCCCTCGAGGCTGAGCTCGTCGAACGAGAACCGGCCGCGGATGTCGGTCTCCGTCCGCAGGTCCCGCGCCTCGTGCGGGGTCTGCCACCAGTCGAGCTCGCCGCGCTCGCGAACGGGCAGCACCTTGACGCCGGCGAGCGGCTCGCCGCCGAGCGAGACGACGCGTCCCGCCACGCGGGACCGGTCCGGCTCGCGCGGGAACAAGAGCTCGACGTCGCGCGCGCCGCCGGCCACCTCCCACTCGGGTCCGAGCTCGAGGTTCCGGGGCGCGAGCGCCTGGAGCCGGTACCCGCGATCCTCGACCCCGCCGAAGCGGAAGACGCCCTTGTCGTCGGTGCGCGCTCCGCGCCGCGACCGCTCCCCCGCCAGGAGGTCCTCGAGGTGGACCGGGAAGAAGTACGAGCTGTCCGCGGAGACGAACTCGACCATGCCGAAGTGCGTTGGGTCGCGGAGGAACACGACGACGTCCGCGCGCGGCTTGCCTTCTTCGTCTACCACCCGCCCGGTGATCTCGAGCGGCGCTCCGCCGAGCTGCAGCACGACCGGCGACTGCAGCTCGCCCGCGTCTTCCATCCGCGCGGGCAGGTGACCCTCCTTGACCGCGACGAGCACGTCCTTGCCGAGCCGGCGGTCGACGCGGAAGGTCCCGTCCACCTCGGTCCGCACGCTGGGGCCGCCGAGGGAGACGTGCGCGCCCTCGACCGGCGCTCCCACGGAGTCGATCACCGTGCCCCAGACCGCGTCCTCCGGCGCGTACAGGACGATCTCCACGTCGAGGTCGGCGTGCTCGGGAAGTCGCACACGCTCGCTCGCGTAGGAGTCGTGCTCCACCCAGAGAAAGCCCCAATCGCCCGCCGCCACGTCCTCGAGCAGGAAGCGGCCTTCCGCGTCGGTCGTCGCCTTCCTCCCCGGAAGCGGCGTGTGGAAGCGGTGAACGTGCCGGTACTCGCGAAACACCGCGGTCGAGGGCTGCACCGAGAGCTCCGCGCCGGCGATCGGCGTGCCCGTTTCGTCGACGACGACGCCGCCGACCGGCCGGCGCTCGGCGACGACGATCGACGCCTCGGCGTCGGGCTCGGAGGGCGTGCTCCCGGGCAGCACGGTCGCGTAGACCGGATCGTCGACGACGAGCGTGGAGCGCTTCGCCGAGTGGACCATCTCGAACCGGCCGCCGGCGTCGGTCGTCGCGCTCGCCTCGGCGGCTCCGTCCGCGCCGTGAACGACGACGCGGATGCCCGCTACCGGCCGGCGGTCGAGGCGAATCACACGACCGCCGAAGAAGACGGTCTCCGCGCCCGGAGCGTCCTCGACGGGTGCGGTCGCTTCCGTCTCGCCCGCGACGGCGACGCGCTCCGATACTTTCGCATCGCTCAGCACGCCCGCGTCCACGGGTTTTGGTTGCTCCGGTTCCGGCGCGGGCGTCCCTTGTCGAACCACCCGCTCGGCCGCCTCGCCGTCGGTTCCCTGTGCCATCCAGACGCCGAGCGCGCCTCCGGCGACGACGACGCTCACGACGGCCAACTTCGCTGCTGTGCTCACGGTCATGGCTCCGATCACGGACTCGACGATGGGTGGAGTGAGGCCTCCGCCTCCTCTTGCGAGGGGCGCGAGGGGGAGGAAGGCCGTCGCCCATGCCCGGCGGTCGCCGCCGTGGTTCGCGTCGAGCCGTTCGCGCAGGAGCTCGATCCCGCGCTTCACGCGCGCGTGCGCGGTCGAGAGCGGCACGCCTTGCACCTCGGCCACACGCTTCAGCGGAAGCTCGCGGTAGAAGCGCAGGAGCACCGCGGTGCGGAAGGGCTCGTCGAGCGCCAGGACCGCGTCGACCATCTCGCGCTGCACGGCGATCTCCTCCACGAGCGCGCACGTCGAGGGCAGGGCTTCCGACCGCGCGGCCGCGCTCTCGCGGCCGCCGCGGCGCGCTTCGCCGCGCCCGCGCTGCCGCACGAGGTTCTTGAGCACGCCGACCAGCCACGCGCGCGTCGAGCCCACCCGAACCGGCGGGCGCTCGAGCGCCGCCAGGCACGCCTCCTGCGCCAGGTCGTCCGCCGCGTGCGGATCGCCGACCAGGCGGCGCGCGAGCCGGCGCATCCACTCGGTCTGCGCGGCCAGCGTCTCGACGTCGAACCGGGGCTGCATGGGGTTCCACCGGGGAGTTGCCGCCGCGAGCCCGGATTCCGACGCGTATTCCGGATTCATGCGGTTCAGTATCCCTCCGGTCGGACGGTGTCGACGCAGGCGTTCAGAATCCCCGCCTCCAGCTTGCCGTCCGGGCGCATGACGACGACGCAGCCGCTTCCGACGTCGACGAAGCCGTCGCTCGCGAGCTCGATCCCGCGCCGTCCGAGCTCCTCCACGGTCGCCGCGGGCATGGCGCGGTCGACCATCCTGCTGGTTGAGGTCGCGCTCAGGGTGGCGAAGTCCACCTGGTACGTGCCGAAGCGCGGAGCGGTCGCCGCCTCTTCGCCCGACAGACCGTAGTCCATCACGTTGACGGCGACCTGCAGCGCGGCTTCGAGCATCGACATCGCCATCGTGCCGAGAACGCCGACGAGCTTGCCGTCCTTGAAGATAAGGAGATCGGAGAGAGGGTCGATCGTCCGCTCCCCCGGGCCGAACCAGTAGGCGGCGGCCTCCGGGCCGGTCAGCGCGGCTCCCTGCACGAAAAGGCCTTCGCCCCACGGGAGCGAACCGATCGAGTTGACGCCGCTGATCGCGTTGCACTCCTCGTCGACGACGATTACCTGGTAGCTGTGGTGGCCCGAACCGACGGAGCGCTTGGCCGCGGTCTTCGCCTCGACGCGTCTCCAGAGTTCGGCGGCATGCTCCGGCGCGAGGCGCGTCGCCATGAACTCCGCGTCGTCGAGCTTCGCCGGCTCGTGGAGCCACGGCTCGAGCGCCACCTGCTCGACGGTGCGGACGAGGAGCTCGAGCGCGTCGGGCGACTCCGAGGGATGTCCGAGCGCGGCGAGGTCCGCGTGCTCCAGCACCTTCAGCGCGAGCAACTGGGACGCGCCCCCATAGCAGCGCCCCCCGCCCGCGTGGACCTCGTAGTCGCGGTACCTCACGCGGCGCGGCTCGTGCCAGATCGGCTCGAAGCGCGCGAGGTCCGCGAGCGTCATCTTTCCGCCGTGCTCGCGCACGGTCGCGACGCACGCCTCCGCCCATGGGCCTTCCATCATGTAGGCCGCACCCTCCTCGGCGATGCCGGCGAGGAGCTCGGCCAGCTCCGGCTGGCGAAAGAGCTCGCCCTCCTCCGGCGGATCTCCGTCGCCGAAGAACGTCGCGCGCCCGTAGGCCGTGCGCTCGAGCACGTCACGCCGGTAGGTGATCCAGCCGCGGTAGGTCGCGTTCATCTTGAAACCGTCGCGCGCGATGCGGAGTGCCGGCTGGACGGCGTCGGCGAAGGAGAGCCTGCCGAAGCGCTCGGAGATCGCCTCCAGCCCCGCGACCGCGCCGGGAACCACGGCGGCCTTCCCGGGCTGGGATCCCTCGGTCCAGCGGCCCTCCGGGTCGAGGACTACGTTGAATTCGGAGTCGAGGTGATGAGTTTGGCCCGTCGAGGCGTCGTAGAGCATCGCGCCAAGCATCCCGGCGATTGACGTGACGCCCGGCCCGACGACGAACTCCACGAACGTGGCCGCGACGAAAGCGTCGAACGCGTTGCCGCCGACGGCGAGCATCTCGAGCGCGGCCGCTCGCGCCTCCGGGTTGTACGAACAGACGACGGCATGCCCCTCGGCGGGTTGCTCGAGCTCGGGCGAAGGCGACGAGCAGCCCAGCAGCGCCAGGAAGAGCGGGGTTACTCGTTTCATGCCGTCGAGGATACGATCCGCGCATGATCGCAATGAAGCGCCGCTCGATCGTGACCGCTCTAACGCTCCTCATAGCCTGCTCGACGCTGCGCGACGCGCCGGAGGTCCGCTCCTCACCCCCCAACATCCTCTTCGTCTTCACCGACGACCACGCGAGCCACGCGATCTCCGCGTACGGCTCGGTGATCAACACGACGCCGAACATCGACCGCCTGGCGCGCGAGGGGATGCTCTTCCAAAACTGCTTCGTCGGCAACTCGATCTGCGCGCCCGCGCGCGCGACGATCCTGACCGGCAAGCACAGCCACCTGAACGGCGTCATCGACAACGGCGTGCGTTTCGACGGCGAGCAGATGACGTTCCCCAAGCTGTTGCAGGCGGCCGGCTACCAGACCGCGATGATCGGGAAGTGGCACCTGAAGACCGACCCGACGGGGTTCGACCACTGGGAGGTGCTGAACGGGCAGGGCCCCTACTACAACCCGAAGATGCGGAGCGCGGCGGGACAGCGCGAGCACGTCGGGTACACGACGGACGTGATCACGGACCTCGCGTTGGAGTGGCTGGAGACCGGGCGCGACGAGGAGAAACCCTTCCTCTTGATGTACCAGCACAAGGCGCCGCACCGCGAGTGGGCTCCGGGGCCGGAACACCTCGACCTCTACGACGGCGAGACGCTGCCCGAGCCGGCGGACCTCTTCGACGACTACGCGGGCCGCGGGAGCGCCGCGCCGCAGCAGGAGATGACGATCGAGCACCACCTGTCGCAGCGCGACCTCAAGTTCAAGCCGCCGGGCAACCTGACCGACGAGCAGCTCGCGGCGTGGGAAGCGGCCTACGGCCCGAAGAACGCGGACTTTGAGAAGGCGGCGCTCGAGGGCGCGGACCTCGTGCGGTGGAAGTACCAGCGCTACATCAAGGACTACCTGCGCTGCATCGCGTCGGTCGACGACAACCTGGGACGCGTGCTCGAGTACCTCGACGAGACCGGACTCGCCGACGACACGATCGTCGTCTACAGCTCGGACCAGGGCTTCTACCTCGGCGACCACGGCTGGTACGACAAGCGCTGGATGTACGAGGAGTCGTTCCGCACGCCCTTGATCGTCCGCTGGCCCGGCGTCACGGAGCCCGGCTCGGTCGACGAGCACCTGGTGCAGAACATCGACTTCGCCGAGACGTTCCTCGACGCGGCGGGCGTCGACGCGCCCGGCGAGATGCAGGGCGAGAGCCTCGTTCCGCTGCTCCGCGGCGACGAGCCCGAGGCGTGGCGCGACTCGCTCTACTACCACTATCACGAGTTCCCCGCCGTCCACATGGTGAACCGCCACTACGGCGTACGCACCGAGCGCTACAAGCTGATGCGCTTCTACCAGCTCGACGAGTGGGAGATGTACGACCTGCGGCAGGACCCCGACGAGCTGCGCAGCGTGTACGACGACCCCGCCTACGCAGAGGTCGCGAGCGAGCTCAAGCAGGAGCTGAACCGGCTGCGGGAGCTCTACCGGGACGGCACCAGCGAATGATCGCGGCGCTGCTCCTCGCCGCGCTTCCGCAGGAGCGCCCGAACGTCGTCGTCGTGCTCGCCGACGACATGGGCTACTCCGACCTGGGCTGCTACGGCGGCGAGATCGAGACGCCGCACCTCGACGCGCTCGCGGCGAACGGGCTGCGCTTCACGCAGTTCGCGAACACCGGCCGCTGCTGCCCGACGCGCGCGTCGCTCTTGACCGGCCTTTATCCGCATCAAGCGGGCGTGGGCGGGATGGTGCACGACGAGGGCAAGCCCGGCTACCGCGGCAGGCTCAACGACTCGTGCGCGACGATCGCGGAGGTGCTCGGAGCGGCGGGGTACGCCACGATGGCCGCCGGGAAGTGGCACGTCACGCCGTTCAGCTACAAGACCCGGCTCGGGAGCGATCGCGCGACGTGGCCGCGCCAGCGCGGCTTCGAGCACTATTACGGCGCGCTCGGCGGCGGCGGGAGCTACTTCGACCCGCCGGGGCTGATGCGCGACAACTCGTACGTGCGCGTCGTCGACGAGGACTACTACTACACCGACGCGATCGGCGAGGAGGCGGCGCGCTTCGTCCGCGAGCAGGCCGGGATGCACGGCCGGCCGTTCTTCCTCTACGTCGCGTACACGGCGCCGCACTGGCCGTTGCACGCGCGCGAGGGGGACGTCGCGCGGTACGCGGAGCGTTACCGCGGCGGCTGGGACGAGCTCCGCCGGGAGCGCTACGCGCGGATGCTCGACCTCGGGCTGGTGGAGGAACGCTGGGCGCTCACGCCGCGCGACGAGCGCGTGCCCGCCTGGGACGACGAGCCCAACAAGGAGTGGTTCGCGCGCTCGATGGCGGTCTACGCCGCTCAGATCACCGCGATGGACCGCTCGATCGGGCTCGTCGTGACCGCGCTCGAGGAGATCGGCGCGCTCGACGACACGCTCTTCCTCTTCCTCGCGGACAACGGCGGCTGCGACGAGCTCCTGAACGGCGCGCGCTACAAGCGCTCGGACGACATCGTCGACGCCGCGGCACCCGACGGCTCGCCGATGCGCGGCGGCAACCGCTTCGACGTCCTCCCCGGCGGGCCGGACACGTTCGCGAGCTACGGCGTCGGCTGGGCCAACGCGTCGAACACGCCGTTCCGCCGCTACAAGAAGAACAGCCACCAGGGCGGCGTCGCCACGCCTCTCGTCGTCCACTGGCCCGCCGGGATTCCCGCGGACGAGCGCGGAGGCCTGAGGCACCAGCCCGGACACGTGATCGACGTGATGGCGACCTGCGTCGACGTCAGCGGCGCGGACTACCCCGAAGGCGTGCAGCCGGTGGAGGGCGTGAGCCTCGTCCCCGCCTTCGCGAACGAGCCGGTCGAGCGTGGGCCGATCTTCTGGGAGCACATCGGCCACCGCGGAGTCCGCGACGGCGACTGGAAGCTCGTCAAGACCCGCGGGGGGGAGTGGGAGCTCTACGACCTGGCGGCCGACCGCACGGAGTTGCGCGACCTCGCCGCGAGCGAGCCGGCGCGCGTCGAGCGCATGGAAGCGTCGTGGGAAGCCTGGGCCCAAAGGGCTAACGTGTTGAAGTGACGACGCTCGGCCGCCTTGCTCTGCTCCTTGGGCTGCTCGGGCTCCCGTACGGCTGTACAAGGACCGAGTCCCACTCGCACTCCTTCCGCTACTTCGAAGTGGACGGAAAGGTCGAGGCGACCGCGACCATCGACGGCGTCCGGATCGACTTCGACCCGTCGGTCGAGGTGCACTTCAGCATGGACGTCGGCGTCGCCCAGGTCTCCAACGACGGCGTGAACGACAACGCGATGACGGTCAACGGTCTGCCGTTCCACGTCCAGTCCGGCGAGTTCCTGATCGGCGGCACGCGCTACGGCAAGGTCGAAGCCGGCGATCGCGTCCACGTGTCCGCGGAAGGTGTCACGGTCAACGGCGAACCGAGGGGCGAGTTGCCCTGACTTTCGTTCCTCAGGGCGAACGGGCCGGGCCCGTTCGCCGGGGCTATGCTGTCTTTCATGACTGCGAGCGCGGGCTCCGGGGACCGGCGAAGCTCCGGCTGGCGGCGGTGGGCGCGGCGATTGGCAGCGCTCTTCGCGGGGTTGCTCGTCGCCCTCGTCTGCGCCGAGGTGGCCGTGCGCGTCCTCGACCTTCACGTCGCGCGGCGGAGCGGTCAGACCGCGCGCCTCCTGACCCGCGTGCAGGACCCCGCGCTCGGGTTCCGCCTGACCCCGGGAACGCCGGCGCAGATCTACCGCAACGCCGACGGCACCGAGACCCGGGTCACCTACACGATCAACCCCGACGGCTACCGCGGAAAGCGCCTGCGCGAGGAGAAGCCTTCGGGAACGACGCGCGTGGCCGTGCTCGGCGACTCGTTCGTGTTCGGCACCGGCGTGGGAGACGAAGGCACGCTTCCGAGGACCTTGGAGCGCTTCTTCGACCGGTCCTCGCCGCCCGACGGACGCGTGCAGGTGCTGAACTTCGGCGTGCCGGGCTACGGAGTCGAGCAGTTGCTCGTGCGTCTTCAGCGCGACGCGCTCCGCTACGACCCCGACGTCGTCCTGGCCGTGCTCTACATCAACGACGCCGTCGCCAGCGAAGCCACCGGAAGCGGGCGTGAACGCACCCGGGTCGAGGCCACCCTGCGGACCCCGCAGATGGACTGGATCGATCGCCTGGGCTTGACGAGCAACCTCACCGACGAAACCGAGCACGCGCCTCGAGCCCAGCGCTGGATGATCGCGCTGCGCCAGCGTTCCCGCCTTGCCGACCTCCTCGCCGACCGTCTCTTCCTGAGCCTCTTCAGCGCGCACACGCTTCGCATCTACGAGCACAGTTGGCGCGTGGACGGTCCCGGATGGGCGCGCGTGCTGGAGGTTCTGAGAAAGCTCAAGCAGCACGGCGGGGCCAGAGGCTTCGAGTTGCACGTGGCGCTCTACCCACTGCTCGAGGACCTCTCCGATTACCCGTACCGGGAGATCCACGCAAGGCTCGCTTCCGCGTGCGAGGGACTGGACGTGCCTTTCCACGACCTGCTCGAGCCCCTGGACGGCAGAGACGCCCGTTCCCTCTGGGCGCACATCCACGACCATCACCCAAACGCCGCGTGCAACACGATCGTCGGCTCGTGGCTGGCCGATCGGATGAGCGGGTCGCTGCACGGGAGCGAGCTCGTTTCCAACGCGCCGGACGACGATTGAGGGAAGCCCGGAGGAGCATTAACCTCGTCCTCCCAACGTGCGAAAGGAACCGCCATGCGCACCATCCTCCTGCTCGCCCTGGTCGCGAGCGCCCCGTTCCTCGTTCCTGTCGCCCAGGATGCCGAGCCCGCGGACCAGCTTTGGGAGCCCTTCGAGTTCTTCGTGGGCTCCTGGACGGGGGAGGGCAGGGGTCCCGGCGGCGTGAACGAGCTGGAACGGGAGTACGAGCTCGTGCTGGACGGGCGTTACCTCCACGGCCGCAACAAGGGGACGTTCGAGAACGAGGTCCACCGGAACTGGGACTTCTTCAGTTGGGACAAGATCCGGGAGACGTTCGTCCTGCGCCAGTTCCACAACGAGGGCTACGTCAACCGCTACACGTGCACGATCTCCGAGGACGAGCCGCGCACCTACGTGTTCGAGTCGGAGGCGCTCGAGAACATGCAACCGGGCTGGGGAGCGCGGCTCACGCTGACGGTCGTCGACGCCGATTCGTTCCGCGAGAGCTTCGAGCTACGCCAGCCGGGGAACGACGCCTGGATGGAGCTCGCCGGCGGCACGCTGAAGCGCAAGCGCTGATCGCGGGGCTCATGAATCCGACGCGCTGCTGGTTCCCCGGCCTGTTGGCCCTGGTGCTCGTAGGCTGCCGCGCCGCTCCGGCCGGCGGCCCGCCGCCGGCCGAAACGCGCGCGATCCAGGAGACCCTGGACGCCCTCTACGTTGCCTTCTGCTTCGACGCCGGAGGCGAGGCGGACTGGGACGCCATGCGCGCGCTCTTCGCCGAAGGCGCCGCCTTCGTCGCACCGTTCGGTGAGGACGAGACGCCGCGCGCCGTCGGCGAGGAGCGGTTCGTAGAGGACTTCCGCGAGTTCATCCGCGGCTCGCCGCTGCGCGAGACCGGCTTCCACGAGCGCATCACGCACGCGCGCGTCGACGTGTTCGGCGGCGTCGCGCACGCGTACGTCGTCTTCGAGGGCTTCGTCCCCGGCGAGCCGGCGAGCCGGCGCGGGCTCGACAGCATCCAGCTCGTGCGCGCGGGGGAGCGCTGGCTCGTCGCCTCGTTCACGACGCAATACGAGGGCGAGGGCAACGCGCTGCCGGAGCGCTTCCTGCGCTGATCCACCGGTAAGGAATCCCGCTCGAGGACCACGAAGGTGCGATCGCACCCACCGCGTCCCAAGGAGACCGCCATGGCAGGCAGCCCGCCCCTCGAATCCGTTCCGACGACCGCTTCGCCGGATCACGACGCCATCGCCGCGGTCGTTCAGCATTACCTCGCCGGAGCCCGGTCCGGCAGGGGCGACGACATGCGACCCGCCTTCCACGAAGACGCGACCGTCTTCGGCTACGTGGGCCCCGATCTCTTCGCCGGTCCGATCGCGCTGCTCTTCGCCTGGAACGACGAGAACGGCCCCGCGACGGACCTGCGGGCGCGCGTCGCGAGCATCGACCTCGCCGGAACGGTCGCCACCGTCCGTCTCGAGCTCGAGAACTGGACCGGCTACCGCTTCACCGACCTCTTCACGCTGCTCAAGGTCGACGGCGAGTGGAGGATCATGAACAAGGTCTTCCACCTGCACGCCTGAGGCGGGCTCGACACCTGTTATACTGGTGTCGTGCCCTGGCCGCCCCGCTTCCTCTTCCTCGGCAACCGGCTGAGCGTCGACTTCGCCCTCACCGGCGGCGAAGGGGAGCGTTCGCGCTGGGAGCGCTGGCACGCGCCCGCCGACCTGGCCGACTGGTTCGCCGCGTGCTCCCTGCGGTTGTCGCTCGAGCGCGTGCGCCCGGGGGAGCTCGCCGCCGCGCGCGAGCTGCGCGAAGCCGTGTGGAACGGGGTGCAAGCGACGCTGCGGGGAAGGAAGCTCCCCCCCAGCGTCGTGAGCGAGCTGGAGCGCCGCGCCGCCGCTGCCGACCTCGTCCCGGTATGGCGGCGCGGCCGGGTCCGCTGGTCGCCGGAATCGACCGCGACCCAGGCGATTTCCAACGTCGCTCGCGACGCGCTGCAGCTCTTCGGAACGGAGGCCAAGGCGCGGTTGCGCGAGTGCGCGAACCCGCGCTGTCCCCTGGTCTTCGTCGACACCTCCCGCCCCGGCCGGCGGGCGTGGTGCGCGATGCAGCGCTGCGGAAACATCGAGAAGACGGCGCGCTACCGTCGCCGGCGCAAGCGCGCGCGAAAGTGAAAGGAACCGCAGAGATGTCCACCCAGCCCGTCGTCGAGTTCTTGAACCCGGAGGGCCTCCACCGCAATCCGGCCTTCTCCCAGGTCGTCACCGTGGAGGGACCGCACCGGCTCGTCGTCGTCGGCGGCCAGAACGCCGTGGACTCCGCCGGAGAGATCGTCGGCGCCGGAGACCTGGCCGCGCAGACGAACCAGGCGCTCGCCAACCTGGAGACCGCTCTCGCCGCGGCGGGCGCCGGGGTCGCGAACGTCGTCAAGTGGACGATCTACGTCGTGCGCGACGAGGGAGACCCCGAAGCGCTCCGCCGGGCCTTCGGCGTCGCCATGGGCAGGTGGGGAGCACTGGAGAACCCGCCGGCGATCACGGTCGTCCAGGTCGCCGGCCTCGCGCACCCGGACTTCCTGGTCGAGATCGAGGCGCTGGCGGCCGTCGCGCGATGAGCACCGGGCGACGCCGCGTCGGCGAGACGAAGGCCACCGGCTTCCAGGTCGGCGCGCGCAGGACGTTCGACGTCGCGCCGGAGCGCGCCTGGAAGCTCCTGACCTCGCGACGCGGGACGGCCGCCTGGCTGGGCCCGGGCGCACCGCCCCGCTTCGTCCCGGGCGCGAGCTACCGGCTCGAGGACGGCTCGCGCGGCGAGATCCGCGTGGTCGTCCCCGGGTCCCACCTGCGCCTCACCTGGCACCCGGCAAGCTGGAAGCGCGCTTCGACCGTTCAGGTGCGGGTCATCCCGCGCGACGCGCGAACCGTCGTCGCGCTTCACCAGGAGCACCTCCCGGGTCCGGCGGAGCGAGCGGAGCGCAAGTCTTTCTACGGCGCGGCGCTGGATGCCCTGGGTCCGCTGCTCGGCGGTTGACGGGAGACGACCGCTCGCTGCATCCACGCGAGCCGACGTCCTCACGCCAATGCCTCGGCCGCCGCGAGGCCGCTGAGATAGGCGCCCTCGATGCGTCCCCCGAAGTACGCATCTCCGGCCAGCACGAGGTCCTTTTCCCGGTCCACCAGACAGCCGTCGTAGAGCTTCGACGCGGGCAGAGAGAAGCGCCAGCGATGAGCGTCGCGGAGCGTGATCGAAGGGGTGGGAAGGCCGGTCATCCGCACGAGCTCCCGCGCCAGGCTGTCCATCACGCGCTCCGGCTCTTCCTCCAGGTGCGCGGCGGTCCACTCCGGCGAGGCGTGCAGCACCCACGCCTCCGCGGCGGGCCGCCCCGGCTTGCTGCTGTTGCGCGCGATCCACTTGAGGGCAGCCTCTTCGCAGAACGCTCCGTCAAACTCGACCGCGTAGCTCTCGTCGAAAGCCAGCAAGACGGCCCAGCACGGCCGTAGCTCGATGCGCGACGCGCGCTCGCCAAGCGGCGACGCGTCACCGATGAGCGCGGCGGACTGCACGGGCGGCGCGGTGAGCACGAGTTGATCGAAGCCGCCGAGGCGCTCGCCCTCCGGACCGAACAGGGCCCACGACCCCTCAAGCCGCTCGACCGCTGCCACGCGCTCGCCGCAGCGGACGTCCAGGCCTCGCGCAAGGTGCTTTGCGAGCGCACTCATCGCCGGCGTTCCTACGAAGCGCTCCGTCGCTTCGCCGACGTCGCGCACTCGACCGGCTTGGAGGGAAACGATGCGACCCTCCCAGCGCGCCGCGACGCCGGCCTCCAGCCACGCGTCGACCTGACGCCGAAAGCGCGGGTTGCGCACGGTGAAGTACTGGGCCCCGTGGTCGAAGGCGAACCGATCCGCCCGGCGCGCGCTGCTGCGACCGCCGGGACCGCGCCCCTTGTCGAAGATGACGACCTCTTGCCCCCGCTCCACGAGCGCGCGGGCGGCCGCGAGGCCGGCCAGGCCCGCTCCAACGATGCCGACGGTCATGGCGCCTCAGATCTTAGCTCTCTTCAGGCGCCTCGGACGCCCGCGGCGCGCGCTCCTTCGGGAGGGGCGGTCATGACGAAGCCGGTTCCTCGCATCCAGGGGGTTGGCCCCCGCGATCCTTCCGGTGCACGGATTGGACGTTTTCCCCCTCCGAGAAGCGACATGAGCGATCTCCACCTCTTCCTCCTGGGTCTTTTCGTCACCCTCATGGTCTCCGGCGCGGTCGGCCTCCTGATGTGGGGCGCGGCCAACGAGCCGCGCGGCAACCTCTTGCCGAGGCGGAAGACCAAGAAGGCGGACCAACCCACCGGCAGCCCGCAACTCAAGGCCGTGCGGGTCCCGAGCCGGTCCGCCCGCCGGCTGGTCGGATGAGCCACGTCCACCTTGTCCTCGGGGCGAGCGGGGGACGCGCTCAGTGATGCTCTCCACGCTGCGCAAGAAGCGGTTCCTGTCGCCGGGCGAGCTCGCGCGAGCCGTCGGCGTCAGCGAGTCCTCGGTCAAGTGCTGGGTCGACGCGGGTCGGGTGCCCGCCAGGCTCACGACGGGCGGTCACCGGCGGATCGAGCTCATGCCCGCGCTGCGCTTCGTGCGCGAGTCGGGCTGCGAGCTGGCCGACCCGGGGATTCTCGGGCTTCCGACCGGGAGCGGCGCCGACGATCCGACGGACCTGGGCGACCGGATCTTCAACCTGCTGAGCAACGGGGACGGCGAGGCGCTCGCCCGCACGCTGTTGGCGCTGCTCACGGCGCGAGCCATCGACGTCGCGGCCCTCTTCGACGGCCCCGTGTGCTCGGCCATGGCTCGCATCGGCGAGCTCTGGGACGGAGGCCATCAAGGAATCTACGTCGAGCATCGCGCGACGCAGCTCCTTCTCTGGGTCCTCGATCGGATCGACGCCCTGTACTCCCCGTCGAGCGACGACGTCATCGCCGTGGGCGGGAGCATCGCGGGCGATCCGAGCCTGCTCCCCACACGGATGGCGGCCACCGTGCTCGCTTCGGAAGGGATCTACCCCGTCAATCTCGGCGCCGACACGCCGGCCGCGGTCTTCCTGGACGCGGCCGATCAGGTCGGCGCGCAGGTCGTCTGGTTGAGCGTCAGCTTCGTCGAGGACGTGCGAGCGCAGGGCGAGACGCTGGGCCGCCTGGCCGACGGCCTCGCGCGACGCGGGCTGGCCTGCATCGCCGGCGGGCGCGAGGTCGAACGTCTCGCGCCGTTCGCGGGCGAGCTCGTCATCGGGCGCAGCATGTCGGACCTCGGCCGATTCGCCCGGGATTTCAAAGCGGGCGCGGCATCCGCCGCCCGGTCTCCGGCGAAGCCCTGACCAGCATGAAGCTCGAGACGATGAAGACACGCCGACCCGCCATCGCGTTCGCCGTCGCGACCCTCGTCATCTGCGGCGTCGCGAGCGGCTGCGTTCAGACCTCAGGAGGCACGTGGATGATCCGCTCCGCCGCGACGCCGGAAGGCTGGCCGGAGCTCACTCCGGTCGGGTCCGTGGAAGTCAAGCGATACCCGTCCCACCGGGCAGCCTGGGTAACCGAGGCCTCGCTCCCGAGCGAAGGGACGAGGTCGATGTTCATGGAGCTCTTCGAGCACATCAAGCGGAACGACATCGCCATGACCGCCCCGGTGGAGATGGCCTACGACGACGCCGGCTCGGCAGCGCCGCGGATGTCTTCCATGGCCTTCCTCTATCGTTCCCAAGAGCTCGGCCAGCTCGGCGAAGAAGGGGCCGTGAGCGTGCGCGACGTGGAGCCCCGCACCTTCGCGAGCGTCGGAGTTCGCGGCGGCTACGACGCGGAGACGTTCCTCGAAGGCCTGTCCACGCTCGAGGTCTGGCTGGCCGCGAACCAAGACGAGTGGGAGGTCGTCGGGCCGCCCCGCTACCTCGGCTACAACGGCCCGTTCGTTCCGACTCCCGTGCGCTTCGGCGAGGTGCAGGTGCCCGTGCGGGCGCGCGCGCCTGGTCAGTCCCGGTAGTCGAAGCCCTCGAGCGACGCGTCGACCGAGGCGACGAAGCGCTCGAGCTGCGCGCGCATCTGGGCGGCTACCCGGCCGTGCTCGTCGATGACGTTGCGCGTCTCGCCGGGGTCCGCGAGGAGATCGTAGAGCTCCCAGGCGGCGACGGGCGCGCGCCCGTTGTCGTGCTTGAGCCGCGTCTCGCGCGGGTTGTGCACGAGCTTGAAGCGGGCGCCCGACAGGGCGAGCTGCTGGCGGGTCCGAAACGCGATCGGCTGCGCGCGTTCGGCCGGCGCGCCCTCGAGAACCTTCCGCAGGCTGACCCCGTCCAGGGGACGCGCGTCCGGCGGCTGCACGCCGAGGACGTCCAGTAGCGTTGGAAGGTAGTCGCTGGTCGACGCCGGGAAGTCCGTCGTCGAGCCCGCGGGGATGCGCGCGGGCCACACGAAGAAGCTCGGGACGCGCACGCCGCCCTCGTACAGGCTGCGCTTGCGCCCGCGGAAGGGTCCCGCCGAGCCGCGGAAACGGCCGGTCGGCCCGGGGTTTCCCTCCGGCCCGTTGTCGGAGCAGAACGCGATCAGCGTGTTCCCGGCGACGCCGAGCTCCTCGAGCTCGCGCCGCAGGCGGCCGACCTGCTCGTCCAGCGCCGTGATGCACGCGTAGTAGTGCTGCTCGTCCTCCGAATGCGACGCGTAGCGAGCGCGGTACTCCGGCCCGCCGACGACCGGCGCGTGGGGCGCGTGGAACCAGACGACCGCCAGGAACGGCCGTTCCTCCGCGACGGCCGCGCGCACGAACGGCAGGGCACGGTCCATGACGATGCGGCTGTCGTCGCCGACGAGCCCGGCCGCTTCCCCGTCGGCGACGTTCACGCCGTCGTCCCAATAGAGGTTGCGGACGTCGAACGAGGCGCCGTGCTTGTTCGCCGGGTCGTAGGGATCCCACGTCGACACCGCGTACTCGGTCGAGAACCAGTCCTCGAAGCCGGCCATCGCCGGCGTCATGTGGTTCTCCTCCGGCTTGCGGTTGCGCTTGCCGGAGTACTCCGCCGTGAGCGTTCCGAGATGCCACTTCCCGAAGTGCCCCGTCGCGTAGCCGCGCTCGGCGAGGAGCTCGGCCAGCGTGTGCTCCTCCGCCGGCAGGTGGCCGACGTTCGCGCCGAACACGCCGTAGCGGAACGGGTGCCGCCCCGTCAGGCACGAGCCGCGCGTCGGGCTGCACACCGGCGCCTGCGCGTAGAAGCGCGTGAACCGCATCCCGCTCGCGGCCATGGCGTCGAGGTGCGGCGTCCGGATGACCTCGTTGCCGTTGAAGCCGACGTCGCCCCAACCGAGGTCGTCGGCCATCAGAAGGATGACGTTGGGCGGGCCGGCCTCCGGTCGCGTCTCGACCGCGGCGTCCGTCCCCGCGCATCCCAGAAGCGGCACGAGGCCGAGGAGGCTCCTGGGGCCCGGGCGAAACCACCGGAGAGCACGCACCGCTGCATGGTAGTGCTCCACACCCTCCAACCGCACCGCGACGCCCGCGGAATCACGAGCCGTGCGGCGATGGGAAGCTCCCCGGGTAGGATCGTCCGCGCCGCCCGTCCGGCCCCTGCCCCGGCCTCGCCTCCTCGCCATGAATCAGCGCCTTGCCCGAGCCTTCTTCGCCTTAGCGATTCTCGTCGCGTGCGGTTACGTGATCTACCGGAAGGAGGTCAACGCCGAGTACGCGGTGCCCTGGGATTCTCTGCTGCTGTACGCCGTCGCCGTCGGCGCCGTCGTCTTCCTCGTCGGCGAGGGCCTCGGCAAACCGGTCGCGCCGCCGAAGGTCGCCTCGGAAGAGGTGTTCCACGACGTCCGCGCTCGTCTGGTCGAATGGATGAAGGTGCAAGGCGTCGCCGCCATCGTGTTCTTCGGGATCGCGGGGTTCTACGTCGTGCAGTCCGCCGTCGACGGCGCCGTCGAAGCCGAGCTGGGCAAGTCCAGGCAGGCGTTCGAGGAGGCGGAGAAGAGCGTCAAGGCGGACGCGAAGGCGGCCAAGGATGAGCTGGACAAGACCACGACTCTCCGGAGCGACCTCCAGGCGGAGGTCGACAAGACCACGGAGCTCCGGACGGAGGTCGAGAAGCGGGTCGAGACCACGCTCGCGAAGGTCGACGAGCTCGAGAAGCGAATCACGGGCGTCATCCGGCGTGTCGACACGACTTCCGCCAGGAGCTTGATCGCGACCCTCGAGGACCCGTCGGCCACCGAGGAGGACGTCCTCAGCGCGATTTCGAGCGTGCAGGCGAGATTCGAGAGCTTCACGAAGGCCGACCGCGAAGCGCTCAAGGTCGTGCTCGGGAAGAAGCAGCGCGAGAGCCGCTACGAATCGGTCCGCTTCGAGGCCGAGTACGCGCTGAGCGTCCTCGGGTCGACGGCCGCGGATCTGATCGCGACCCTCGGGAACATTTCGGCGGAAGAGGACGAGGTCCTCGACGCCGTCATGCGGGCCTGGACGGGTTTCGAACAGCTCGACGAGGACCTGGAACCGCTGGTGGACGCGCTCGCGACCACGCTGAGCGATTCGCCGTACGAGTCGGTCCGATCCGAAGCCGCTTTCGCGGTCGGGATCGTCGGGTCCGCGGTCGGACGCGGCGTCGACGCGCTCGTGCGGGCCCTGTCCGACAAGTCGCCCACCGTTCAATCGGACGCCGCCTTCGCGTTGTCCTACTTCGGCGACGCCGCGGCGAGCGCGGTCCCCGACTTGCTCACGGTTTTCGAATCGGCGCAGGACCCGAACCTGAAGTCCTCCATCGTCGGGACGCTGGCCACCATCGGGCCGGCGGCCGTGACGGCGGGGCAGGACCTGGTCAACGCGCTCCTCGCGGAGCCCGCCGGCGACGACCAGGACCACTTCTACCGGGTGATCCTCGTCCAAGCGCTGGGTTGGATCCGGTTCGAGGACGCAGCGGTGCACCTCGAGGTTATCGCCGCCGACCCTAACGACCCGGCCAGCAAGTGGGCCGAGCTCTCCCTGGCGATCCTGCGCAACGGTTCGCCGGCGGCGCTCGTTGTTTGGCTCGCCGAATCTACGGACGCGGACTACGAAGAGCAGCGGTCGCACCTTCTATCGAGGGCGCGGGAGCTGGGAACGACGTGGGAACCCGTCCTGATCCAGGGCTTGAAGGATCCGAACGAATTCCTCCGCCTCCAGGCGGTCTACGATCTCAGCGAGCTGGAACCGCTCAGCGACTCCGCCATCGAAGCCCTGCGCGCCGCAACGCAGGACGAAGACGAGCTCGTCTCGGAATCGGCCAAGGAGATTCTCGCCGCGAAGGGCCTCGAATAGGTTCGGCGCCGCGTCAACGCCGGTAGGCGCGCAGGCCCCGCTCGAGCTGCGCCAGCACGTCGTCGACCGGAATGCGCCCGCGCACCGGGTTGCCGTCGAGCCGGCCGGCCAGGTCGGTCCCCTCGTGGTCGTGGACGCGCAGGACGGGGTAGCTTCCGTACGACTCGCCGAAGCGCTCGTAGGGCTGGCTTCGGTCGAGCGTGTCGACGAAGACCGGCACGAAGTCCGCGCTGCCGGCGACGACGCGTGGATCGCGGAGCGGACCGCTCGCGAAGTGCCGGCAGCCCTCTCACCCGGGGTTCTCGCCGAAGTGGACCCAGAGGGCCTTGTCCTGCTCGCGGGCGATCGCGAGGGCGGCGTCGTAGTGGACGTACCAGAGGATCTCCCCGATGCGAACCTGCTCCACGTGGAGCTCCGACGCCTCGGCGTTCGAGGAGTCCGTGCGGCAGGACGAGCTCATGGCGGCGACGAGCATAGCGACGAGGATCGCGCGACCGGGGCTCGGGTGCTTCATCTCGGGGTTGCCCCCTATCCTAACGTCGATCTCTCAGCAGCACCGAGACCGGCGGCCGCTCGCGCATCGTGTAGCGCACGAGGAAGCGCTCGCCGTCGGGCGCGACGTCGAAGCTCGTGAAGACGCGGCCGGTCTCGAAGAGCACCCGTGGGACGGGGTCGACCAAGAGCTCTTCGGTCGAGAGGTCCACCTCCCGGAGCTGGACGCCCTCGGGAGTGACGCGCACGTTGGCCGGCTTGAGGTCTCGGTGCACGACGCCGGCGTCGTGCGCGGCCTCGAGGCCCTCCGCGATCTGACGGCACACGTCGATCGCCTCGCCGAGCGGGAGCGCGCCCTTCTCCAACCGTGTCGCAAGATCCTCCCCGGGCACGAGCTCCATCGCCATGAAGCACGTGTCGCCGACCTGGTCGATGCCGTAGACCTGCGCGACGTTCGGGTGGTTCAGCGACGCGAGCGTCTTCGCCTCCCGCTCGAAGCGCCGCAGGCGGTCCTCGTCCTCCGCCATCTCCTCGGGCACGACCTTGATCGCCACCTCGCGCTCGAGCCGCGTGTCCTTCGCGCGGTAGACCTCCCCCATCCCCCCCGCGCCCAGGGGGCCGACGATCTCGTAGAACGAGAGGCTCTGGCCGGCGGCGAGCGACATGGCAAGCTTCGTCCGAGTCTAGCCCGCGCGCGGGCCGCGGCAGTAGCATGCTTCTTCTTGCCGTGAGTCAACCCGCGCCCCCGACTCGAGCGATGAGAGCCTTCCTCGCGCTCGCCCTCGCGTTCGCCGGCCCTTCGTCGGCCGACGAGCGTCCGAACGTCCTCTTCTGCATCGCCGACGACTGGGGCTGGCCCCACGCGGGCGCGTACGGCGACGCGGTCGTCGCGACGCCCGCGTTCGACCGCATCGCGGCGGAGGGCGTGCTCTTCGAGCGCGCCTTCGTGTCGAGCCCGTCCTGCACGCCGAGCCGCAACGCGATCCTCACGGGGCAGTACCACTGGCGGCTGCGGGAGGGCGCCAACCTGCACTCCGAGCTGCCGGCCGGGCTTTCCGTCTTCCCGCTCCTGCTCGAGGACGCGGGCTACCACGTCGGGCGCTGGCGCAAGTCGTACGGGCCGGGCCGTCTCGCGCCGGGCTGGGAAGGCCGCCACCCCGCGGGTAAGCGCTACGAAGGCTTTGAAGCGTTCCTCGAGGCGCGGCCCGAGGGCGCGCCGTTCTGCTTCTGGCTCGGTTCGTCGGATCCGCACCGGCCGTACGAGCTCGGCTCGGGTGCCGCCGCGGGGATCGACCTCGACGCGATCGACTTGCCGCCGTTCTGGCCGGACGCGCCGGAGGTGCGCGGCGACGTCGCCGACTACTACGTCGAGGTGCAGCGCTTCGACGCCGACGTCGCCGCCGCGCTCGCGAAGCTCGAAGAGCTGGGAGAGCTCGACGACACCATCGTGATCGTCACCGGCGACCACGGCATGCCCTTCCCGCGCTGCAAGTCCAATCTCTACGACACGGGCGTGCGCGTGCCGCTCGCGATCCGCTGGCCGCAGCGCGTTCCGGCCGGACGGAAGCACGCCGGCTTCGTGTCGCTCGTCGACGTCGCGCCGACGCTGCTCGAGGCCGCCGAGCTCGAGAGCACCGGCGGGATGGACGGCCGCTCGCTCTTCGCACAGCTCGGCGGCGCGACGCGCGACCACGCGATCTACGGGATGGAGCGACACACGCCCGCACAGGCGAGCCCGTCGATGGTCGGTTACCCGTGCCGCGCCCTTCGGACGGACCGCTGGCTGTACGTGCGCAATTACCACCCCGAACGCTGGCCCGCGGGCGTGCCGACCGGCTCGACGCGCGGGCGTAACTACTCCGACTGCGACGACGGGCCGACGAAGCGGTGGATCCTCGACCACAAGGACGATCCGGCCGGGCGCGAAGCGTACGCGCTCTGCTTCGCGCGGCGACCGGCCGAAGAGCTCTACGACCTGACCGCCGACCCGGCGCAGCTCGTCAACCTCGCGGGCGACGCGCGGCACGACGCGACGCGCAAGGAGCTGGCGGAGAAGTTGACCGCGGAGCTCGAGGCCGCGGGCGATCCACGCGCGACCGGCGGTGGCGAGGCGTTCGACTCCTATCCCTACTTCGGGCGACTCGCCGGGTCGAAGCGCTGATGCCCCGCGATCGGGATTGGGATTTATATTGACATCCGTCTATATAGACGGCATTCTATTCCCATGGTCGCGCTCGACCGCATGTTCACGGCCCTGGCGGACCCCACCAGGCGGCGGATCGTCAGCCGGCTGGCCCAGGGGACGGCCACGGTCTCGGAGCTCGTCCAGTGCTTCGAGCTGACCCAGCCCACGATCTCCTCGCATCTCAAGGTGCTCGAGCGGTCGGGGCTCATCTCCCGCTCCCGCGTCGCGCAGACGCGTCCTTGCAAGCTGGAGCCCGAGGCGCTGGACGCCCTGGATGCCTGGCTCGGCGACCTGCGCTCGGTGTATCGGGCCAACTACGAGAGGCTCGACCAGGTGCTGGAAGATCTCAAGACCCAGGAGGAGACCAAGTCCGATGAAGCCCCTTGAGCTCACGACCCCCACTCCGACCTCGACGCGCGTCGTCCGGAGCTTCGACGCGCCCGTCGAACTCGTCTGGCGCGCGCACACCGAGCCGGAGATCGTCAAGCAGTGGATGACGGGTCCCGCCGACCACTCGCTCCCGGTCTGCGAGATCGACTTCCGCGTCGGCGGGAAGGCGCGCTTCGTGTGGAAGAACCCCGAGTTCGAGATGGGGATGACCGCGGAGTACGTGGAGATCGTCGAGCACGAGCGCATCGTGCACACCGAGCTCTTCGAGGACTGGCCGGAGGGCCGGAGCACGGTCACGACGAGCTTCGCCGAAGCGCAGGGGCGAACCACCGTCACGGTCGACATCCAATACGAAACGCAGGAGGCCCGCGACGCCGCGATGCAGCCCGGCTTCGCGGAGGGTTACGAGGCCTCGTACCGAAACCTCGACGAGCTGGTCGAGAAGCTCACGGTCGATTCCTGAGGAGGAGGAATGAAGCAAGCCACCATGAACGCGAAAGACGTCCTCGCTCGACTCGAGGCGCTCGGCGACGAGAAGGTCCGGGCGCACAATGCGAAGCACGGGGCGGGCGACAACCAATACGGCGTCCAGCGCGGTGACATCCGCAAGCTGGCGAAGGAGATC
>JANQEJ010000236.1 GCA_028278425.1 Planctomycetota bacterium | reverse complement strand
CAGCCGCGCTCGCGGGGCGGCGCTGAGAGAAGCGACGACGCCGGCAAGCACCCCCGCACCTCCGTCCCGAACGGAGCCGAGCGCCGCCCCTTCCGCATGAACGACCCAAGCGAGAGCGTCACCGACGCGCGCCAGCGGTTCGGCTCGTTGTCCTACCGCAACTCCTCCCACCGCTTGAGCAACGGCGCGGCGTCCTCGCTGCGGCCGGCGGCCTCGAGCAATGCGATCGCCACGGGCAGCGCCTGCTTGTCGTCCGGATCGACCTCTAGCGCTCGCAAGAGCCATTCGATCGCCTTGTCGTCGTTGCCCACCTTCTCGTACGCGAGCCCGAGGTTTCGATACGGCTCCGGCCACGGCGGGCCGACCTTGACGAAGCGCTCCAGAGCGGCGATCCCCTCCTCGTAGCGCTCGAGGATCAGGAGGTACTTCCCGAGCCGCGCGAGCGCGTCGTGATTGCGCGGGCTCTCGGCGACGACCAGCTCGAGCAACCGGACCGCCGCGTCGTGCTCGCCGCGCGTCGCGTGGTTCCACGAGGCGACGAGCATCCGCAGCTCGTCGGGTCGCGCGTGCGGGCTCGCTCCGTCGCCGGCGTCGAGCGGGTCGGGCAGGTCGCCCGCGCCGCCCAGGCCCGCGTAGCCGAGCGCCTGGAGATCCTCCACGATCGAGCGGTCGGCGATCGAGTCCGCCGGGTCGAGGGCGTCGCGCTGCGCGAGCCGTCGCAGCTCCGCGCGGTAGCGCTCGACGTCTCCCGCGCGCTCGGCGATCAGGTTCGCGGTCTCGTGCGGGTCGGAATCGGTGGCGTAGAACTCCGGCGCCGAGCTGTGCACGTACTTGCCGTCGGCGTCGGCCCAGCCGGCGAGCGGGCTCCACTGGTAGTAGAGCAGTCCGTAGTACGACTCGAAGTAGACCCCGCGGTCGGGGGCGACGGTGCGGCGGTAGAGGCTCTGCCCGTCGACGTCGCCGGGGTTGCCGAGCGCGAGCGCTTCGACCAGCGTCGGGTAGACGTCGGTGACGCTTACCGACTCGGTCCTTCGCTCGCCGGCGCCGTAGCCGTCGGGGTAGCGGATCAGGAACGGCACGCGGATCGTCGTGTCGTACACGAAGGCCGCGTGCGTGTCCTCGTCGTGCTCGCCCAGCCCCTCCCCGTGGTCGGCGACGACGACGACCAGCGTCTCGTCGAAGTCGGGCTCGGCGCGGAGCGCCTCGAGCAACCGGCCGATCGACGCGTCCATGCGCGCCACGCTCGCGAGGTACGGGTCGCCGCCCACCTGGTCCTTGAAGGCCTGCCCGGGGTAGTAGGGCTTGTGCGGGTCGAAGTAGTGCACCCAGAGGAGGTACGGCTGGTCGGGGTCGCGCCGCCCGAGCCACTCGAGCGCCGCGTCGGTGACCTGGTCGGCGGACCGCACGCCGAACGGCTGCCCGCCGGGGACGGACTGCCGCGCGGGCTCGGTGTACTCCTCGAAGCCCTGGTCGAGCCCGAAGGCGCGCGTCAGGACCAGCGCCGCGATGACCGCTCCGGTGCGCAGGCCCCGCTCGCGGGCGAGCTCGGCCAGGGTCGTCGCGGCCTGCGGGAGCGGCGTCAGGCTGTTGTCGCGCACCGTGTGCCGCGGCGGGTACAGGCCGGTCAGCATCGACGCGTGCGACGGCAGGGTGATCGGCGCCACCGTGCGGGCCTCCAGATAGAGCACCGACTCCTCCGCGAGGGCGTCGAGGAAGGGCGTCACGCCCGGCGGGCCGCCGAAGCACGTGATCGCGTCGCGCCGCGTCGTGTCCATCGTGATGAGCACGGCGCTCCGGGGTCCCGTCTCGCCGCCGCCGCAGGCCGAGACCAAGAGCGCGCAGGCGAGCGCCCCTGCCGGCGCGAGCCTCACGGCTGGATGCGCGACATCATCCGCGGGAACGGGCTGCACTCGCGGATGTGCTCGACGCCGGCGATCCAGCCGACGAAGCGCTCGAGGCCGAGCCCGAACCCGGCGTGAGGCACGGTGCCGTAGCGGCGCAGGTCGAGGTACCAGTCGAAGAACTCCTGCGGCAGGTTGTGCTCCTTGATGCGCTCGAGCAGGACGTCGAGGTCGTCCTCGCGCTGGCTGCCGCCGATGATCTCGCCGACGCCCTCGGTGCCGAGCACGTCGACGCAGAGCGCCTTGTCCGGCGCCTCGGGGTCGCGCTTCATGTAGAAGGACTTCACCCCGGCGGGATAGCGGTGGACCATCACCGGCTTGTCGAAGCGGTTCGAGAGAACGGTCTCGTCGGGCGCGCCGAAGTCGTCGCCGTAGACGAACTCGGAGTCGGGGCTCTCCTTCAGGATCTCCGCCGCCTCGTCGTAGGTGATGCGCGGGAACGGCGGCTCGATCGCCTCCAGCTTCGACACGTCGCGCTCGAGCGCGTCGAGCTCGGGGCGGCGGTGCTCGAGCACGTGGCGCACGGCGTAGGTGATCATGTCCTCCGCCAAACGCATGACGTCGTCGAGGTCCGCGTAGGCGACCTCGGGCTCGAGCATCCAGAACTCGGTCAGGTGCCGGCGGGTCTTCGACTTCTCCGCGCGGAAGGTCGGGCCGAAGGTGTAGACCTTGCCGAGCGCCATGCACGCCGCCTCGGCGTAGAGCTGGCCGGACTGCGTGAGAAAGGCCTTGTCGTCGAAGTAGTCCACCTCGAAGAGCGTCGACGTGCCCTCGCAGGCGTTGGGCGTGAAGATCGGCGAGTCGATGCAGACGAAGCCCTGCTCGTCGAAGAAACGCCGGAGGCCCGTGATTACGCCGTCGCGCAGGCGCATGATCGCCCACTGGCGCTTCGAGCGCAGCCAGAGGTGGCGCTGCGACAAGAGGTAGTCCACGCCGTGCTCCTTGGGCGTGATCGGATAGCCGTCGACCGCGTGGTGCACCTCGCCGCCGTCCACCTGCAGCTCGAAGCCGCCCGGCGCGCGCTCGTCGGCGGACACGTTGCCGATCAGCGTGAGGCTCGACTCCTGGCCGAGGTGCCCGACGGCCTCGAAGAGCTCCTCGGGGACGTTCTTCTTGAACACGACGCACTGCACGAGGCCGGAGCCGTCGCGGAGCTGGACGAAGTGGAGCTTGCCCTTGGAGCTTCGGTTGTACACCCAGCCGCGCAGGGCGACGCGCTCGCCCACGTGTTCGGAGAGGTCGGCGACGGAGGTGACGGGAGCGTCGGTGGAGGTCATGCGGGGGCGCTCAGGGAAAGATCGAGTACGCGGGGTGCATCTCGACGTTGGCGATGCGGCCGGCGCGCACCAGCACGCGGCCCTTGTGGAGCACGCCGTCGCGCCGCGCCTCGACGAGGATCTCGCCGTCCTTGGCGCCGAGCTCGGCGAGCTTCTCGGAGCGGGTGACGAGCTGCACGCGCTCGTACCCGAGGGCGATCAGGCGGTTCACCGCGCTCTCCCCGAGGGCCCCGGGGGCGGGCACGGCGAGCGCGGAGGTCTCGGCCCCCCGCACCAGCGCGCCCCGTGTCGCCTCGGCGTGGCGCAGCAGGGCGTCCTCGAGCCGCACCTGGGCGTCCCGCAGCTCGATCAGGACGTGCTCGACCCGCCGCAGGTCGAGGTCGCCGCGGTCGTCCGCCAGGCGCTTCACGTCGCCCGCGATCGCCTCCACCCGGTCGAGCGCGGCGGCGCGCCCGTCCAGGGACCGGGTGCGCGCGGCCACCAGCCAGACGCCGATGGCGGCCGCCACCGCGGCGGCCGCGGCGATCACGGCGGCCGCGAAGAGGGCGTACGGGAGCCAGTCGGGGGCGGTGGTCGGGTCGAGCGGGGGCATTCGCCGCGCAGAATAGCATCGCCGGGGCGGCGGGAGGATGCGGGCTCGACTGCAACTCCCCGATCACTACGCTGTGCCCCGATGCGCCGCCTGCTTCCCCTGGCCGCCGCCGCCGCGCTGGTCGTCCTGGTCTTCCTCCTGCCCCAGCCCTCGGACGTGCGCCTCGCGGCGCTCCAGTGCCACTCGCTGCTCGAGGCGCCCGCGCCGCTCCCCGGGGACGTCGAGGGAGAGGAGGTTCCGACCCTCGGCGAGCGCGTGCTCGACGGGGCGGCCGTCACGAAGAACGAGGACGGCACCGCGCGGCTCGTGCTCTACGGCGCGGGGTTGACCGCGCCGGGCAAGGGCGAGGTGGACCTCGCGATCGCCGGCGACGTGCGGCGCTCGATCGTGCGCGGGCTGCGGTCCGCGGCGGGCGACGGCGTGTCCCTCGAGGTGGTCGGCGAGGAGGCGCCGACGACCGAGCCCGGCGGGGCGAGCTTCCGCGTCGAGTACGAGGGCGACGAGCTGCGGCTCGTCTACTGGATCGACGGAGCTCCGCAGGACGCGATCACCGTCGCCGAGCCCTTCGCGCCGGCGTCGCGCTTCTCGCTCCTGCCGCCGCTGATCGCCATCGCGCTCGCGGTTCTCTTCCGGAAGCCGCTACCCGCGCTCTTCGCCGGGGTCGTCGCGGGAGCGTTCCTCCTCCGGAGCCAGGCGGGGTTCAACCCCGCGCTGGCCCTGCCCCTCGGTACGCGTGACGTCTTCACGGACTTCCTGTGGCCCGAGGTCGTCGATCCCGCGCGCTACATGATCATCCTGTTCGTCGTCTTTATGTTGGCGATGGTCGGCGTGATCACACACAACGGCGGCGTGCGCGGGTTGATGGACGCGATCTCGCGCCTCGCGTCCTCGGCCAAGCGCACGCAGTTCGCGACGTACCTCATGGGCCTCGTCGTCTTCTTCGACGACTACGCGAACACGATCCTCGTCGGGTCGACGATGCGCCCGATCTCCGACCGCTGGAGGGTCTCGCGCGAGAAGCTCGCGTACATCATCGACTCGACCGCTGCCCCGGTGGCCGGGCTCGCGGTGTTCTCGACGTGGATCGCGTTCGAGGTCTCGACGTTCAGTGCGCAGCTTCCCGCCGCGGGCTTGACGGCGGGCGACGGGTACGCGGTCTTCCTGCAGACGCTGCCGTACCGCTTCTATTGCATCCTGACGCTCGTTTTCGTCGGCATGGTCGCCTTCACCGGACGCGACTTCGGTCCGATGCGCCGGGCCGAGACACGCGCGCGCGTAGAGGGGCGGCTGGTGCGCGCCGGCGGGCAGCCCTTGATCGGCGAGGACGCGGTCGATCTAGAGCCCGCGCCGTCCGTGACGCCGCGCGCTTTGTATGCCCTGGCGCCGGTTCTCACGTTCATCCTCGTGACACTCTTCGAGATCGCCCATGCCGGCGGCGCGTTCGAAATGACGGCCGGCGAATTCTTCTCCCTTGAGGGCGCCACGAAGGTCCTCTACGACGGCAGCGGGAGCCAGCCCCTGATGGTGGCGTCGTTCGCGGGTCTCGTGCTCGCGATGGCCTTCTCCCTCCGCGCCGGACTGCCCGGCGTCGACGTCCTGCGCGCCGCCTGGAAGGTGCTCGCGGCGATGGGCATCGCGATCCTGATCCTCTATCACGCCTGGATGATCGGCGCCGTCTGCGGGGAGCTCGGCACCGCGCCGTATCTCACCGCGCTGGTCGGAGACTCGCTCGATCCCCTCTTCCTGCCGGCGATCCTCTTCGTCCTCGCCGGGCTGGTCGCCTTCGCCACGGGCTCTTCGTGGAGCACGATGAGCATCCTCCTGCCGCTGGTGGTCGTGCTCGCCTACCAGCTCGGAACGACGACGGAGCTCGCCGAGTCCGCGGTCCTGTCGGGACGGCTCCTCATGGTCATGTCGATCGGCGCCGTGCTCGAGGGCGCGATCTTCGGCGACCACTGCTCGCCGATCTCCGTCACGACGGTGATGTCCTCGATCGCGGCCGCCTCCGACCACATCGACCACGTGCGCACGCAGGCGCCCTACGCGATCGTGACGATGACGGTTGCCATGATCGTCGGCTACCTGCCCTGCGCGCTCCTCGGGCTCTCGCCGTTCCTCGGGTTGCTCCTCGGCGTGGGCGTGCTCGCCGCGCTGGTCTTCCTCAAGGGCAGGCGCCCGGACTGATCCGTGCCGCGCAAGGGCAGCATGGGCCGGCGCGTCCTTCTGGGCGTTCTCTTCGGAGTCGTCGTCTACGCGGGGATCGTCCTCTGGATCGACTTCGAGGACTTCCGCGCGGCGCTGCGCGGGTTCCCGAAGACCCTCGTTCCCGTGGCCTGCGGTCTGTCGTTCGCCAACTACCTGATCCGCTTCGTCAAGTGGCAGCGCTACCTCACGCTGCTCGACATCCCGCTGAAGCGCGGGACGTCGTTCCTGATCTACCTCGCCGGCTTCTCGATGGGCGTCACGCCCGGGAAGATGGGCGAGGTCTTCAAGAGCTGGATGATCCGCCGCGTCACCGGCGTCCGGATCCACAAGAGCGCGCCGATCGTCATCGCGGAGCGCTACACCGACCTGCTCGGCTATCTGATTCTCGTGGCGATCGGCGGGATCGCCTCGCAGCCGGAGTACCAGTGGGTCTTCTGGGCCACCCTCGGCCTCTGCGCGGTGGGGCTCGCGCTCGCGGGCTCGGAGACGTTCTCGCGGCTCGTGCGCAAGGCGGTCTCGCGCACGCCGTACTTCTGGCGCCTCGCCTCGCGCGTCGAGGGCTCGTTCGAGAGCACGCGCATTCTCCTGTCGCCGCGCGAGATCGTGCTGCCCACGCTGCTCTCGGTCGTCTCGTGGGGCTGCGAGTGCACGGCCTTCTGGCTCATCGCCGACGGCATGACGCCGACGGTGGACTTCCCGTTCCTCTACGCGGTCTTCGCCTACGCGTTCAGCGCGGTCGCCGGCGCCGTCGCGATCGTGTTCCCGGGCGGGCTGGTCATCACCGAAGGCTCGCTCGGCACGCTGACGCGCCGCAAGCTCGAGGAGCTCGGCGGGATGGTGCTCGAGGAGGCGCGCTCGGTGGCGGCGGGAGCGACGCTGGTGGCGCGGCTGTGCACCCTTTGGTTCGGCGTGCTCGTCGGGGTCGTGGCGACGATGATCTTTCAGAGCCGCTACGGCGCGATCGACATGGCGGAGGAGGAGTGACCTCCTCGGGGTGAATCTCGCCGGACCGCTGCCGTGCGGTTCGGTGGCAATCTCGCCTAGGTCGACCAGGCGGAAGGGGCGGCGCTCGGCTCCGTTCGGGACGGAGGTGCGGGGGATCTTGCCGGCCAGGAGCGATTTCAACGTCGATCTGCGCCGGCTCGGCCCGGACGCCATGCTCGCCCGGCTAGCCGACCAGCTCGCTCCGGCCGAT
>JANQEJ010000227.1 GCA_028278425.1 Planctomycetota bacterium | reverse complement strand
AGGCGTAGAGCTTCGCCATCGAGGCCTCCTTGCCGTACGGCAGGCCCAGGTCCTTCATCCGGGCGGCGTGGTAGACGAGGTGCCGCGCGGCCTGGATCTGGACCTCCATGTCGGCGAGCTTGAACTGCACCGCCTGCTGGTCCGCCAGGGTCTTGCCGAAGGCCTCGCGCTCCTTCGCGTGCCGCAGCGCGTGGTCGTAGGCGCCCTGGGCGATGCCGAGCGCGAGCGCGCCGATCGAGATGCGGCCGCCCTCGAGCGTCTTCATGAAGGTGGCGAAGCCCTCGCCCTCCGGCCCGAGCAGGTGGTCGCGCGGAATGCGGGCGTCCTCGAAGACCAGGCTGGCCCAGTCGGACCCGCGCATGCCGAGCTTCACCTCGCCCTTCTCGAGCGAGTACCCCTCGGTCTCGCGCGGCACGACGAAGGCGCTGATGCCCTTCGCGCCGAGGGACTTGTCCGTCACCGCCGTGATGATCACGGTGCCGGCGTACGTCGCGTTCGTGCAGAAGCACTTGCGGCCGTTGAGGACGTACTCGTCGCCGTCGAGCACGGCCGTCGTCTTCGTGCCGCCGGAGTCCGAGCCGGCGCCCGGCTCGGTCAGGCCGTAGGCACCCATGTACTCGCCCGCGATCAGCTTGGGCACGTAGGCCTCGCGCAGCTTGTCGCCGCCCCAGGCCCAGATCGGGTAGGTGCCGAGCGAGACGTGCGCGGCTAGCGTCAAGCCGGTCGAGCCGCAGAAGCGGCTGATCTCCTCGACCGCGAGGGCGTAGGCCAGCGTGCCGCCGGCGCTGCCGCCGACGTCCTCGGGGAACGGGATGCCCGGGATGCCGAGCTCGACGATCTTCGCCCACGTCTCGGTCGGGAAGCGGTGCTCCTCGTCGATCTCGGCGGCGATGGGCGCGACCTCCGCCTCGGCGAACTCGCGCACCATCTCCTGGATCATGCGCTGGTCCTCCGTCAGGTCGAAGGAATGCTTGATGTCGGGAAGCACGTACTTCGTCGGTGTGCCAATCGTCATCGCGTCGTCACGTGAGCATCAATCCAATTCGAGCCGCCAGCCCGAGGTGCGGCGGCTCCGCCCGCTCTGCGCCGCGGCCTTGTTGTCGCCGTTGCGCTCCCCCGCCTCGCGGTAGAACTCGTCGCTCGAACCGCTCCCGACCCAGGCGATCAGCGCGGACCGCGAGAACTTCCACTCCCGCCCGATCTTCCGCGCGGGGATGCGCTCGGTGTGCAGCACCTTGTTGAAGGTCTTGACGCTGACGCCGAGGAGCTGGGCTGCCTCCTCGATGTTGAGGATCTCGCGGTCGTTGCTGGAGCTCATGTCTGGACCTCCTCGTTCTCCCAACGGGCTTCCATGGTGCTCTTGATCCAGGCGGCGATGTCGTCGGTGGGCGTCCCCGGTCCGAACAGCTTGGCGAAGCCCTGGGCCTCGAGCTCCGCCATGTCGTCGGTCGGGATGATGCCACCGCCGGTGAGGAGCACGTGCCCCATGCCGCGCTTTTCGAGCTCCTCCCGGACGCGCGGGAAGAGCGACATGTGCGCGCCGGACAGGATCGAGAGGCCGACCACGTCGACGTCCTCCTGAGCCGCCGCCTCGGCGATCTGGTCGGGGGTCTGGTGCAGGCCGGTGTAGATCACCTCCATTCCGTGATCGCGGAGCACGGTCGCCACCGTCTTCGCGCCGCGGTCGTGGCCGTCGAGGCCCGGCTTTCCCACCAGCACCCTGATCTTGCGTTCCACCATCGGTGACAGGTTAGAGAATCTGGGGCTCCCGGTACTCGCCGAACTCCTCGCGCAGGACGCCGGCGATCTCGCCCAGCGTGCAGTAGGCGTGGGCGGCCGCGACGAAGCGCTCCAGCAGGTTCCCGCCGCTGCGGCAGGCCTCGCGCACGTCGTCGAGCTCGCGCTGGGCGGCCTTGGGGTCGCGGCGCTTGCGGAGGGCGGCCAGCCGCTCGTGCTGCTCCTTCTCGACCTCGGGATCGATGCGGTGGATGTCGATCTCCGGCTTGGCGTCGAGCTCCTCGACGAAGCAGTTCACCCCGACGACCCTCTTCGTTCCGGCCTCGACCGCCCGCTGGTAGGCGACGGCCGCGCGGTGGATCTCGCGCTGAATGTAGCCGGCTTCGGTGCAGGCGACGACGCCGCCGCGCTTCTCGATCTCCGCGAAGTAGCTCTCGGCGTCGTCCTCGAGGCGTTTGGTCTGCGCCTCGATGAAGTAGGAGCCCGCCAGCGGGTCGGCGACGTTCGCGACCTCGGTCTCCTCCGCGAGGATCTGCTGGGTGCGCAGCGCGATCTTCACGGCCTTCTCCGTCGGGAGCGACAGCGTCTCGTCCATCGAGTTCGTGTGGAGCGACTGCGTGCCGCCGAGCACGCCTGCGAGCGCCTCGATCGTCGTCCGCACGATGTTGTTCTCGGGCTGCTGCGCGGTCAGCGACACGCCTGCGGTCTGCGTGTGGAAGCGGATCATGCAGGAGCGCGGGTCCTTCGCGCCGAACTCCTCCTTCATGTGCCGCGCCCAGATGCGGCGCGCCGCGCGGAACTTGCAGATCTCCTCGAAGAAGTCGACGTGCGCGTCGAAGAAGAACGAGAGCCGGCGCGCGAAGATGTCGACGTCCATCCCCGCGGCGATGCCGCGGCGCACGTACTCGAAACCGTTCGCGAGCGTGAACGCGAGCTCCTGCGCCGCCGTCGAGCCCGCCTCGCGGATGTGGTAGCCCGAGATCGAGATCGTGTTCCACTGCGGCACGTGCTCGGCGCAGTAGAGCATCACGTCGTCGATCATCCGCAGCGCCGGCTCGGCGGGGACGAGCCACGCGTGCTGGGCCTGGTACTCCTTCAGGATGTCGTTCTGGACCGTTCCGCGGAGGTCCTTCGGATCGACGCCCTGGTTCTCGCCGCAGGCGATGTAGAAGGCCAGCATGATCGGCGCCGGCCCGTTGATCGTCATCGAGGTGGACACCTTCCCCATCGGGATGCCGTCCATCAGCGTCTCCATGTCGGCCAGCGAGGAGATCGCCACGCCGACCTGGCCGACCTCGCCCTCGCTGATCGGCTCATCGGAGTCGTGCCCCATCAGCGTCGGAAAGTCGAAGGCCACCGAGAGGCCGGTCTGCCCGTGGTCGAGCAGGAACTTGAAGCGCTCGTTCGTCTGGGCCGAGGTCCCGAAGCCGGCGAACTGGCGCATCGTCCAGAGCCGCCCGCGGTACATCGAGGGGTGCACGCCGCGCGTGAACGGGTGCTGGCCGGGATACCCGAGGTCGCGTTCGTAGTCGAGGTCGACGTCGTCGGGCGTGTAGACCGCTTTGAGCGGCGCGCCGGAGATCGTGGTGAACTCGGCGTCGCGCAGCTTCGCCTCGCGCATCGCTTCTTCCCAGCGGCGCCGCGCGTCGACGGCGACCACCTTCGCGTCCCTGGCAAGCCGCGTTTCCGTCATTGCGTCTCCATTCCGTTGCCGAGTATCGCCGCCAGAATCTCCTCGGCTACATCGTAAGGCGTGGCGGACTTCCTTAGGCCAGAATCCGCGCGTTCGGCATAGCCGCGCGGGCCCCAGAGCTCCTCGTCGAGACGTTCGTCGACGACGCGCCGGACCTGTTGCACGCGCTTGCGGCGCCGCATCTCGCTCAGGTCGCCGCCCTCGAGGAAGCGGCGGTGCGCCTCGACGTGCTCCAGGAGCTTCTCGACGCCTTCGCCTTTAGTGGCGGTGGCGGCGATCACGGGAACCTCCCACTCCGCTTCGCGACCTTCCCGCCGAATCGAGCGCGTGTGTACCGCCTCCGACAGATCGAGCATCAGGCGGTCGGCGCCGTCGACGTCCGCCTTGTTCACGACGAGCACGTCGGCGACCTCGAGGATGCCCGCCTTCATCGCCTGGATTCCGTCGCCCGCACCTGGACAGAGGACCACGACCACCGTGTCGGCCGCGCCGACGACGTCGTACTCGGCTTGGCCGACCCCGACCGTCTCGACGACGACCGCGTCGAAGCCGAAGGCGTCCATCGCGTCGCAGGCGTCCACGGCGGCGCGCGCCAGGCCGCCGTGGCTGCCGCGGCTCGCCATCGAGCGGATGAAGACGCCCGGGTCCGAGGTGCGGTCCTCCATGCGGATCCGGTCGCCGAGCAGGGCCCCGCCCGAGAAGGGCGACGTCGGGTCGATCGCCAGGATGCCGACGGTCTTCTCGCGCCGGCGGAGCTCGACCGCCAGCGCGTTGGTCAGCGTGCTCTTCCCCGCGCCCGGCGGACCGGTGACGCCGATCCGCCAGGAGCCGCCGACGCGCGGGTAGATCGACGCCAGCGCCGCGGGAAAGCGCGGGTCGGCGTTCTCCGCCCAGGAGATCATGCGGGCGAGCGCGTTGCGCCGGCCCTCCCGGATGCCCTCGGCGATCTCCGCGGCGTCTTGCACTCTTCCGCTCAGCTCGCGAGCAGCCCGCGCGCGATGACGATCCGCTGGATGTCCGTCGCGCCCTCGTAGATCTCGGTGATCCGCGCGTCGCGGAAAAGGCGCTCGACGTGGAAGTCGTCGGTGTAGCCGGCGCCGCCGTGGATCTGAAGGCACTCGTCGGCGCAGAAGTTCGCCGTGGTCGAGGCGAGGAGCTTCGCCTCCGCCGACGCCTGGGTGCACGGCTCGTCGCGGTCGCGCAACCAGGCCGCCTTGTACGTCTTGAGCCTGGCCGCGTCGAGGCGGGCCGACATGTCCGCGAGCTTCCACTGGATCGCCTGGAAGTTGCCGATCGGCTGGTCGAACTGCTGGCGCTCGTGCGCGTACTTTATCGAAGCCTCGAGGCAGGCGCGGCCGATGCCGATCGCCTGCGCAGCGATGCCGATGCGGCCGCCGTCGAGCGTGTCCATCGCGAGGTGGAAGCCGCGGTTGAGCTCGCCCAGCACGTTCTCCTTCGGAACGCGGCAACCCTCGAGCACGACCTCGACGGTCGACGAGCCGCGGATGCCGGTTTTCTTCTCGTGCTTGCCGATCGCGAGTCCAGGCGTTTCCTTCGGGACAAGGAACGCCGTGATGCCGCGCGACTTCGACGCCTCCGGATCGGTGCGCGCGTAAACGATGAAGATCCCGGCCTGCGCACCGTTGGTCACGAACAGCTTGTTCCCGTCGAGCACGTACTCCTCGCCGTCGAGCACCGCCGTCGCCCGCAGCGCCGCCGCGTCCGAACCGGCGCCCGCCTCGGTCAGGCAGTAGGCCCCGATCGCCTCGCCGGAAGCGATCTTCGGCAGCCATTCCGCTTTCTGCGCGTCGGTGCCGTGGCGGCGGATCGGCGCGCCGACCAGGCTGTTGTGCACGGAGACGGTCACGCCCGTGGACGCACAGCCGCGGTTCAGCTCCTCGAGCACGACGCTGAGCGCGAGGTTGCCCATACCGGCTCCGCCGTACTCCTCGGGCACGGTCAGCCCCATGAGCCCGAGCTCGGCCAGCATGCCGAAGAGGGCCGGATCGAGCTCCTCCTTGCGGTCGTGCCCGGTCGCGCGCGGGATGAGCTCGTTGTCGGCGAAGTCGCGCGCCATGTCGCGCAACATCGTCAGCTCTTCGTCCAGCGAGAAGTCCATTGGCGTTCGTCAGTCGTAGTCGTAGAAGCCCTTCCCGACCTTCCGGCCGAGCCGGCCGGCGGCGACCATCCGGCGCAGCAGCGGACACGGGCGGTACTTGGAGTCGCCGAGGCCCTCGTGGAGGACCTCCATGACGTCCAGGCAGATATCGAGGCCGATCAGGTCCGCGAGCGCGAGCGGCCCCATCGGGTGGTTCATCCCGAGCTTCATCACCGTGTCGATCGCCTCGCGCTCGGCGACGCCTTCCATCACGCAGAAGGCCGCCTCGTTGATCATCGGCATCAGAAGCCGGTTGGAAACGAAGCCCGGATAGTCGTTGGCCTCCACCGGCGTCTTGCCGATCGCCTCGGCGCAGGCGACGACGGTCGCGGTCGTCTCGTCGGAGGTCTCCTGACCGCGGATCACCTCGACCAGCGTCATCAGCGGCACCGGGTTCATGAAGTGCATCCCGACCACGCGGTCGGCGCGGTCGGTGGCGGCCGCCACCTCGGTGATCGAGATCGACGACGTGTTCGTAGCCAGAATCGTGGTCTTTGGCGCGACCTCGTCGAGGCGCGCGAAGATCTCCTTCTTGACGCCGACCTTCTCAACGGCGGCCTCGACGACGAGCGGCGCGTCGCCGACGTCGTCCAGGCTCGTGGTCGGGTGGATGCGCCCAAGGATCTCCTTGGCATCGGCCTCGGTGATCTTCTCCTTCTTCACGAAGCGCCCGAGGCTCTTCTCGACGTTGGCGACGCCGCGCTGCAGCGCGCCCTCGTCGACGTCGACGAGCTCCACGGCCGTGCCGTACGACGCGAAGGTCTGCGCGATGCCGTTGCCCATGGTTCCGGCGCCCACGACGCCGACCTTGGCGAGGTGCGCCACTAGAGCGCCTCCACGGCCAGCGAGACCGCGTTGCCGCCGCCGAGGCAGAGCGACGCCATGCCGTTCGCGGCGCCGCGCTGCTTCATCGCGTGGAGCAGCGTCGTCAGGATGCGGGCGCCCGACGCCCCGATCGGGTGTCCGAGCGCCACGGCGCCACCGTTGACGTTGACCTTCTCGGGATCGAGCTCGAGCACGCCGACGAGCGCGCACGCCGCGGCGGAGAACGCCTCGTTGATCTCGTGCAGGTCGAAGTCGCCCGGCTTGCGGCCGAGCTTCTCGGAGAGCTTCCGGATCGAGACCTCGGGGGCCATCATCACCCACTCGGGCTTCAGGCCGCCGGTGGCGTAGCCGGTCACCTTCGCGACCGGCGTGACGCCGAGCTCGGACGCCTTGTCGGCGCTCATCACGACGAGGGCCGACGCGCCGTCGTTGATCGCCGAGGCGTTCGCGGCGGTGACCGTCCCGTCCTTCTTGAAGGCCGGGCGCATCCTCGCGATCGACTCGGCCGTCGTGCCGGCGCGGATCGTCTCGTCGGTCGTGAACGCGATCGGGTCGCCCTTCCGCTGCGGAACCTCGACGGTGAGCTTCTCCTCGTCGAAGCGGCCGGCCTCGGTGGCCTCGGCGGCCTTGCGGTGGCTCTCGGCCGCGAACTCGTCCTGCGTGTTGCGGGTGATGCCGTGCTTCTCCGCGACGAGCTCGCCGGTCATCCCCATGTGGAAGTCGTTGTAAACGTCCCACAGACCGTCGGCGATCATCGAGTCGACGATCTGCGAGTGCCCGAGGCGCGAGCCCTCGCGCGCGTCGGGGAGGAGGTACGGCGCGTTCGTCATGCTCTCCATGCCGCCCGCGACGACGACGTCGGCGTCGCCCGCGCGGATCGCCTGGGCGGCGAGCATCACCGCCTTCAGCCCGGAGCCGCACACCTTGTTCACTGTGAAGGCGCCGACGCTCTCGGGAACCTCCGCGCCGATCGCGGCCTGCCGCGCCGGGTTCTGCCCCAGGCCGGCCTGGAGCACGCTCCCCATGATGACCTCGTCCACCGCCTCGGCGGCGACGCCGGCACGGCTCAGGGCCTCGCGGATCGCGAGGGAGCCGAGCGCGGTGGCCTTGAAGCCGGACAGGCCGCCCTGGAACTTGCCGATCGGCGTGCGGCACGAGCTGGCGATGACGACGTCCTTCAACGGACGGACCTCCATAGACGGTGGGGAGCGGAGCGGGCGAAGCGCCGTTTTGGGGCGTTTGGGGGGCCGTTCGCGCCCAAAAACGGGCGAGCAGTATACCGGCGGCGCGCGCCGACGCACGCCGGAGGGGAGGGGGCTCAAGGCGAGCCGCCCCGCCGGCCGATAGAGGGTCCGGTGAGGCGTTGGAGACTGCGCCCCTCCGCGAGAGAGAGAATCAGGGAGTCGAAAGACTCGAGGCCGGCGGACGCGGTGAGACGTCCGCCGGTTCGCATTTGGGGAGGGCGCCGGCCAAGCTGGCCAAAATGACAGTGGATGCGCCATTTTGGCGCGGCGAGTCCGCGCGGAACCGGCCTGACGATGCCGGGAAGGCCGATTCTCCTCTGGCACCGGGGTTGCCTTAGGGGAGGCAACCCGCGAGTCCAGCACGGACAGAAAGGCAATCATGGTCGTCAGCACCCGTCTCCCCAGTCTCTTCTCCTTCCCGGAGATCTTCTCCGCCCCCTTCACCGCCGCCGCCAGCGCCAGCGGCCCCGCCCTCGACGTCTGGAGCGAGGACGAGGACCTCGTGGTGGCCGTCGAGCTCCCCGGCGTCGACCCCGACACGATCGAGGTGACGCTGGAGCGCGGCGTCCTTCGCCTGAAGGGCGAGCGCAAGCCGCTCGACGAGTCGAAGCGCGTCCTCCACCGCGAGCGCGTCACCGGCCCCTTCTCCCGCACCCTCCGCCTTCCCCACCGGGTCGACCCGGACAAGGTCGAGACGACGTGGGCCAACGGCGTCCTCGAAGTGCGCCTCCCGCGCGCCGACGAGGACCGCCCGCGGCGCATCGAGGTCAAGAGCGCCGGCTGAGAACCCTCTCTCCCCCTGGCGACGGGGAGCCCTTGCGGGGGCTCCCCGTTCGCCGCAGACTCTCTCGCCGGATGAGCGAGCCGCCGAAAGCCGACTGCCGCACCTGCCGCCACTTCCGCGCCGCGCCCTACGAGGCGAAGCAGGAGGGCTGCTATCTGCCGTCCAACATGAAGGCGAAGCAGAAGAACGCCTTCCTCGACGAGCAGAAGATCCCCGGCGATCACGAGGCGATCAACCGCAACGGCGACTGCCCGGACTTCGTGGCCCGCGCCCCGAAGCTGTCGCTGCTGAAGCGGCTCTTCTCGCTCGGCGCGTAGCGGTCCTCACCGGATCGGATCAGTCGTAGAGATCGGACCGCTGGTCGCGCCGCACCGGGACGGTCACCCGCAGTCGCTCGACTTCGCCGAGGTCGATCTCGGCCTCCACCAGGCCCTCCTCGCCTTGGCCCTCCGCCAACACCGAGCCGCCCGGGCCGACGACGAGCGAGTTGCCCGGGAAGTCGAGCTCAAGCTTGCGGCGCCCCACGAGATCGGTGCCGGTGCGGTTCGCCGCGACGACGAAGCACTGGAGCTCGACCGCGCGGCCGAGCGCGAGCGCGCGCCAGTGCGCGGCACGCGGCGAGGGCCACTGGGCCGGGATCAGCAGGAGCTCCGCGCCGTCGTCAAACGGCGCCCGAAAGAGCGACGCGAAGCGCAGGTCGTAGCAGACGGCGCCGGAGATCTTGCCCGCTCCGGTCTCGACGGTGACCGGCGGCGCATCGCCGGCGGAGAAGGCCTCGCGCTCCCCGGTCGGCGAGTGGAGGTGCGCCTTGTCGTAGGCGAGAACGAGCTCGCCGCGGTCGAAGATCGACAGGCGGTTGCGCGGCCGCTCGCCGTTCGGTCCCGGCGCGAAGGCGGTGCCGGCGACGACGAGCCCGAGCTCGGCCGAGAGGACGCGCAGGCGCTCGACCGCCTCCGCCGTCGGCGCGAGCAGCGCTTCGGGCTCGGGGGGGAGCTCCACGAACGACGTCGGCCACATCTCGGGCAGCACGACGAGCGCGACGCCGCGGTCGGCGGCCTCGCGCAGGCCGGCCTCGACGCGCGCGAGGTTGCCGGGGACGTCGTTGCGACGCACGTCGAACTGAAACGCGGCGACCTTCACGTCGCGAGCTAGCGTAGCTCTCCTGGCTCGGCGCGGCGCCAGCTCACCTCGACGCGATGCTCGCCGGGCGGTACGACGACGCCGAAACCGAAGGCGTTGAGGAAGAACGCGGGACGCGGCTCGGTCTCGCCGTCGAGCGTCACCTCACAGCGGACGACGCGCGCCTCCTCGACGTTCGAGAAGAGCAACTGGTCGGGCGAGACGCGGAGCATGTGCGAGTAGAGCCACGGCTCCTGCAGCGCGAGGAGCGCGCGCCCCTCGCAGCGCACGCCCACCACCATGCGCGCCGTGATCTCCGCCGGGTTCCCCGACAGCGGCTCGAGCACGACGACCTCGCCGCGCCCGTCGAGCTCACCGAGGTCCTCGGTCTCCACCAGGGCCGTCCGCGTCAGATCGACGCCGGGACCGGCGAGGAGCTCGCGACACGCGTCGAGCGAATCCACGGTCCGGGCCTCGCCGTAGAGGCGCACGCCTTCGATCGCCGGCGTCTGCGCCAGGTACGCGACCGGCTCGATCACTCCGTAGCTCCCGTCGCGCCGGAGCCCGAACCACGGCGCCGGCGGAAGCTCGCGCGGCGCCACGTGCGCGGTCATGCCGTCGAGGAACGAAACCGCCCGCACGGCTTCGACGCCGACGCCGTAGCGATAGACGAAGAGCCCGACCGTCGACGTCTCCAGATTGACGAGCACCGGACAGGAGGAAGGCGCGCGGACGTCGAGCGATTCGACGCACGCGGCCATCTCGCGACCGCCGGCGCGCCAGAGGTCCAGCCGCGCGCGCCGCGCCCTCCAACCCCAGAGGGCGAGCAGCACCAGGACCGCGAAGAGCCCGAGCTCGACACGGCGCTCGGGCAGGAGCGAGCGCGCCGCGAAAACTCCGGCGGAGAGGAGCACGGCGGTCGGAGCCAGGCTCGGGTAGGCGCGGTACGCGACCGGATCGTCGAGGGCGAACGGCACGAACGCGCCGAGCCACGCAAGGATCGCAAGGCCGGCGGCGCGCCGTTCTCCGGCGAGGGCGATGAGTCCCGCGAAGACCGGCGGCGCCCAGCCGAGCCAGGCGGGCAGCCCCCACCCCGCGAACACGGCGCCCGACCGCGTGAGCGCCGCGCGCGGCGCGCCGCCGAGGCCGGCGGCGAGCACGTTGTCCGCTCCGCCCGGAACGCGCTGCAGGAACAGGTAGTGCAACAGCGCCGCCGCGATCACGCCGGCGGCGACGGCGAGCGCCGGGGTCCGCCGCACGCCGCGCCACGCCGCGAGCGCGAGCCAGACCGCGGCGACTCCGGCGGTTCCGTAGAACTCCTCGTTCGCGAAGAACTGCCAGGCGAGCCCGGACGTCACGAGCACCCATCCCGCCCGCGAATCCCAGCGCGCGAGGCCGTTCAGCGCGACCAGCGCGCCGACGGCCGACAGCGGTCGGTTGACCGCCGCGATCCACGCGACCGCGTCGCACGCCTCGGCGCCGACGCCGAAGAGAAGCGCCGCCGCGAGGCCGACGAGCCGGCCGAGACCGAGCCCGCACACCAGGAGGTAGACCAGGCACAGGTTGACGACGTGCAGGCCGATCGAGGCGGCGTGGTAGGGCGCCGCGGTCTCCCCGAAGAGACCGTTCAGCCCGGCGAGCCAGAGTCCCGGCAAGGGCCGAAAGACGTGCGGGTAGGCGGGCTCACCCAGCTCGATCCGCGCGAGCAACTGATAGTCCTCGCCCGTGAACGGCAGAGCGGCCAGCGGCAACCACGCGACCACCGTCATCGCGACGACCGCGCCCAGGCACAACAGCGCGACGCGCCGTCCGGCTTCGCCGCCGTTCTTCAGCCACCCGCCTTCCATTTCGCTCGCCGGGCTTTCTCGCTGTGCGTCGCCGCCCGAATCGGCAACATAACCACCCAGTGAACGCGGAAGAAGAAGGCGGACGAACGCCGGGAGCGTGCCTCCGCCCGGCGGACGCCGGGTGGGCGGTCCTGATCGGGGTCGCCGCCCTGCTGCTCTACGGCGCCACCCTTCAGGAGCGGCTCTACGGGCACGACGGCGTCTTTCTGGTCAACCACTTCCTCGGGGAGACCGAGGGTCACTCGAACAGCGCGCTGTACGCGAGCGCGGCCGCGGCGGCGGGCGCGTTGGTTCCGGCGGAGGCCGACCCGATCGCGCCGCTCAAGTGGCTGTCGGCCCTCGGGGGAGCGTTCGGCGTGGCCGCGACCTTCCTGCTCGCGCGCGCCACCGGCGCGCCGGCGCGCGGCGCGCTCCTCGGCACGCTGCTCTTCGCCCTCGCGCCGGCCCAGTGGTTCTTCTCGACGGCCATCGAGACGCACGCGCTCCACGTCGGCGCGGTGGGGCTCGTGGTCCTCGTCACGGTGTTCGCGCCGTGGGGTCGGCCGCCGCTCGCGCTGGCGCTCGTCGCGCTCGCGTTTCCGCTGCTCTTCTTGACGCACATGACAGCGCTCTTCGTCGTCCCCGGCTGGTTCTTCCTCGCGCGCTTCGCGCGCGCGCGCCGCGGGCAGCCGGTCCCGCCGCTCGCCCGGGACGCGCTGGTGCTGGGGCCGCTCTTTCTCGCCGGTCTCGCCTTCGCCGTGGCCTGCGCGAACTACCTCTTCGGTGCCGGCTTCCGGCTCTTCGCCGCCGAGGAGTCCCCCGGCCGCTTCCTCGACCAGTTCGCGAGCCGCTTCACGCTCGACATGTTCTGGGGCGGGTGGCTGCTCCCGCTCTTCCTCCTCCCGTGCGCGGCCGCCGTGTCGGTCGCGGGCCGGCGCCTTGCGCGACCGGCCGAGGTCGCGCTGCTGTGGCTGGTCGTCCCGGCGATTCTCGTCCTGCTCTGGGCGAGCATCCCCGAGCGCGGCGCCTACTTCCTCGGCTCGGCGACGTTCCTCGCGGCGCTCGCGGCGCACGCGCCGCTGCCGACAGGTGGACGGGGATGGGCGCTCGTCGCGCTCGCGGCCGCGGCGCAGGGGATCGCCGGCCTCGGCGAGGTGCGCCGCCACGACGAGCTGTTCTCCCTGAGGGAACGCGTCGAGGCGGTGCGCTCTACGCTCGGCGAGGAGGGCGTCCTCATCACGATCAACCCGTCGGCGCCGAAGACGAAGGGGTTCCTCCCCGGCGTCTTCGATTACGACGCGTCCGAGAAGCTGTTCGAGCTCCACGCCGGGGGGCAGTCGCCGCAGGAGTTCGCCGCGTTCGTCGAGGGCGAGGTGCGCAAGGTGTTCCCGCAGCGCGCGGTGGCGCTCGACATGAGCTACCGCCACTTGTACGAGCCGCCGCCGTCGCCCGAGCTCGTCGCCGCCCTCGAGCCGTACATGGCGGCGCTCGAGGACCGCCTGCAGGCCGGTTTCCGCACGACCTACCACCCGCACCCGTCCTGGCCGGTCCTGGTGCTCGAGCGATGACGAAGGGCACGATCGTCGCCGGCGTGCTCGCGGTCTTCCTCGCGCTGAACGGAGGCTACGCTGTCTTCGCGCTGGCGCGGGAAGCGAGCGGCGCGGGCTTCGGCTCCTTCCGCGCGACGCTCGAGCAGCGCGTCGCGGGCGCGATCGGACCGGACTTCGCGCTCTACGAGGCGGTGCGCGCTTCCACGGTGCCCGAGTCGGAGTTCCTCTTCCTCGGCACCCGCGACGCCGAGACGTCGCTCGCGTACAACAACATGGTCACGCTGCTCTACCCGCGCCGCTTCCACGCGGTTGAGACCGTGCCGGAGAGCTGGGATCCCGAGAGCGCGAGGTTCGACGGCCGCGTCCACGCGATCGCCTTCGGGCCGTACCGCGACCTCGACCTCGCGGCGGTGCGCTTCGAGCTCCTGGCGGAAGGGCCGCGCTTCAAGCTGTGGCGCTTCCTGGAGGAAGGCCGGTGATCCTCGAGCTCGCGCGCGTCCTCCTCCTCCCGCTCTTCCTCGGAGCCGGCGCGTTGCGCGCCCTCGGGATCGCGCCGCGCAGCGACCGGCTCGCGTGGCTCGGCTGGTGCTGGGTGGCCGGCGCGTGCGGGACGGGGCTCGTCACGTTCCTCTGGCTCTGGACGCCGCTCTCCGTGAACGCCGCCTGGGGGCTCGACCTCCTGGTCGTCGCGCTCGGCGCGTGGCTCTTCTTCGCCGGCCGGGACAGGCCGACGGTCGACGCGGACGCGCCGAAGGACGCGGCCTTTTGGGAGCGCGTCCTCTTCGGGCTCGCCGTCGCCGCCGTAGTGGCGATCACCGTGCAGCGCGCGGCGGCCGGCAACGTCGAGCCGGTCTTCCGCAACGACGAGGCGCACTTCTGGACGCTCAAGGCGAAGGTGATCTACCACTCCGGCGGGTTCAACCCGACCTTCGCGGAGGCGATGTCCAACGAGCACTTCGTCTACCACAAGGACTACCCGCTCCTGAACCCGCTGCTCGCGGTGTGGACCTTCGCCCACTTCGGCGAGATCACGCACGTCGTGAACCGCCTGCCGATCCAGATGTTCGCGCTCTCCCTCGCGCTCGTCCTCGCAGGAGCCCTCCGGCGCGTCGTCCGGCCCGCCGCCGCGGCGGCGATCCTGCTCGCGGTCTTCGCGATCCCGGAGATCGCCTTCCAGTCGCGCACCGCGCACGCAGACCTGATGGTCGGCTTCGGCGCGCTCCTCGCCTTCGACGCGTGGCTGCGCCACCGCGCGGCGAGCGGCGAGGACGCGCGCGCCTGGTGGCGCCTCTGCGCGGTCGGTCTCGCGTTTATGCTGTGGTCGAAGAACGAGGGCCTGCTCTACGCCGTCGCGATCGCGGGAGCGTGGGTGCTTCCGAGGCTCGCGCGGCCGCGCGAGCTGATCACGCCGCGGCTCAAGTGGATGCTCCTTCCCGCCGGAGTCATCGCGCTGAGCTGGGGCTTCAACGCCTGGTACGGCTTCGAGAACGACATCGCCGTCGGCGACACGCGGGAGCACTCCTATCCGATGCTGCTCGTGACCCAGGCGCGAACGCACGTGCCGTACATCCTCGGCTGGGTGAACGACAACCTGCTGTGGAACGCGAAGCACGCCGCGTTCCTGCCGCTCGCGATGATCGCGCTCGCGCTCCTCTTTCCGCGACGCGTGTGGAGCAGCCAGCTCCGCCTCCCCTGCCTCGCGGTCGCCTTCGCGTGGCTCGGCTACCTGCTGGTCTTCACGGGCACCCCGCACGAGCTCGAGTGGCACCTGCCCACCGCGGCGTCGCGCGTCAGCCAGCAGTCCGTGCCGGCCATGGCGCTCTGGATCGCGCTGGCCGCGGGAGCGCTTCTTCCGGCGCGAGCGTTCGCCGCGCGCCGATGACGTCCGACGCCTTCAAGGCCGAGCTCGAGCGGCTCCTCCTCGACCTCCCGCGCGACGATGCGAACCGGCTGATGCAGCTCACGCGCGAAGCGCGCGGCGCGTGGCTCTGCCTCCTGCGCTCCGCCGGCGGACGCGCGCTCGTCGTCGGCGATCCGCTGTCGGGGACCGTCCCCGCGCTCGCGCGGGCCGGCTTCGCCGTCACCGCGATCGGCGCGGACACCGAGAGGCTCGCGCTCGCCGGCCGGCGCGACCGAGCGGTGGCGGAACGCGCGGTGACGCGCGTCCTTGCGACGCGGGACCGGCTGCCGTTTCGAGACGGCAGCTTCGAGCTCGTCGTAAGCGAAGGCAGCTTCCGCGACGCGGCCGAGCTGCGCCGCGTCGCGCGCGGCGAGATCGTCCTGACCGCGGACAACCGCCTCGGCTACAAGACGTCGTCGGGACGCCGGGGCGACTTCCGGCTGCGGCGGCCGGACGAGTACCTGCTCGCCCGCGGCGAGCGGACGCTCGGCGGCTACCGGCGTGCGCTGTCCGGCCCCGGCTTCGAGGCGACGCGCGCCCTCGCGCTCTATCCGCACACGCGCGATTTCTCGCTCGTCGCCGCGCTCGACGAAGCGCACCCGCGCCTGCCGATCGGACCGAAGGAGCGGGAGAACAAGCTGAAGATGCTCGGCTACCGGCTCGGGCTGTTCCCGCTCCTGGCGCCGTCGTTCGCCGTCCTCGCTGCCCGCGAGGAGGTCTTCCGCCGGCCCTCGCGCATCGAGCGCGTGCTCGCGGCTCTCGCCGAGCGCCTCGGCGAGCCCCAACCCGTCGCCGAGGAGCTCATCGCCTCTCGCGGCAACACCGCCGTCGTCCACACCGCCGCCGGGAAGGAAGCGCGCTGGACGCTGCACGTGCCGCTGAGCCGCCAGCAGCGCGTGCAGGCGGAACGCCACTTCGAGCGCACCGGCGAGCTGCGCGACCGGTTTCCCGGCGTGCCGGTGCCGGAGCCGCTCTACCGCGGCGAGATCGAGGGGCTCTTCCTGTGCTGCGAGCGTCGGATCGACGGCCTGCACGCGCCGCAGCTCGTCGGCGTGCACGCCGCGATGGAGCGGATGTACGCGGACGCGGCGCGTCACCTCGCGGAGCTCGTCGTCGAGCGGAACGTGGAGATCGACGAAGCGGTGTTCGACGAGCTGATCGGCGCCAAGGTCGAGCTCGTCGCGCGAACCGCGGGCAGCCCCGGGACCGTGGGGGCACTCGAGCGCATGCAAGACGAGGCGCGGGAGCGGCTCCTCGGCAAGCGCATCCCGCGCGTGCTCTACCACGCCGACCTGCGGAGCAAGCACGTCATGGTCGCGGAGAACGGTTCGGTCAACGCCTATCTCGACTGGGGTTCGAGCGAGGCGTCCGACCTGCCGTACTTCGACCTGCTCCACCTCGTGATCCACGAGCGCAAGCAGGAGGCGGGGTTGACGGCGGGAGAGGCGTGGCGGTTGGTGCTGGAAGGCGGGCTGCGCGACTTTGAACGGGCGGCCCTCGAAGACTACGCGTCGCGCGTCGGGTTGGATGGTGAGGTTCGCGCGGCGATCGAAGCGCTCTATCCGGTGCTCGTCGGGGCGATGGCGGAGAAGAATTGGGATTACAGCAGGCCGCGGTGGGTGGCGGAGCACTTTGGATTGTGAGAGCGCGGAGAGGAACGGAGGGCGCGGAGCCCGGAGATTAACACGGAGATGAACGGAGTTATCGGAGAACTCGGAGCCCGGAACGGGCGGAGTCGCGGCCCGGCGTGGTCACCGGCCCTGACCGCTGTTGGCGGTGGCGGCGTGAGACCTCGGAGAAGAATCGAGCGCACGGAGCGAAAAGACCTGTAACCGTCTCGCCAGAGGACCGGTCTCGACAACGTGGAGGATTGGAAGGAAGCCTCCGAGTCGCTTGTTGAGGCCGTTCTTGGCTCAGCGCTCCGCGTGCATCGGTTCTTCGGGCCGGGACTGCTCGAGGCGGCGTACGAGGAGGCCCTTTGTTCGGAGCTCGATGCCCATCACCTGAGCTACGAGCGCCAGGCGACCGTGCCGATCGTCTACCGTGGGAAACGGCTCGCCCGCGCGTTCCGTGTGGACCTGATCGTCGAGGACCAATTGCTGGTCGAGCCCAAGAGCGTTCGAGAGGTCGACGAGCTCCACGTGGCACAGATCATGACCTACTTGCGCCTTCTCAGGTTCCGGCGAGGCTTCATCCTCAACTTCAATCGGAAGCTCCTTCGGGATGGAATCCGAAGGGTGAGCATCTTCCCGTCAGCATGGACTCGCCCGCATCCAAGATGACGGCAGGGGCTCCGTGCCCTCCGTCTGCCCCGTGGTCTGACTCAGCAAGACCGCGACAACGGTCAGACCCGACCACCACGCCGAGACGTTCTCCGTAGTTTCCGATCTCCGCGGTCTCCGATAACTCCGTTCATCTCCGTGTTAAACTCCGGGCTCCGTGCTCTCCGTTTCTCTCCGCGGTCACTTCCCCCCCACGAAACGCACGCTCGCGACTCGGCCGGCCAATCCCTCAAGCGCGGCGTCCAGAGCACTCGGATCCTCACCGGCCCACTCGAGATCACTGCCGATCATCCCCTTGAGCTGGAGCGCGTCGTACTCGAGCCGCTCCGCCACCTCGACGTCGGTCAGCCCCGCCGCACGCAGGCCCGCGAGATAGTCGTTCTGCGGGATCGCACCGGCGACGCACGCCGAGTACGCGGCGGGGTGATCGAGCAGCGCCTGCGGCAGGTCTTCGGCCACGATGTCGAAGATCGAGAAGCGGCCGCCCGGCTTGAGCACGCGTTGGATCTCCGCGAACACGCGCTGCTTCTCCGGCGAGAGGTTGACGACGCAGTTCGAGATCACGTGGTCGACGGACGCGTCCTCGACCGGGAGCTCCTCGATGATGCCCTTGCGCACCTCGACGTTGTCGTAGCCGGCCTTCGCCGCGCTGGCGCGCGCCGCCTCGATCATCGCGTCGGTCATGTCCACGCCGATCACGCGGCCGCCGGGACCGACCAGGTCGGCGGCGATCAGGAGGTCGAACCCTGCGCCGGAGCCCAGGTCGAGCACGGTCTCGCCCGCTTTCACGCCCGCCATGGCGAGCGGGTTGCCGCACCCGAACGAGCTCTTGCCCGCCTCCGCGTGCGCGTCCAGCTCGGCCGAGTAGTCGGCGCACTTCGCGGCGACGCCGGCCGGTTCGGTGCCCCCGTCGACCGGGGCGCAGCAGGCCGTCGCCGCGGGTTCTTCTTGGGAACGGCGCAACGCCTCCGCATAGGCCTGGGACACTCGCTCGCGTACGTCTTCACCTGCCATCACTTCCTCCGTTTGGGGGCCGCGCAGCACGCCGCGCGGCAGTCTTCGATCGCGTCCGCGAGGCCGCGCAGGGCTTCGGTCAGCACCTCGCAGTCCACGCAATAACGCACTTCACGCCCGCTCTTCTCCGCGCGGATCACGCCGGCGTCGCGCAGGACTCCGAGGTGCCGCGAGACACCCGAGAGGTGCACGCCGCAGCAACCCGACACCTCGGTCACGGTCAAGGGCTCTTGAGCCAGAGCCAGCCGGCCGAGGAGCGTCAGGCGCGTCTCGTCCCCCAGGGCGCGGAAGACCTCCGGGCGGAGGTGGCGCTCCAGGGAAGCGACGCAGGCGGCGGGGACGCGCGGTTTTTGAGCCATGCGCGCATCCTAGCACATTTGCGCAATTGCGCAAACATAAAATCAAAAGCTCCCCGCGAAGCTCTCGTCCGTGTCCTATCTAGCGGCGGAAGCCCCCTCCGCCGCGCGGTTCGCGTGGCTTCGCCTCGTTGACGCGCAGGTTGCGGCCTCCGAAGGCGTGACCGTCCATGGCTTCGATCGCCTTGTTGCCCTCGGCGTCGTCGGCCATCTCGACGAACCCGAAGCCTCGCGAGCGTCCCGTTTCCCGGTCCGTGATGATGGCGACGCGCTGGATCTCGCCGTGCTCCGCGAACAAGCCCCTCAGCTCGTCTTCAGTCGTGTCGAAGGGCAGGTTCCCGACGTAGATGTTCAACATTCCGTGTTCCTTCCGTGCGAACGGGCCCTCGGGCCCGACGAGAGAGCGTAACGCCGCCGGCCCGGACCGCGGGGAGAAATCCGAAAACGCATTCGCGACGGCGTCTACGCGTGTACGAGACGCCGCAGGACGTAGCGCAGGATGCCGCCGTGCTGGTAGTAGTGAAGCTCCTGAGGCGTGTCGATCCGGACGCGCGCGTCGAACTCGATCGTCCGGCCGTCGTCCCGCTCGGCCCGCACGCGCACGCTGCGGCCGGGGGCGAACTCGCCGGCGTAGAGGTCGGCGATGCCGGCGATCGAGTAGACCTCGCGGCCGGTAAGACCGAGCGCGTCGGCGCTCTCGCCGTCGCGAAACTCGAGCGGCAGGACGCCCATGCCGACGAGGTTCGAGCGGTGGATGCGCTCGAAGCTCGCAGCGATCGCGGCGCGGACGCCGAGCAGCGACGGCCCCTTCGCCGCCCAGTCGCGCGACGAGCCGGTGCCGTATTCCTTGCCGGCGAGGACGATCGACGGCACGCCCTCCTCGCGGTAGCGCATCGCCGCGTCGAAGATCGAGGTCTGCTCGCCGCTCGGAAGGTGCCGCGTGGAGCTGCCCTCGATGCCCGGCGTGAGCTGGTTCTTCAGACGCACGTTCGCGAACGTGCCGCGCATCATCACCTCGTGGTTGCCACGGCGTGAGCCGTAGCTGTTGAAGTCCTCCGGGGCGACGCCGAGCGATTGCAGGTACGCGCCCGCCGGGCTGTCGGCCTTGATCGCGCCCGCCGGCGAGATGTGGTCGGTGGTGATGCTGTCCCCCACCTTGACGAGGACGCGCGCGCCGGCGATGTCCTCGACCGCCGGGGGCTCTGGCGGCATGCCGGCGAAGAAGGGCGGCGACTTCACGTAGGTCGACGCGTCGTCCCAGGCGTAGGTGTCGCCCTCGGGGATCGCGAGCTGCGACCAGTAGTTCGGGCCGGTGTAGACGTCGGCGTAGCGGCTCTCGAACTGCTCGCGCGTCACCGCGTCGCGCACGGTCTGCGTGATCTCCGCCTGCGTCGGCCAGACGTCGCGGAGGTAGACCGGCGTGCCGTCCGCGGCCTCGCCGAGCGGCTCGGTCTTCGGGTCGAAGTCGACGCGGCCGGCGAGGGCGTAGGCGACGACGAGCGGCGGCGAGGCCAGGTAGTTCGCGCGGACGAGCGCGTGCACGCGCCCCTCGAAGTTGCGGTTGCCCGAGAGCACCGAGGCGACGAGCAGGTCGCCGTCCTCGATCGCCTTGGCCACCGGCGGGGGCAGCGGGCCGCTGTTCCCGATGCACGTCGTGCAGCCGTAGCCGACGACGAAGAAGGTCTGCTGCTCGAGCTCGGCGAGAAGCCCCGAGCGACGCAGGTAGTCCGTGACGACCTGCGAGCCCGGCGCGAGGCTGGTCTTCACCCACGGCTTCACTTTGATGCCGAGCGCGTTGGCCTTCTTCGCCACGAGTCCCGCGGCGAGCATGACGCTCGGGTTGGACGTGTTCGTGCAGCTCGTGATCGCCGCGATCACGACCGAGCCGTGGTTGAGCGTGGCGGTCTCGCTGCCGAGCTGCACCTTGACGCCCTCGGTGGCGACGACCGTTCCTCCGCCACCGCGCGATTCGGCGTGCGCGCCGATTGTCTGCTCGAACGACGCCGGCACGTCGGAAAGCGACAGCCGGTCCTGCGGCCGCTTCGGACCGGCGAGGCTGGGCTCGACGGTCGAGAGGTCGAGCTCGAGCGCATCGGAGTACGTCGCCTCCGGCGCGCCCGCGGTGTGGAAGAGGCCCACCTCCTTCATGTAAGCCTCGACGAGCGCCACCTGCTCGTCGCTGCGCCCGGTGAAGCGCAGGTACTCGATCGTCTCGGCGTCGGTCGGGAAGATGCCGCAGGTGGCGCCGTACTCGGGCGCCATGTTCGCGATCGTCGCGCGGTCGGCGAGCGATAGGCTCCCGAGCCCCTCCCCGAAGAACTCGACGAACTTGCCGACGACGCCGAGCTCGCGCAGCATCTCGACGACGCGCAGGACGAGATCGGTGGCCGTCGCGCCCTCGGCGAGCTTGCCCCTCAGCCGGAAGCCCACCACCTCGGGGATCAGCATCGAGATCGGCTGCCCGAGCATCGCCGCCTCGGCCTCGATCCCGCCGACGCCCCAGCCGAGCACGCCGAGGCCGTTGATCATCGTCGTGTGCGAGTCGGTGCCGACCAGCGTGTCGGGATAGGCCCATTCGCCGTCGCTCATCACGCCGCGCGCGAGGTACTCGAGGTTGACCTGGTGCACGATGCCCGTCGAGGGCGGGACGACCTTGAAGTTCTCGAAGGCCGACTGGCCCCAGCGGAGGAAGAGATAACGCTCGCGGTTGCGCTCGAGCTCCTTGTCGGCGTTCGCCTGGAGCGCGTCCGCGCTGCCGAAGGCGTCCACCTGGACCGAGTGGTCGATGACGAGCTCCGCCGGCTGGAGCGGGTTGATCTTCTTCGGGTCGCCCCCCATCTCGCGCATCGCGTCGCGCATCGCCGCCAGGTCGACGACCGCCGGAACGCCGGTGAAGTCCTGCAGCAGGACGCGGCCCGGCATGAAGGCGATCTCGCGCGCCTCGCCGGAGTTCGGCTTCCACCCGGCGAGCGCCCGGACGTCGTCGGCCGTCACGGTCTCGCCGTCCTCGCGGCGCAGCAGGTTCTCGAGCAGCACCTTGAGCGCGTACGGCAGCCGCGCGACGTCGAAGCCCTGCCCTTCGAGCGCGGACAAGCGCGCGACGCGGTACGTGGAACCTCCGACGGAGAGGGTGGCGTGGGTCTGAAAGCTGTTGGTCGACATGGGGGGATCCTTCGGCCAAGAAAGCGGGGCGAAGATCCTACTGCGCGCCGGTGCGAAATGCCGCTGTCGGGTGGTTGGAAGTCGGTCGCCAGCAGCTCGACCGGTGTGTGGTTCGCACGCCTGGCCGGGTTACAATGGGCGTCTGCTTGGAACGCGAGGTCCACAAGGCGAAATCATTTGACGAAGCGGCGCGGTGGGACCGCGCCCAGCAACTCGCGATGACCCCGGACGAGCGCCTGGAGGCCGCCAGGGTATTGCGCGAGAGAGCCTTCGGAGCGGACGTCCCCGACGTTCGCGAAGCCGAGCGCGAAGGGTGAGATCCGATCACTTCTCGCCCGACGTCCAGGAGTTCTTGCGTCTCCCGGCCAAGCACTCCGTTCGCTACCTCGTAATCGGGGGCACGGCGGTGATCTACCACGGCTACGCGCGACTGACCGGGGACGTGGCCTTCTTCTATGACAGAGACGGCGAGAACGTGGAGCACCTCTGGGCAGCGCTTCTTGAGTTCTGGGACGGTTCCGTACCCGGCGTGGAAGACTCGGCGGAGCTAGAGGAAGCGGACATGGTCCTCCAGTTCGGTCGTCCGGCGAACCGGATCGATCTGATGTGCTCTGTCGGAGCCCCAGACTTCGCGGACGCTTGGGAGCGCCGCATCAAGGAATCCATCACAACTCCGAAGGGCGAGTGTCCGGTCTGGATCGTGAGCCTGAAAGACCTTCGAACAGCAAAGGAGCAGGCGGGACGAGCGAAGGACCTGGACGACTTGCAGAACCTCCCGAGCGAGTAAGCGACGAGCGTGCGCCCGGCAGAGGGTGGCGATGCGGCGCACACTCCTTAACCTGTGTCGATGGGCGAGCGCATCCTGGTCAGCACGAGCGCGGGTAAGGACTCGACCTTCGCGCTCTACAAGCTCCAGCAGCGCGGCAACTACGAGGTCGACACGCTCGTCACCACGGTCACGACGGGCTACGAACGCATCAGCATGCACGGGGTCCGCCGCGACCTCCTCCGGCTGCACGCGGAGTCGCTCGGCTTCCCGCTCGAGGAGGTCGAGATCCCGCCGAACTGCACGAACGGCCTCTACGAGGAGCGCATGACCGAGGCCCTGATCCCCTACCGCGAGCGGGGCATCCGCAGCGTGTGCTTCGGCGACGTACACCTCGCCGACGTGCGGGCTTACCGCGAGCACAACCTCGCCACGATGGGCATGTCCGGCATCTTCCCGCTGTGGAAGCGCGACAGCGCCCGGCTCGCGCGGCGCTTCCTCGAGCACGGCTTCAAGGCCATCGTCGTCTGCGTGGACACCGAGCTCCTGTCCAAGTCCTTCCTCGGCCGCACCTACGACGCGGGCTTCCTCCGCGACCTCCCCGAGGGCGTCGACCCCTGCGGCGAGGACGGCGAGTTCCACACCTTCGTCTTCGACGGCCCCAATCTCTCCCGCCGCGTCCGCTTCACCGTCGGCGAGATCGAAGACCGCGGCCGGTTCGTCTACCAGGATCTCTTGCCAGCCTAGGCGGCCGTCGCTATCCTCCCCGCCCTCGAGTGGGGACGTAGCTCAACTGGTAGAGCGTCGCGTTCGCAATGCGAAGGTCGTGGGTTCGAGTCCCATCGTCTCCACCACTTCCAATCCCGCTCGCGTCCGCACTCAGCCCCACACCCCGATCGATGCGTTGGCCCTCCTGGTGCCCTTGATCGAGCTCTCCTGGGAGCCATGCGCATCGGACGGGCAAGAAACTGCCGAAGGCAGTAGTGCGTTCGTGGAACTGACCGCCCTCGGGCAGGAGCTCGAGCGATTGGCGCCGTGGACGGAGGCTTGGTGCGTCCCGCGGAAGTGGAGTCCCGAGCACAACGGGACCCTCGTCTCGGAACTCTCGGAACTCGACTCGTTCCTCAAAGGGACGGAGGAAGTCTTGAGCGATGCTCGCTGCCGAACGGCACTGGCCGAGAACAAGCCGGTTGGCCGAACGCACCCCAAGCTGGGCACGGTGCGAAACCAGGTCAACGTCCTCTGCGCGCAAGCGGTTATCGATGCGCGCACGGGCGAGCTCGCGGCTGCGTTTGCTCGGCTTGACCAGGCTCGGTCCCTCGCGTTCCTACTCAACGGCGGCTCCGACGCCGGAGAGACGGTCAGGCGGGTGGCCGACCAGATCGTCCTGCGTGCGGTTGGTGTGATCGCAGACGACCACGCGAATCGATGAGGCGGAGGAAACTGGCTACCGGGTCTTGACCTCCCGCAAGGAGCCATCCTCATTCCAGTAGGTCCATTCGCCGACCGGCGGCGGCGACCACACCTGTTGGCACCCTATTGAGCTTCGCCAACGCGGATGGTGCGGAACGACGTGTTGTTCAAGCGATTCACCTCCCCGACGCTTTGGTCAGGGTCGATCGCGAACTTGCATCGCTGGATGCCCGCCTTCACGAAACCCGCATACTCGAACGTGAGCTCCCGCCGCTCTCCGGGCGCCAGCCCGTTGACGGTCCACGTCTTGGCGGGACTCTCGAGGCCCATGCCGGCCCACCACTCGACAGTGAAGGGCCCGGAGTCGGCGCTGCCGGAGTTTGAGACCGCGACGCGCACGGCCAAGGGCTCGCCTCGCACCGGCTCCCTGGGCTCCCAACTCCAGTCCTCGAACATCAGGTCGGGGACTTTCCTGTCGGCCAAGTCGACCAGCTCGAGGATCTCGCCACGCGATGCGTCGTCCAAGTTGGTCTTCTCTCTGATGAACTCCTCGAAGATGCTGAACCGCCATCCCCCGAGCGATCGGTTCTCGTCCTTCATTCTCTCCGCCGAGGAGAGGAACCTGGCCTTCTCCGCTTCGTGGGGCTTGCCGCCGATGATCAGAGCGATCACGTCGAACAAGTCGTAGAGGACCTCCCACTCGGACGCGTCATCCAAGGTGCGGAGCTCAGCCACGAGCGTCCGAGCCTCTTCATAGGAGCCCGTGATCACGAGCATCTCCATCAAGTCCCGCTTGTGGTGGGCGTTGTCCGGCTCCAAGGCGATGAGTTGATTCACCGCTTCGAGAGCCTCGCTCCATCTACCGCTCTCGAACTCGTGTCGGCGGCTCGCTCGCAGCGTCCTCAAGGCGGTGGCGCGCGCATCCTTCTGGGAGCGGTCCCGTGCCTCCTTGGCCTGGACGGCGAGCTTCTCGTTGAGATCAGGCCGGGTCTCGACGAGGTTCGCGAACTCCTCCGTCGCGCTCCGCGTGAGGGAGCTTGCCGCGATCGCCTGCACGCGATCGTCCTCGTCTTCCTCGACGAGCTGGAACAAGGCGTCCACCCACTCTTCGCCGCTCTCCTGACCCAAGGCGGCGACGACCTTGGTCGAGCGTAGGCGCAGGTCCAGGTCGGGTGAATGGAGCCCCCTCCGAATCCGCTCGGACACCCCGTCGTCGATGGCTATGTATGCGAACTCCGACGCCCCGGCGATACTCTCCAAGGTCGTCAAGGCGACTCGAGGGACCTCGATTTCCTGGTCCGACAGCGCACAATCGATAAGCTGCTCGACGGCTCGTTCGACGATAGGCTCGGCGAACTCGGTGAGAGTATTGTCGTCCGCCAGGAGACGGAGTCCCCATGCAGCGCCGTCCCGCTCGTGGAACTTGTCTGGACTGGCGAGCATGCTGGTCATGCGCTCGACCGCTAAGCTGGTGCGCGGCGTACTGCCTCCAAGATTCTTCAGCGCGACAATGCAGTTCGTGCGCACGGTTCGGTAGCGCTTGCCCTCCAAGCTGCTCTGACCGACGTCGACGTCCGACGGACGCCGCAGCAGGTCGACGAGCAGCTCGATTGCCTGGTCCTTGGTGTCCAGTTCGCCGCCTTTGAAGTCACGCTGGCCTAGTTCCTTGACGCAGCGCGCCAACACCAACCGATGTTGGTCCCGCTGCGCACGGTCGACGGTGTCGAGACCCCGACGGGCGCCTTCGATTCGCCTGAGCAACTCCTTCGAGTCGCAGACCGTGATCTCGGTCAACTCGCGGTGCCAGTCGATCTTCGTGCGCTCCGCCGCGAACTCGCTCTGAAACGACTGGAGATTGTCTTGGAGATCCTCTAGGCTCTCTTCTTGGCTGCCTTTCAGGTACGCGAAGTTGGCCTCGGCCTCATCCATCGACCGATCGAACGCGTGCTTGCTGCGGTCCACTTCTTGGCGGATCCAGTTGAGGAATTGCTGCGTGACGTCGACCTGGGATTGCACGTCCGCGCGGACTTGTCTCGAGCTATTCAGCTCGCTCTCGACCGCCGTGCGGAATTCCTTCGTGACCTCTTCCTTGGCGTCGATCACGACCTGGTTCAGGGCGATGTCGACGGCCTCGCGGATACCGAAGTAGCTCAGAATCGCCAAGACGGTCATCAGACCTGTACCGATCGTGATCTGCTTCTTGAGGACGTGAGCGGCAACCTCATGTCTGAAGAGCTCCTTCAAGTTCTCAAAGTTCTGCGAACTCCACTTGGTCCACCGATCGAGGTCGTCGTCGGGATTCCTCATCTCTCTCTCCTGTCTGATCGAATCCGAAGCTATTTGGGAGGACCCGGAACTCAGGCGGGACGAGAGGAGGTTGCCTCATCTATCGATTGCTGCCCACGAGCGAGCTGCAACAATCCCGTAGCTCTCATCCCCGAGGTCTGCCGAGTTCCTAGAGCTTATCCGAAGACCATGGAAACCCGCCAGCAGTCCGATCCAAGAACTCGGTCGCTCGCTAAGGAAACAGTGTTCTTGGAGTCACCAGGGTCCTTATGACCGGATGCCGTCTACGGTTCTCGTCGGGACCAGGGAAGGGACTCGGAGCCGGAGCGCGCCATCCCTCCCTCGCGGTGGCGTGCTGCTTCCGAGCAGCGCGCATGGCGTCAGCTAGTTTCCGGCGGTACATGTTCCGCGTCGCGCTCATGTATCTCGCTGTGGCGGGAGGTGGCTTGGCCGTGGCGCTTGTCTGGCAGAGCTGGACGGAGTGGAGGATCGAGAGGACCAAGGCGTTCTACGAGGCCCATGTCCCAACCCTCGAAGGGTTTCGGGAAGAACATGGTGAGTACCCGGAGACGCTCTCGGAACTTGGCCTCGACCTACCGCCGCCTCTCCGTGGAAGCTACGGTCGGGCGTGGGATGAGCACGCGGGAGAACCGTTGTTCGACTTCTGGTTCGAGGACCCACATCCGCTGCGCCGCCGGTTGGCGCCCTGGAACTCCTCTACTACTGGAGTGACGACCGCCGGTGGGTCCTCGGCTCCTAAGCACAAGTGCCGTTGTCTAGTGTCCTGGGCGAGCGCCAGTCTGCTGCCAGATGTGGCGGGGAACTGGGTGCCACCGTCCCAGGCTGACGAGTCGCCGGGCACCGTGCGTCATGCCTAGGGGAGCGCGAACCGGTGGAGGATCAACGCCTTCTCCTCAAGGACCCACACCTCCTCGCCAATCGGAGCCAGCGACCCTTCGCAGGTTGAGGATTCGTGATCCACAGCCCCGGCTGAGACGCGTCACGGATCTTGACGAACGGTCTAACAGCCATGCCTTGTTGTCGAATCGAGAGGCCAGGGCCCAACGATCCGTCGCGGTGACCTTCGTCAGGAAGCTCGGGCCGGGTCCGTTCGGGGTTGCGTGTGTCACGATCCCTCAGCCGTGAACGCCTTCCCGACAGAGAGTTCGGGCACGAGATCGAGCGCGTTCTCTAGATCCTCTGCTTGCAAGGGGTCGAAGTAGCGCTGCGTCGTGCGTGGGTCCTGGTGGCGCACGAAGCGCTGGAGTCTTGCCATCGGCCAGCCCGCTCGGGCGAGCCGCGTCGCCGCCGTGTGTCTCGAGCTGTGGATACGTGCTCGCCGTACTCGTTCACCTTGTCGATCTCCGCGGCCCCCAGGATCTGGTGCATGATCCGGCTCCTCGACGAGGGAGGGCTTGAGCGGGATGGAGGCGACCCCGGCGGTTCTTGGTGGTCCTCGAGGTGCACACGCTCGGCGTGATCGAGCCGTTTCGCTCCGAGGGTTGCCGGATCGGAAGGTCCCTGCTAGGAATTGGAGAACCCTAGGAGAGATTGGCTCAAGTCGTGCATCCGTTTCTTGTCGTACTCAGCGCTTCCCTTCCCCTCGGCAACAACGCCGGGTTCGACGAGCCCGACTCCGGACCGCCGACGACGCCCAATATCCTCGTGCTGGTCGCGGACGATCTCGGCGTGGACTCCGTGGGGGTCTACGCCGAGGGAAGGGACATTCCCCTCACGCCCAACATCGACGCGCTGGCGGTCAACGGACTCCTGTTCCGCAACGCGTGGTCGAACCCGACGTGCTCGCCCACGCGCGCGACGCTTTTGACCGGGCGCTACGGCTTCCGGACCGGGGTCGGCGCGCTCGTCGGACCGACCGGCTTCCAGCCGGCTCTTCCGCAGGAGGAGTGGACCGTGCCGGAGCTCCTCGACCTGGGCACGGGGAGCGCGTACGCGCACGCCGCGATCGGGAAGTGGCACGTGGGAAACGACTCGGTGGGCGGGGACCTGTCGCCCAACCTCGCCGGCTTCTCGCACTTCTCCGGCACGATGGCCAACTTCTTCGCGCCGTACGATTACTTCAACTGGCCGAAGGTCGTCGACGGGTCGCCCTCCACGTCGACGACCTACGCCACGACGGACTCGGTCGATTCGGCCCTGCAGTGGATCTCGACCGTTCCCGAGCCCTGGTTCTGCCACGTCGCCTTCAACGCTCCCCATACCCCCCTTCACTCGCCGCCGGCCGGCCTGCACACGGTCGACCTGACGGTTCCCACGCCCCGGCTCCAGTTCAAGGCGATGGTCGAGGCGATGGACACCGAGATCGGCAGGCTGACCGCAAGCCTGCCCGCCGGGGTCCTCGACAACACGATGGTCTTCTTCGTCGGAGACAACGGGACCATCGCGCAGCAATCGGTCGATCCCTTCCTTCCCGCCCACGCGAAGGGGACGCTCTACGAGGGCGGGATCAACGTCCCCCTCATCGTGAGCGGCCCGCTCGTCTCCAGCCCCGGGAGCGAGGTCGCGGGGCTCGTGCAGGCGACGGACCTGGCGAGCACGTTCCTGGAGATCGCCGGCGCCGATTCTTCCGCGCTGCCAGACGGAGCGGCATCGGATTCGGTGAGCCTGGTCCCCTACTTCGCGGACCCGAGCCAGGCGTCCCTGCGAAGCCATGCCTACGCCGAGGTTTTCCTTCCGAACGGGCCGCTCTCCCGCCCGTTGACCGTGGTGGCGGACTTGAATCCCCTGTGCGGGGCGACCGTCTGTCAGGACGACCTGGGCTTCGGCGGGCCGGGAACGTCGTCCATGAGCATCTGCGGTGAGCCCCTCAACGGAGGCTATCTCGACAGCGACGAAGGCGCGGAGCTCCTGCTCGTCAACGCCCCACCCAGCTCCGTCGGCACCCATTACATCGGATCGGTGTTCGCTCCGACCGCGCTGTTCGGAGGGACGCTCGTGCCGGTGCCCCCGAGCCAGATCATCCCGTTCACGACCGACGCCGCGGGCTCGTACCGCAGCGTCGTGACTCCCTCGCAGTACACGATCGGCCTCACCTACCACCAGTGCATCGTGGTTGATCCTTCGCTGCCGGCCGGGTTCGACGTCTCGAACGCCGTCGCCGTGGAGACGCTCCGCACCGACATGGAGGCCATCCGCAACGCCCGGTACAAGCTGATCGTGAACAACCCGAAGTGCGCCGAGGAGCTCTTCGATCTCCTGGAGGACCCCTTCGAGCAAACCGATCTGCTCGCGGGCCAGCTCAGCCTGACGGAAGTGAAGAACTACATCGAGCTCAAGCTGCAGCTCGAGGCCCTCCGGGAGCCGAAGTTCCCGATCACGAAGTAGACGGGAGGGCTGTTTCGGACCCGGGGCGCGTCCTAATCGTCAGCGCCCGCCCCGCCGCCGAGGTACCCTAGCGCGGAGAGCTCCTCGACGTGGCCGTCCGCGTCCTTGATCGGCTCGAGCACGACTCCGGCCTGCGCCTCGGCGATCATGTTCACGAGCGCCGCCCTCAGGAGAGGAAGCTCCGAGGACGTTCCCTCGACGAGCTGGTCGAGGATGAGGTTGTTCAGCTCGAGGGGGTCCTGCTCGAGATCGTAGAACTCGTCGGCGGACCGCTGGCGAGCGATGTACTTGTATCTCCCGGCCTGGACCGCGTAGACGGACTCTTGAATCCAGTCCGGGGGCGGGTTTCTCCGCTGCGAAAAAATGAAGCGGTCCTTCGGCTTTGCTCGGGGCTCGGACAGGAGCGGAAGAAGCGACACGCCCGTCCAACCTGCAGACCGTTTCGGCGGACGCCCCGACAGCTCCATGACGGTCGGCAGGATGTCCACGTGGTGCGCGACGTGCTTTACGACCCCGTTGTCGATGCCCCCGGCCGTGTGGTGCACGATCAGGGGAACGCGGAGCTGTTCCTGATAGAGGTGCAGGTCGTGGCCGAGGAAGTCGTGGTTCCCCATGCCCTGTCCATGGTCGGCGACGAAGATCCAGAACGCGTCCCGGTTCAGCCCGGCCTGGTCCATGAAGGCGTACAGGCGCTCGAGCTCCCCATCGAGGAAGCGGATCTCCGCGTCGTAGTTGTCGTACAACCACAGCAGGAGCTTCTCGCCGTCGTCCAGGCCCTCGTTCTCGAGATACTGCGGGCTGTCGAGGAAGCGCGCGAACGACCGGTCGCTCTCGACGACGTCGTCGAAGAAGCTCCGCGGCACGCCACGGGTCTCGGTGACGTAGTCGATGAACTCCCGCTTCTCCTGCTCCGAGCAACCGGCGAGCTCGGCGAAGTACTCCGTCTCGGTGGAGTGGAACGGCTGGTGCACGTCGTAGAAGTGGAGCCAGAGGAAGAGCGGTCGCTCGGCTTCGCCTTTGTCCGCTCTCCTACGGAGCCACAGCTCGACCCGGTCGACCACGTCGTCCGCCCTGGTGGCGAGGTCGCCGGAGTCGAAGTGGTCGAAGCCCGGATCCAGCCCCTGCAGGAAGCCCACGCTCGTGAACGCGGCGGTCTCGTAGCCGGCCTCCTGGAGCAGCTCCGCCATGGAGTCGAACTCGTCCCGCAGGCGGTGCCCGTTCTCCAGCACGCGGTGCCCCACGGGCAGCATCGACGTGAAGATGCTCGCGTGCGCCGGGGCGGTGTGGGAGCTGGCGGCGAGAGCCTCCCTGAACCGTACGCCGTCCGCCGCCATCCGATCCAGGAACGGCGACGTGACGCGCGGATAGCCGTAGCAACCCATGTGGTCCGCCCGAAGCGTATCGAGCGTCACGACGACGAGCGTCTTCGGCGCGGGTTCCTGCCCGGAGCACGAGCCGAGAAGCAAGCCGAGGACTAGCAACCACCGTAGAAGCCGTTGGGTACGTCGTTCGCCCGCTGCTGCTATGTTGCGACCACTTTCTAGCTGACCCCTGCTCCCTTGGTATGCCAGTCGCGCAATCTTGGCAACCGCAAAGAGAGAATGCGCGGCTCATCCACAGAATGGCGCCCGTGCCGGCACGTGGAGCGGTAGCCGGCGCGCCCCGACCGGAGCCAAACACCGGCCAAGAGCCCGATCAAGCCGCCGGTGACGTGCACGAGCGGAACCGGCACGAACAGCGCGGCTTCGTCCACGAAGATCGCCGCATCGGTCCAGAGCTCGTAAGCGGTCTTGGCGAGGAAACCCAGAACGGTGAGCAGCGGAAGATGCCGCATCCATGCGGACCGAAAGGCGCGCTCGACGTGAAGGCGCGCGGCGAGCAGTACCAGGAGCGTCGAGCCGAGCCCGGAGAGACCGCGGTACGTGCTCAACTCGGGCGCGCCGAGCAGGACCACGGCGGAGCACGCGAGCGGGGCAACGACCAAGGCCGCGCGCGTAAGAGCCGGCCAGCGAGACTCGCAGACGCAGCCCAGCCCGAGCAGGACGGCCGCGTCGTAGGCGAGGTGCGAGAAGGAGAAGTGGCTCAGGTGGCCGGTGAAGATCCGCCAGGGTTCCGCTGCGACGAGGGCCCGATCGAGCTGCGCGGCTTCCGCGAGGCCCGGCCAGAGGGCGACCACGACTGCCAAGGCACCCAACGCCAAAGTGGCGACGGGCCCCCGAAGGACCCGTCGCCCGATCCAGCCGGACCGCGCCTTCGTCACGCCCTTACTCCCCCCGGCGAGCGGAGTCCCTGCGACGCAGGGTTCCCGCCGCGGCCAGGAGCACGGCCAGACCGGCCGCCAGAGGGCCGAAGGCACCGCCGCCGCCGCTCCCACCGACACGGGGAGCGTTCCCGGGGAAGGCCGGCTGCTGCGTGTCGACGCGGTGGCTCTTCGGCGCCGCGTTCACGCGCTGCGCCCGGGCCTCGCGCTCCCTTGTCACGCGCTCCGCATTCCTGCGCTCGATGCCGCGCTTGGCGAAGGAGTCGTCGCGGAGGACGAGCATCGACGTCTCTTCCGTGACGAGCTGATAGGCCACGCCCAGGTCGCGTATCGCTTGGGCGCCTTCCTCGGCGGAGAGCCTGCCGCGGTCCACGTTGAGCTCGATCGTGTCGATGCGGTCCAAGGCCCAGAGGCGCTCGAGCTCGGGATAATCGGTATCGATCGCGGGGAACTCGAACGTCGTCGCGTAGACCTTGTCCTCGCCGGTCAAGCGCGCGCGCAGCTCGATCGTCGCCTCGCCGGGCTCGTCGTAGCGCCCGAAGGCGACGAGCTGCTGGCCGCGATAGACCTTGCCGATGGCCCCCAGACCGGCGTCGTGGGTGCGCACGCCCTTGACGACCAGCTCGGCGTCGTGCAACGCCGCGTGGGTGACCTTGGACTTGGCGAGCATGATCTGGCCGATCACGTCGTCGGCGTTCGAGACCTGCGCGTAGAAGCCTCCCGAGGCCTCGGTGATCGTGCGCATCAGGGACCAGTTGGCCGAGTTGCCCATCAGGAAGCCGAACAGACGCACGTCGTGAGAGCGCATCAGCTCGTCGTACTTCTTGGGATCGATGATGCCCTCGTTCGCGACGCCGTCGGTGACGAGGACCACGCTGGTCGCCCGGTCGGCGTCGAGATCGTCGAGGCCTTCACGCAGTCCCTTGTAGAGGTTCGTGCTGCCCCCCACGCCGATCTTCGAGACCTTGTCGACCGCGCGGTCGACCTCGGCCCGGGTCGCGTTGCGGAAGCCGCGCGTGACGTCCCGCGCGCCCTTGCTGAAGGTCACGATGCGGAAGCGATCCTCGGGGCGCAATTCGCGAATCGCGCCAACGACACCCGCCGCGAGGGTTCCGAACTTGCCCTCCATGCTGCCGGAGGTGTCGAGGATGAAGACGTAGTCGACGCCGCGACTCAGCGGCGCCAGATCGATGCCCGGCGTCAGCACCATCATGAAGGTACCGGGAGCGTGGACGTCCGGGCGATACGCGATCATCTCGACGCGTCCCGGCAGACCGTCGGCCAAGCGGTAGTAGAGCACCAGGTCTCCGGTGAGCTCGACGCCGCCGGGCGCTTCCAGTCGCACGTCCCAGCGTCCGTCCGGAGTCTCGGTGATCGCGGCCGCGCCGCTGAAGCCCGGCATGCGCACGTCTTCGATCGGCCAGACCGACTCGATCACGGCGTGAAACGAGAAGCTGCGGTGAACCCGGGTCTCCTGCGTCCAGAAGGCCTTGGCCAGCTCGTCGGTGCCGCCGTCCTCGAGCGGATAGAGGAAGCGTCCGACGCCCGTGTCCAACTTCAGCGGCTGGTAGTAGAGGTAGCGGAAGCGCAGCTCGCCCAGAGGCGGCACGGGGGAAACGTGGAAGTCGTAGACGTTGCCTGCTTGCTCTTCGGCAAGCCCGGCGCCGTCGTCTCTTTCCTGCTCGTACGCCTCCCGCGCCTTGTCGCGGGCGACCACCTCGCCCTCCAGGACCAGCTCGCCGAGGTACATGGTCATCTCGGACAGGCTCGCGCCCTCGGGCACGGGCACGCGGTAGATCGCTTCGAGGGCCCGGTCGTTCGGGTTGAAGAAGGTCTGGGTGACCTCGGTGCGCGCGAAGCCGTTCTGGATCAGGACCTCGACGTGGTGGTCGAGGATCTGGATCGGTGCGTCGGGCGAGCCTTGGATCGTCAGGGTGCCCCCGGCGCCGGCGGGCGCGGCGAGCAGGGTCGCGAGGACGACGAACGAAGCCACCGCCTTGGGGCCTCGAAGGAACCTGTGCACGAGTTGCTTCATGGCGAGTCCATGGTTTGGGTTTCGGGACCGGCTCGAACCCAAAGCGCAACCCGTGCCAGGGGGGGCACGGCCCGTCTAAGTCGTTGCTCCGCAAAGCCCTAGCTCTCCCGGCGGGGGCGCGGACGTCCAGGCCGCGGCGGACACCTGGTGCCGGACATGAGCACCGGATGCACGGAGCCGACCTGCGACCCTCCCTACTGCGCCGCGTCGCCGAAGAGCTCGTACACGCTCTGCGCGATCGAGCCCGACGCATCGCCCTCCGAGAAGCGGAAGGAGTGAATCTCCTGGATGAGGTCGTCTCCGGGCCGAACGCCCTCCAGGAACTCGTCCCATTCGGCCGCCAAAGGCGTGGGCAGTCCGTGGAGCCACAGGGCGTAGAGCCACAGCTCCTTACCCTCGATCACAACGCTACCGAAGTGCTCGTTCTGGAAGGCTTCGTCGGGCTCGCTCCATAAGGCGTATCGAAGCAGCGGAGGGATCTGGTCGGGGTCCACCGACCGAGCCGCCCATTCCATCCGGCCGTTCCCGGCATCCCATTCTCCGTTGGCCATGATCGGTTCCCGCTCCGCCCGGAGCGCCGTCTCGACCTTGAGCGAGCCCGAGAAGTCGAAGTCAAAGCCGAACCACGTCAGGTACGACACGAACGGGTTGTCCTCGAGTTCCCCGTAGGAGTCCATCCAGCGCTCACACGAGTGCTCGTAGCTCGGGTCTGCCAAGCGCAAGACCGCGGGCGGCAGCGGCTCGTCGCGCGCAATGCCCATGCGGTCGGAGATCGTGCGCAGGAGGAGCTCTTGAAGGCGCGGCGTGGCACCCACGACTCCGAGACCCTGCCACACCACTGGAAAGTCCGCCGGCGCACAGTAGCCGGCCTCGACGAGGTACTCGTAGCCTCGGATCCACATGCTCAGAATCGCCTCTTCTTCGTCCATCGTCACCGTCGGGCCGCCGAGCTGGCGGACCTGTAGGGCGAAGTTCCTCAGATCGAGCCGAAGGCGGTCATCGAGGAAGCGTTGCAGCTCGGGGAGGCCGGGCTCTCCGGCGAGCGCCGTGCTCAGCCAATCGATCAACTCATCGGCCAGGCGGTCGCTCACCACCTCCAGCTCCCGGACCGCCCCCCAGAGATTCATCTCGCCCGGGAGACGTTCCACGTAGTTGTAGGCGTCGCCGAGTCGCGTGGGCCAGTGCTCGTAGAAGCCGGCACCGCCGAGATCCTCGGGCACGGACACGAACCGTCCTGTCGCCGACTGGAACCGGCCCCCGGCGAGCGCGTAAGCGCGTGCGATCCGACTCGCGTCCTCGCGGCGGAACCCGGCGGGTTCCCATTCGCCGTCCTTGAGTCGGAACGCCGAGATGGTTCGCCTCACCTCGTGGCCCTCGGTGGACATCTCGACGCGGTAGAGACGGTTGACGCAGCTCCCAAGGAACATCACCGCCGCCACGGCGAACGCAGGTGACGCTTTGTACACCCACATCGCAGCCTCCTTCGGTTCGTGGATTCAGTCTAGACGGTTTCGTTCTCAGGACGCAGTTCGACCGGCGTGCTCCGCCCAACCGGCCGGTCTTGCCGCGACCCCTGGCCTCGAATAGCCTGCAATGCGGGTCCGGATCCGAGCTCCGAAGACCGATACAGGATCCCGAGAGGCCCCTCCCCCGTGCACCTCGTACGAACGCAATTCGGGGAGCGAGTCGCCGGAGGCGGCTTCCGCTCACCCCTCGTCGCGGCGATCGCGTGCCTGGTCGTGCCGTCGTCGCCACTCGTTGCGCAGTCCGACGACGCGCCCCTCCAGCGGACCACACTGATCGAGAACGGCGACGCGCTCGGCGTGGGGCGGCTCGTGGCGGACCTCGAGCTCGTGGCGATCGACGACACGCGCACGACGCTTAGGGAGCTCGTCCAGGGGAAGAGGTGTACGGTCGTCACGATGACGAGCGTCGCGTGCCCGATCTCGAAGAAGTACGCGCCGCGGCTCGCGGCCCTCGAGCGGTCGTACGCGGACGCGGACGTCGCGTTCGTGTACGTGAACACCGTCGCGACCGAAACGCTCCCGGAGATGCGCGAGCAGATCCGCGACAACGGCTTCGCGGGCCTCTACCTCGCGGACCGCGGCGCGCCCGTCGCGACCGCGCTGCAGGCGCGGAGCACCGCCGAGGTGTTCGTGCTGGACGCGTCGCGAACGCTCGTCTATCGCGGGGCGGTGGACGACCAGTACGGCGTGGGCACGTCGCTTCCCGAGCCGCGCCGGCACTTCCTGCGCGACGCCGTCGACGCCGTCCTGGCGGGCAAGCGACCCGGCGCGCGCGCGACTTGGCCGCCCGGATGTCTCCTCGACGCGCGCAAGGCTCCGGCGCCGCGGGGCGAGCTCACGTACTACGGTCGGGTGGCGCGCGTCCTGGCCGACAAGTGCGTGACCTGCCATCGCCGCGGCGCCGACGCGCCGTTCAGCCTGGAATCGCCGAACGAGCTGCGCGGGCGGCTGTCCATGGTCGAGGCCGTGGTTCGGGACGGGTTGATGCCGCCCTGGCACGAGGCTCCCGCCGGCCCGGATGCAGCGGCGCGATGGGCGAACCACCGCGCGCTTACGCATCGGGAGCGCGAGGACCTGCTCGCGTGGTTGCGCTCGAGCCAGCCGCTGGGCGACCCGAGCGACGCGCCGGCGATCCCGCCGCTTCCCACGAGCTGGTGGATCGGTTACCCGGACTTGATCCTCAGCACGGTCACGGTCGACCTGCCGGCGGACGGGCCGATGCAGTACGCGCGCCTGGTGACGCCGACGGGGCTCGTCGAGGATCGTTGGCTCGCCGCGCTCGAGCTGCGCCCGACCAAAGTCGAGACGGTGCACCACGCCTTGGTGTGGGTCCTGCCCCCGGGTGCGGCGCTGCCGCGGTTGGGAGAGCTCCCGACGGAGCTCGAGCTGCTCGGCGCGTACAGCCCGGGGGACGACGTGTTCCACTTCGACGGCGACGCCGGACGCCGCCTGGCCGCGGGCTCGCTCCTGATCGTGGACCTGTACGCGCTGCCGATGGGACAGGAGATGCGGACGCGGATGCGGATCGGGATGCGCTTCGCGGACGAGCCGTCCGACCGCGTCCTTCGCACGCGCACGCTGAGCTGCGACGCGCTGTCGATCCCCGCCGACGCCGCCGGGGTCCACCACACCGCGTCGCTCGTGCTCGAGCGTGACACGGAGCTCGTGGCGCTGATCCCATACATGCGGGCGAGGGGCCGCGCGCTGCGCGTCGAAGCGCACCTGCCGGACGGCGGCGTGTCGACGCTGCTGAACGCCGCCCGGTACGACTACCGCTGGCAGATCCGATACGCGTTTGTCGAAGCTCTGCGCCTACCGGCGGGGACGAGAATCGTGCTGAGCGGGGAGCACGACAACTCCGCCGCGAACCCCAACAACCCGAACGCGGGGCGTCCCGCTCGGGCCGGCCCGGGCGTCACCGACGACGCGCTGCTCGTCGTGCTCGAGACCGTCGAATCGGCCGGGACCACTTCCCGCTGAGCCGGCCGTCAACACCGTGTAGACTTTCGTTCCGGCAGAGGGTTCCGGGCTCATAGAAGTGACCAGCCGACAGTCCATCGTGGTCGCAGGCGCCGGCCTCATGGCGTGCGTCTTGCTGCTCTGGTTCGTCGTGGAGCGCTCGACGACGGACGGAGAGATCGCATCGGCTCCGGTCGAAGAGGGTGAGGCAAGGGGCGAGTCCGATCAGGCCGTGCTCGCGCGCGCGAGTGCCGACGTCCGCGAAGCGAGGGAGCTATACCCTTCGAGCGCGGGAGAGGCCTCAAGTCTCTACATTGCGGCGGTTAGCTCGGGGAGAGAACGTCTCTCCGCTACCGTTTGTATCGAGGACGAGTCCGGCTCTCGGTCGCTCGGTTCGACGACGCCCGAACACCTGCTCCAGGTAGACATGGCCGGCGTTTCGTTTCCGCTGCGATTGATCGCGACGACGGAGGGTCGAGTGCGTTTGGCGGGCCAGGTCGTCCTCGGTAGCCGACCTCCGGCCGGGCTGGTCGAAATCGAGCTGGACGCGGCTTGTGCGCTGGCGGGTGTCGTCGTCGACCACCAGGGCCGGCCACTCCCGGCGGGCGTTCGCGTCGTCGCCCTGGACCCAATACGGCGTTCCACCTGGTCGGAGGATCAATCCGCTGGTCGAGTGCCAGTGTTCGACGGCCGGTGGGCGGAGACCGTCACGGACGCGAACGGGCGGTTCGCGTTGAGCGGACTGCTGCCGGGATCAAACTACGTCCTGTCCGCGGCTGGGGCGGGCTTCGTCACGAACGAGGCCAAGGACCTCGGATGGCGTCGATACGAATGCGGAAACCAGGAGATCACACTCACCGCCTACGCGCTGTTCGGCGGGATCGCTCGCATAGGGGCGCAACGAACCGACGAGCTCGTGAGAGACGCGAGCCAGGTCTTCTTTGGAGTTGTTCCCGTGCTCCGCTGGCCGAAGGGTAGCTTCGCGGCCAACCCCGCATCGGAGCTTGCTCTCGCAGGCACGGTGATCCAGGAGCAGGCACGGAGAGCGGCGGCCGACGGGCGGCAAGTCGTGGCCTTCACCGCTCCGCACGAAGGGGCCGAGCTCGGCGTGACGGTGCAGGTGCGGGTTCCCTTTCTGCCCCCGGGACCCTACGAGATCGAGCTCCCGAGGGTGGAAGGTCTGTTGCCCGACGTCGCGGTTGACGTGCCCGAACCCAAGGGAGCCCTGGGCTCGCTGGAAGTCACGGCGTTCGTCACCGCTGGTGGTGTGGATCGCCTCGATCCTACGGCCAAGGTCGGTCGACTCAGGTTGAAGCGAGCGTCGGAGACCTTTGAAGTGACCGTCCGGGCGGAGCCGCTGCTCACCGGATTCTCGGTTCCTGGCTTGCCGGTGGGGGCTTACGAATGGTCCTTGCGATGCGCCGGCGGGGGGCGACTGCTGCCCCGCAGGGGAGATCCGGCGGCGCCGGTGACCGTGACGGAGGCCGGCGGCACCCTGCTCTTGGACCTGGCGTGGACGGGCGCGGCCGAGTTGAGAGTCCGCGACCACGAGGGGGTCTTGCTCCAGGGCCCGATCCAAGCTCGTTTCATGGAGCCAACGGAAACCACGCCTCTGCCGGACGGAGGGGAGCGCGTCGGCTACCGGGAGGTGGCCGGCATGTCCTGGAGGAAGCCTCCCTACATTGCTCCCTTCGTGCCCCCCGGCAACTTCGAAGTGAGCTGCGAAGCCGACTTAGGTCACCGCATCTTGATCGGCAACCGCGTACCGATCGAGTTGCGGGCGGGTGCCGTGACTTCTGTGGAACTCCGAGCCGGCCAGTGAACCCGCGCCGATTCCGTTTCGACGCTGCTGAGTGCATCGCGTTACGACTACCGCTGGCAGGCCCGATGCGCCTTGTCGAGGTCTCGCCCCTGCCGGCGTTCCGCTGACCCGGAGCGGTCAAGCGACGGGTTTCGCCCCCGCATTACGCACTGTTGCTAAGGGGCCGTCCCCCCGAGTTTCGATACTAAAAGGTAGAGTCTAGTTCTCCCTCAGGTCGTGCAAGGTGCGCTCCTCCCCCCCCAAGAGCCGGCCCCTTGCCAGACGAATCGCCAGCTTCCGACAAGGAGCCCGAAAGTGGGCACAACCGGTTTCCCTCGCTCCCTCCCCTACGCCCTCGCCGTGTGCGGGCTCGCGGTCAACGCGCCTTCGGCCGACGTGCTCGTCGTCGGCGCGGCCAAGGACAACACGCTCTACGAAGACTTCTCCGGCGGCCTCAGCAACGGAGCCGGCCAGCACTTCTTCACCGGCAGGAACAACAGCGGCGAGGCCCGGCGGGGCGTGATCGCGTTCGACCTGACCGCGATCCCGCCCGGATCGACGGTCAACAGCGTCACGCTGACGCTGAACCTCTCCAAGGGGGCCGGCGGCGCGACCAATACCTCGCTTCACATGGCGCTCTCCGACTGGGGCGAGGGGATCTCCGACGCGCTCAACGAGGAGGGCGGCGGCGCACCGTCTGAGCCCGGCGACGCCACATGGATCCACACGTTCTTCTCGTCGTCCTTCTGGACCAGCGCGGGCGGCGACTACAACGCCATCCCGAGCGCGACGGTTTCGGTCGGCACCCTGGGTCCGAACAACTGGTCGACCGCTGCGATGGTCACCGACGTCCAGGCCTGGGTCGACTCTCCCGCGGCCAACTTCGGTTGGGTCGTCATCGGCGACGAGTCCGGCTCGGGCACGTCCAAGCGCTTCGACACGCGCGAGAACCCCGCGCCGGGCCAGCAGCCGATGCTCACGGTGGACTTCACCGCCCCCGGCGACCCCGGCGCGTGCTGCTTCGACGACGGCTCCTGCCAGAGCCTGAGCGCCGGCGACTGCGCCACCCAGGGGGGAACGTTCCAGGGCATCGGCGTGGACTGCGTCACCGCGAACTGCCAGCCGGTCGTCGGGGCCTGCTGCTTCGACGACGGCTCGTGCTCCAACCTGACGCTGGCGGACTGCCAGGCCCAGGGCGGAACGTTCAACGGAGGCGGCGCGACCTGCGCGACCGTGCAGTGCCCCGTGGTGCTCACGCCCTTCGTCGACGCGCTTCCCCTCCCCGCGGTGGCTCAACCGGTCTCGGGGACGGTCGGAGGAGTGGCGGACTACGAGATCACGATGAGCCAGTTCCAGCAGCAGCTCCATCGCGACCTCCCGCCGACGACCCTGTGGGGCTACGGCGGCACCTATCCCGGCCCGACGATCGAGGCCGGCGCGAACGCACTGGTCCGCGTCGACTGGAAGAACGAGCTGCGCGACGAGTTCAACAACCCGCTGACCGAGCACTACCTGGACGTCGACCTCTGCCCCCACGGGGCGGACAACGAGCCGAAGACCGTCGTGCACCTCCACGGCACCCACACGTTCGCCGAGTTCGACGGGTATCCGGAGGACACGTACCTCCCCGGAAACTCCGACCTGTACGAGTATCCGAACAACCAGCTCCCCGCGACGCTCTGGTACCACGACCACGCGCTCGGGATCACGCGGCTGAACGTCTACATGGGGCTCGCCGGCTTCTACCTGATCCGGGACGCCTTCGAGCTCGGGCTCAACCTGCCCCAGGGCGAGTTCGAGATACCGCTCGCGATCCAGGATCGCTCGTTCAACGCCGACGGCAGCCTGCATTACCCGAGCGTCTGGCAAGCCCACTTCTTCGGGAACACCAACCTGGTCAACGGGAAGGTCTGGCCCTACCTCGACGTGAAGCGGGGCAAGTACCGCTTCCGGATCCTGAACGGGGCGAACTCGCGCACCTACCGGCTGTCGCTCTCCGACGGCTCCACGTTCCAGATGATCGGAACGGACGGCGGTCTCCTGCCCGCGCCGGTCCCGCTCACGGAGATCACGCTGGGGCCCGCCGAGCGCGCCGACGTGATCATCGACTTCGAGTCCTATCTGCCCGGAACCGAGATCTTCCTCGTCAACGACGCCCCGGCGCCCTTCCCGGGAACGCCCGGGGTCGGCGTCCTCCCGGACGTGATGAAGTTCGTCGTCCAGTCGCCTTTTGGTGACACCGATCCCGTCCCCGCGGCGCTCCGCCCGCTCGAGGTCCTGGACGAGAACGACTCGGTCGAGTCGCGCGACTTCATCCTCGACAAGACCGGCGATCCCTGCGCCGGCGAGACGTGGCTGATCAACGGCCTCGGCTGGGACGACATCACCGAGTATCCCAAGCTCGGCACGACCGAGGTCTGGCGGTTCATCAACTCGACGGGCATCACGCACCCGATGCACATGCACCTCGTCATGTTCCAGGTGCTCGACCGCCAGCCGTTCATGGAGGTCGGCGGATCGATCGTCCCGACCGGGCCTCCCGTCCCCCCGACGCCGGAGGAGGCCGGCTGGAAGGACACCGTCCAGTCCCACCCCTTCGAGATCACGCGCGTCATCGCGCGCTTCGAGGACTACACCGGGCTCTTCGCCTACCACTGCCACATCCTCGAGCACGAGGATCACGAGATGATGCGTCAGTTCCGCGTCATCCCGGGACCGGCGGTCTCGGCCTACGGCTGCGGCGTCAACCCGTCCGGCAGCCTCGTCGTCGAGAGCGGCTCGCCTTCGATCGGCACGACCCTCGTGCTCGGCGTGAACGACCCGTTCGGCAGCACCCAGAGCGGCGCCCTGCCGTTCGTGGCGGTGTCCACGCTGCCCGACCCGGCCTTCCCCTGCGGAACGTTGATCCCCGGCTGGGGCATGACGGTCCTCCCGACCCCCGGCGAGCTCCTGATCAGCATGGTCGCGCCGAACCCGGCCGCGGTCTTCTCCGGTCCGCCCTGGACCGGCCCGGCGACCCCGAGCCCGGTCTCGCTTCCCTTCCCGCCGTTGCCGTTCCTGGTGGGCCTCCCGCTCTACGCGCAGGGGTTGCTCGCCATCGTTCTCCCGAGCGGACTGGACGTGGCGTTGACGGAAGCGTTGAAGCTCGAAGTCGGTCCCTGAGACGGGCTTAGCCGTCGTCCAACGCGAACGACTCGACCTGCGGCGGTCGAGGCCCCTATCATCCTCCCACCGCCGACGGGTCTCCCGGTGAAGCCGAACAAGATCACCGTTCTCACAACCAGCATGACCGTGGCGCTCTCGGGCGCGTGCTTGTACCTGCTGGCGGAGCGCGAAGAGCTGCGTCGATCCGGACTCCCCGCAGGGCAGGCCGCGCTCGAGATCGAAGAGATCCGCGCCGCCGTCGTAGCGGAGCTGGTCGCCCAATCGACCGGCATCTTCGACTCGCATCCGGATCCCGACGTCGGACGCGTCCTGATCCCCGGCCTCAGCGGGACGCCGTCCGCGGGAGCGCTGGTTCACAGCAACGCCTGGGGCATGCGCGAGCGCGACTATGCCTTGCCGAAGCCGCCCGACACCGTTCGCGTGGTGCTGCTCGGCGATTCCGTCGTGTACGGACGTCGCGCCGCCGCCGAGGACCGGATGGGTGTCTTTCTCGAGGGCTACCTCCGCGAGCGAACCAGCTACGCCGGCTCGATCGAGTGCCTGCACCTCGGCATCGGAAGCTGGAACGCGCTCGCCGAGATTCAGTTCCTGCGCCGCCAGCTTTCGGAGCTGGATCCCGACCTCGTGATCCAGGTCCTGGTCCCCAACGATCTCGACGACAATCCGGGCGTGCGCGGCTTCGGGACGCAGGCCGAGTTCTCCCCGCGCTACCGGGCGCGCGCGGGTAGCCGTGTCTCGCTGACCTATCCGGCTCGGTTCGGCCCGCCCGCCCGCGACAACTTCATCCTGCGCGCGCTGGATTGGGAGAGCCGCCACCGCTACGAGGAAGTCGCCGACGAGCTGGCCCGTCTTTCGCGCGCGGTCGAGGATCGCGGCGTGTCCTACGTGCTCGTGGTGAACTGGCCCCGCGCCAAGCCCATCCTCCGCAAGTTTCTTGAGGGCAGGCTGGCATCCGAAGTCGTCTACCTGCCGAGCGAGTACCACCGGAACAAGGAGCACTGGTCCCTACCGACCGATCCGCACTGGAACCGCGCCGGCCACGAGAACTTCGCCCGCTTTCTCTACGGCTTCATCCGGCAGCGAGAGCTCCTGCCGATGCTCGACCTCGCGGCGTGGCCGGAGGTGGAGAACGACACCGCCGAGGCGCTGTCCATTGGCGAGGAGGAGGCTCGGGAGGACCCTCACCCCTGGCGAGTCCAGCCGGAGTCCATCGCGACGCACCTCGACTTTCGTAACGCCGACGCGGACACGATGGCTCACGTCTACGCGGGCATCGACGACCGCGGAAACGTCTCTCCGTACGCCTCGCTGATCCTCCGCAACGCCTCCGGTCAAAGCCTCCGCATCCTCGCGCGCGGATTCGAGCGACCCGAGCTCGACGGAGCCCGGGTCGCGGTCCTGGTCGACGAGCTCGACGTCGGCGACTTCCGGATCGTGGCGGGCGCGAGCATCGATCGAGTCTGGCAACTTCCGGCGGCCGTCCGGGAACGAAGTCACCTCAGCGTGCGCTTCGAGGCCGACGATTGGGTGTACTCGACCGAACCGCCGCGCCGTGAGTGCATCTCCTTCATTCTCGAAGACGTGGAGATCCTGGCCAAATGAGGTGGGTCCCGACCTCGAGCGCCATTTGACCCCGCCGATCGTGCGGCGAGAGTACGCAATTGTCCCTCCTGCGCGCCCGGCCAGCATTCGCTAGGGTCGTTCTCTGTCCGACCCGGCAGGGAGACCGGGGCAATGGTGCGGAAGCCTCGCACACAGGAGACGACCCATGACGGACTCGACAGCCTCCAGGAGACACCGCGGCGGTCTGATCCTGGTTTTGGGCATCCTCGGCTTGATCCTGTGCTTCCCCCTGGGCATCGCGGCCTGGGCGATGGGGAACAGGGACGTGGCCGCCATGAGCCGCGGCGAGATGGACCCGAGTGGACGAGGTTTGACCCTGGCCGGGAAGATCTGCGGGATCGCCGGCGTCGTCCTTCAGGTCGGGCTCCTCGTTCTCTCCATGGTGCTCTGGGCCGCGACCGGCAGAGGCGAGCCGACGGTCTACGAAGACCGCTTCGAACGAGCCGCACCGGCGGAGAGTCTGCAAGCGCCGGTTGGACACCCGTCGGAACCGGGGGACCCAGCGGAGAGAGCGGAGATGGAGCCGGTGGACCGGTGAGCGGGACTCCCACTCGACCAGCGCCAACCTGTTGACTCGCCCGGCGCCGGCTCCGCCGGTCAACGACGGTCACACTCCCAGCGAGCTCTCGCGTGCGGTCGAAGACCCGCCGTCTCCACCGTGTCGCCCCTCGCCGGCCGCGCCCTGCCGCTCGACACGCGAGCGTCCAAACGCCTAGGATCCGCGGGCCGACGTTCCGGCGTCGGCCCGGCGACCATGACAAGCCACGCCTTGCTCGCGTTCGCGGCGCTGTTCGCCGCTGCTCCGTCCACGGACGCTCGCGCGCAGGACGTCGAGTGGGGACCGTGGCACGTCGTCGGGCCCTTCGGCCCGATCGAGGACGAGCCGCGGCTCGACGCCGTCTTCTGGCCGGAGAAGCGCATGAAGGACCTCCAGCTCGACAAGGAGGGCCCCGACCTCGAGCGCCGCGGATCCGGGCGCGACAAGGAGGAGGTCGGCTGGATTCGTCTCGGTGACGAAGCCGGCGAGGCACCGCTCGACGTCGGCACCCTCGACATGCGCAAGGAGCTGCGCGGCGTCTCGAAGGGCATCGGGTGGAGCTCGGACGCCGCGGTGTACCTGTACCGGACCGCGAACGTGACCGACGCAACGGAGCTCGTGCTCTTCGCCGGCGCGCTCGACGCGGGGCGCGTCTGGCTCGACGGCGAGCTGCTCGCGGACCTGCCGTCCTCGTGGTTCCAACTGCGTCCGTTCGACGGCGGCCTGCGGCTCCTGCTCGAGCCGGGCCGACACCATCTCCTGGTCAAGCTGGTCTCCGACCAGCGCGCGGAGCTTCCGTTCCGGATGCAGGCGCCGCGGGAGCCCGACCCGGCGAAGCTCCGCGACGCGGTGGCGCGCGCCGTGCGCTTCCTGCTCGGCGAGCAGGTCGCGGACGGCGCGTGGATCGGCTGGAGCGAGGAGCGCCGCCACACGGCGATGGTCGTCGAGGCACTGCTGGCCGTCGGATTGGAGGAGTCCCACCCGGCGGTCGCGTGGGGGCTCGAGAACCTGGAGCCGAGCTTCGGTCTGGGCGAGCTCTGGGAGCACCTGATCCGCGCGCTGGCTGCGAGCGACTCGCCGCGAAGCGCGTCGCTCCAGCCGATGGTGAAGACCCTGATCGACTACCAGGATCGCGACGGCCTCTGGGACGACGGGAACCTCGAGGACTCGGCGTCCTGTGTCGCGGCTCTCGCCGCCGCGCGCGCGGCGGGCTGGAATGTGCCCGACGAGGTCTTCGAGCGGCTCGAGAAGGGGCTCGCGCGTCTGCCGGCCAAGAAGGTGCGCGGCACGCCGCGGGGAAGGCCCGTCCCCGCGGGCTTCGGACGCGCCAAGGGTTTCGACGTCGACGCGCAGAACACGGCGCGCGTCTTCGCGTGCGCCGCCGCGGCGCGGCGCGCGCTCGGCGACGGGCTGAGCGCGAGCCGCGCCAAGAAGCTCGACGGGCTGATCGAATCCACCCTCGCGTGGCTCGAGACGATCGGCGGCTGGGATCGCGATCCCACGGCGGAGCACCCGTACAGAGGCCACCTCGCGCACCTGTTCCGGATCCAGAGCGGGATGCGCGCGCTCGAGCGCGACACCTTCGCCGGGATCGACTGGCGCACGATCGTGACGTCGTTCCTGCTCGACCATCAGCAGGTCGACGGGAGCTGGTCGCACTACTACGCCCAACAGCAGATCCACGACACGGCCATGGCGCTGCTCTTGCTCGCGCCGCATCTCGGCGAAGGGAAGACACCCCCGCTGCGGCGGCTCGCGAAGGAAGGGCCGCTCGAGGGTCTGGCGCTCTGCGCGAGCTTCGACGATCCGATGCGGATCTGGATCGCGCTCGCGTCGGACGACGCCGTGCCCTCGTTGCCCGACGGAACCCGGTTGCTGCGCGCCGCGCTCGTCGCGCGGCCGGTCGACGCCACGGAGGAGACGCTCGAGGAGTGGAAGCTCGCCGACGCCGGCATCGACGCGCTGCTCGAGTGCGAGGCCGCGCTCGGCCTGAAGCGCCGCGGAGCCGTCGATCTCTCCCTGCGCGTCTCGCTCGCGGAGGACGGCGAGGAGACGGAGCACGAGCTCGGGCCGCTGCGCGTCGTTTGCACCGGCGCCTTCGACGAGCTTCTCGCCGCGCGCAAAGAGCCGCCCGGCTCGACGCCCGTGCGGATCTTCGGCCGCCACTTCAGCGTGTCCTCCAGCACCGAGGAAGGCGATTACTCCGCGTTCAACCTGGGCGACCGCTCGCTGCGCGACGTGTGGCTCTGCGCCCCGGGCGACGAGAAGCCCACGATCCGCATCCGCCCCGACGCGCGCGTCTGGGTGCGCGAGCTCGTCTTCGTGCACGGACGCCCGCAGGTGAAGGCGGTCGGCCGGCCGCTCGCCGCGCGCGTGCTCGTGCGCGTCGACGACGAGCTCGCCCTCGACTTCGACCTGCCGGCGGATCCCTGCGCCGTCGCGCGCTGCGACCTGGGGAAGCGCGTCCGCTTCCAGGAGCTGGAGATCACCATCCTCGAGTCCCGCGATCGCGAGGTCGGGCGCGACGGCGTCGGGTTCGCGGAGATCGAGCTCTTCGATCGCGAATGACCCGATGACCGCGGTCGTGGACGCCGTCGTCGTGGGCTCCGGGCCCAACGGTCTCTCCGCCGCGGTGGAGCTGCAGCGGCAGGGCTTCGCGGTCCGCGTGCTCGAGGCGGCGCGGACGATCGGCGGCGGAACGCGCACCGAAGAGCTGACGCTCGAGGGTTTCCGGCACGACGTGTGCTCGGCCATCCACCCGCTCGGGATTCTCTCGCCGTGTTTTCGCGAGCTTCCCTTGGAAGAGCACGGCCTCGAGTGGCTGCGCTTTCCCGTCAGCGTCGGCCATCCGCTCGACGACGGGCCTTCGCCCTTGCTCGTCGGCTCGGCGACCGATACCGCCGCGCTCCTCGGCCGCGACGGGGCGCGCTGGCGCTCTCTCTTCGAGCCCTTGCTCGGTCAACCTCGCGACCTGCTGCACGACCTGCTCGGTCCGCTCCGACTCCGCCCGCGGCGTCCGCTGTCCGTGGCTCGCTTCGGGTGGTTCGGGCTCCGCTCGGCGACGGGGCTCGCGCGACGCTTCGAGACCACCGAGGCGCGGGCCCTCTTCGCCGGCTGCGCGGGACATTCGGTGTTGCCGCTCGAGCACCTCGGCTCGGCGGCCGTCGGCATGGTGTTCTGCCTCGCGGCGCACGTGGAGAGCTGGCCGTGCGCGCGCGGCGGATCCGCGTCGATCGCGAGCGCGCTCGCGGGACTCTTCGAAGCGAGCGGCGGGCAGATCGAAGTCGACCGCCCGGTGCGCTCGCTGGCGGACCTGCCGGAGTCGCGCGTCGCGCTCTTCGATCTCGCGCCGCGGCCCTTCCTGCGCGTCGTCGAGGGACACCTCCCGGCGAGTTACGCGCAGCGCCTCACCGCGTACCGCTACGGTCCGGGCACGTTCAAGCTCGACTGGGCGCTCGACGGCCCGATCCCCTGGCGCGACCCGCGGCTCGCCGAGGCCTCCACGGTGCACGTCGGCGGAACGCTCGAGGAGATCGCGGCGTCGGAGCGCGCGGCGTGGGAAGGCCGCGTGGCCGAGCGCCCGTTCCTGATCCTCTGCCAGCAGAGCGCGGTCGACCCCTCGCGCGCGCCGGCGGGCAAGCACACCGGCTACGCGTACTGCCACGTGCCGAACGGATGCACCGTCGACCGCACCGAGGCGATCGAGGCGCAGGTCGAGCGTTTCGCCCCCGGCTTCCGCGATCGGATCCTCGCGCGCCGCGCCACGTCGCCGGCCGACTTCGAGTCCGCCAACCCGAACTACGTCGGCGGTGCGGTCACCGGGGGCGCGGCCGACCTCGCACAGCTCTTCACGCGCCCGGTGGCGCGTCTCGATCCCTACTCGACGCCCGACCCGCGGCTCTTCCTGTGCAGCGCGTCCACGCCCCCGGGAGGGGGCGTGCACGGGATGTGCGGCTACCACGCGGCTCGATCGGCGGCGCGGCGGCTGCACAAGCGGTCCGGCGGCTGAGCCCCGTCGCACGACCGAACCCGCGCAGGTGTTACGCTACCGGCGTCGCACCCGCTTGCCCATGATTCCGCTCGCCGACGATCCCCTCCTCGCCACCGTTCCCGAGCTTCGCGGCTACAAGTTCCTCGACCCGTGTCTCCTCTACGGGCTCATCGGCCGCGGCGGCATGGGGTCCGTCTATCTCGGCCAGCACCTCCGCCTCGATCTCGAAGTGGCGGTCAAGTGCATGCAGGTCCAGCTCGACGACAACCCGGAGCAGTGGATCCACCGCTTCCAGCGCGAGGCGCGGCTCGCGGCGAGCGTCAACCACCAGAACCTCGTCCGCGTCTACGACGTGCTCAACCTCGACCGGCTCCACTACATGGTGATGGAGTACATCGAGGGCGAGAACGCGCGCGAGCGGATCGCGCGCAAGGGCGGGTTGGCGCTCTCCGAGGCGCTCACCATCGCGTACCGCGCGGGCCTCGGGCTCCAGGCCGCGCACAAGGACGGGATCATCCACCGGGACATCAAGCCCGACAACATCCTCATCTCGAGCTCGGGCGAGGTGAAGCTCGCCGACCTCGGGCTCGCGAAGGCGATGTCGCTCGGCAGCGTCAACTCCCTGGCGACGGCGCGCGCGCAAGTGCTCGGAACGCCGCGCTACATGCCGCCGGAGCAGTGGGAGGACACGAGCACGGTGGGCCCGCCCGCCGACGTCTACTCGCTGGGCGCCACGCTCTACTTCCTCCTCGCCGGCGAGGACGGCTTCGACGGCGAGTCGGTGCGCAACATCCTCCAGCAAGTGATGAGCAAGCCGTTCCCGGACGTGCGCGAGCGCGCGCCGGACGTCCCCGCGGAGATCGCGGAGTGCATCGCGAAGGCCACGGCCAAGGAGGCCGAGGAGCGCTTCGCGACGGCGAGCGAGTTTCTCCAGGCGATTCACGCGTTCGACTCGAACGTCGCGCTCGCGGACCCGGAGTCGGGTCAGGCGCGGGGAACGGTGACGATGATCTCCCCGCCGCCGATGAAAACGCTCCTGCAGGTGCGCCGCGAGTACGCGAGCGGGACGCTGCCGATCAGGACGCGCGGCGACGTCGCGCCGACGGAGAGGAAGCCCAGGCCCGCGACGCCCGCGCCCACCGAGCCCGCCGCGGCCCCGCCCCGCGCCGAGCCCGCTCGCTCGCAAGAACCCGCGGCCTCCGGACGCCGAACGCTGCTCACGGTCGCCGCCGGCGGCGGCGTGTTCCTTCTCGCCGGGCTCGTCACGGCACTCGTGGTGCTCCTGGGAGGCGGAGGCTCCCCCAAGGGCGATAACCCGGGCGGCGGGTCCGGCGGCGAAGACCCCAACAAGGAGAAGGAGACCGACACCGGCTCGGCGCTGAGCCCGCTCGAGCTCGCTCAGGAGCTGCAGCGCTTCGAGAACCTCGTCGACACCTACGACGTTCAGGGCGCGGAGCTCTCCTTCGCCACGCTCCGCGCGGCCGATCCCGAGGCCGACTTCGGCGAGCTCGACGCGCGGCTTCGGGCCACGCGCTCGAAGGTCGACGAGGCGCTCGCCCTCGCCCGTTCGCTGCGCACCGCGCCCGGCGGACCGGCGCTGGAGGACGCGCTCGAGCAGGCGGACGCGCTCTGTGCCGCCGACCCGCGCCTGTGCGAGGTCGCGGAGCTCGTCGCCGCCCGGACCCAGGGCGATCAGACGCTGCGCGCGTGGCGAGCCGAGGCGAGCGAGCTCGACCGCTGGCAACGCTCCGTCGCCGAGGCGACGACCCTGGCGGACGTCCGGCGGGTCCTCGCCGAGCTGACGCACGTCGCCGGAGTGGACGAGGACACGCTCGTAGGTCTTCGCTCTCAGCTCCTCGGCGTCGTCGCGCTGCGCGCGTCGGAGGTCACGTCGGCCGCGGAGGCGTTCCGCGTTCTCGGCGAGCTCGAGCCGATCGCGGGAATGCTGACGGAGGAGTCGGAGCGAGCGCGGGTGCGTGACGGCGCGACCAAGGCGTTCGCGCACGTGGAGGCGGCGGTCGCGCAAGCGAAACAAGGCGAGCTCGCAATGGCTCCGTTGACCCCGCTCCTCGTCGACCTGGCGCGATACCTGGAGCTTCCGGGGCTGCTGCTCACACACGAGGCCAAGGTCCACCTCGGCCGCCTCGAACTGCGGCTGGGCGAATGCCTCGCTGACCGAGACACACCCCACGACGCTGCTCGGCGCTTGGAGGAGCTGGACCACTGCATCGCGGCGCTTCCCGCGGGAGGCGTGCTTGACCGCACCCTCGAGCGACGGGCGCCCCTGATCGAGCTCATCGCCGACGCCGCCGAAGCCGCCACGACGCCCGCCGACGCTCAAGGAGTCCTGGTCGAGCTCGGCGACGCGCTCCTCGACGCGAAGGGCTCCACCATCGCGGACGAGCTCGCCGGAATCCGCGAGCGACTCTTCGCCACGGTGGCGGGCAAGTACGCCGCCTCGCCCTCCATCAACGAGGGCAAGGTCCTCGCGAAACGCCTTGGGGATTGGATGGAGGAGCTCCCCGAAAGCGCCTTGCGCGCGGAGGTGGCGCGCCGGAAGGCCGGGGTGGACGCCTACCTCGACGCCGAGATCCTCGCGATCATCGCGGAGGGGGAGCGCTGCCTCCGGGAGGAGAAGCTCAGGGAGGCCGAGAAGCACTTCAAGGACGCGCAGCGCAAGGCGCCCAAGGGCTCCGGCATCCGCACCCTCGCGATCGTCCGCCAGGGCGACCGCCTGCGCGCCGCCGGCGACAAGGAGACGTCGACCTCGGGCATCGGCAGCAAGCGCGAAGTCGCGTACCGCTCCGCGATCAACCACTACGAGGACGCGCTGGAGCTCGAGAGCGACTACGAGGATCCCGACGGCGTCTCGGCGAAGGCGCACGCGACCTACTACATCGCCGAGCTGAACCTCGTCTTCGGCAACCTCTACAAGAAGATGTACGAGCGCGGCCAGAAACTCCGTACGCCGAGCAACTACAACAACCGGAATCGCATGAACGACTACATCAAGCTCGCCGAGGACGCGATTCGCCGACTCTCGACGAGATACCCTCAGGCCAAAGACGCCTCGGGGCAGCCGTTCACCTCCAAGATCCAGGCGCGCAGGCAACAACTCGGCGTCTGAGCTCCTCGGGCTCCCTCACCTCCCCGGCATCCCCAGGTCCTTCGCGTGCGGGATCGCGCCCTGCCGGTCGCGCGCCGGGCGCGGCTCGACCGCGTAGTTGTGCGCGGGCTCGAGGGTGAAGGCCCCCCACTGGTACTCCGTCTCGCGGATGCGCTGGACGAGCTCGGCGCTGTCCTCGAAGTCGGGGGCGACGTAGTAGTACATCGTGTCGTGCGGCGAGTGGCCGAAGGCGGCCGCGAGGACGTAGCCCTTCGCCGTCGCATATTGCTCCAGGACCAGGATCATCCGGTGCCAGGGCACCTCCCGGCGCAGGCGCGCGCGCTTGCGCGTCGCCGGCGAGAAGGTCGCGTGGAACACGATCACGTGGGGATCGAAGTCGTTCAGGTACTTCAGCGTGACGCCGCCGTTCTGGGAGATCCACGGGTCGTTCAGGCCCCAGGCGTCCACCGCGTCCCAGCGGGAGTAGAACGGGAGGAGGCCGGCTTCCGTCGTGACGAGGCGGTAGTCCTTGTCCTTGTACTCGTTGAGCATCACGCCGATCGGGTACCTGCCGTCCGGCATGTACACGTGGCGGACGGACTCGCGCCACTGGACCGCCATCGCACCCAAGGCGATCAGGGCGAAGGCAGCCGCGGCTAAGTGGCGGCGGGCGCTCAAGCTGTTCCAGGCGCCCAGCGTCACGCCCGTGGTGACCGCGGGCGCGAATGAAACCGCCGCGAGGAAGAGCGTCGGATACTGGAAGCGACGCGCGAAGTTCATCTGATCGCTCATCAGGACCCACATGAGGGTCGACGCCACGAGCGGCATGAGCAGGACCGCTCCCTTCCAGCGCGCTCCCCTGACGAAGAACGGCACCAGCATCGCGACCAGGAACGGGTAGCAGAACTGCGCCGTCACCCGGACCGACATCCGCAGGCCCGGCCAGTGCAGGGTCCCGCCGCCCTTGACGTAGAAGGGGTTGGGCAGCGGGTGGCCGAAGTAACTCCACCGCGTGAGGAAGTACGCGCCCCCGAGGATCAGCATGACGAGCGTCGACCAGACGAGCGCGCGGAGCGCGCGCCTGAAGCCGAGCTCGAAGAGCACCGCCGCCCACAGGAAGACGCTGACGAGAACGCCCTCCGGCCGGGCGAGTCCCATGAAGAGGCAACTGAACCCGAGCAGCGCGCAGCGCCAGGTGCTGTCGGGCAGCCGGCGCACCTCCTGCCAGGCGATCGCGCTCGCGGTGACGCCGAGCGCGTAGACCGACGTGACGAAGTAGGCCGCGATCAGGAACGGACCGGTGGCGAGGCCGACGAACGCGACGGCGGCCGCCGTGACCGCGAGCGGAAGCCCCTGCCGGTAACGCAGGTAACCCGCGAGCACGGCCAGCGAGGCGACGTGACAGAACCACGCCAGGAATCGGGTCGCCGGCTCGATCCCCATGCCGATCCACCGCAGCCCGGCGAGCAGCATCACGGAAAGGAAGTCGGTCGCCCCGTCGACGCGCGGGCCGCCCTCGTACCAGACGAATCCGTAGCCCGCCGCCACGTTGTCCGCGTACTGCATCAGCATCGCGGCGTCCTCGAGCGGCTTCAGGCTGAAGTCCGCCGCGCGCAGCGCCATCGCGATCGGTACCGCGATCGCCGCGACGAGGATCGCGGCGTCGATCAGGAACCGGTTTCGGCTGGGGGGCATGCGGGACGAGGCTTCAGTCCGAGGGCGGTGCAAACCAGAGCGGAGAGCTCCACGCGAGCTCTCCATCGGTCTGGATGACCCGGACGTAGTAGTAGTGGGCGCCCGGCAGCGGGCTCGGGTCGGTCCAGGCGGTCTCCAGGGAGGGTCCCTCGGGTCGGGCCGTAAAGACTACCTCGCTGTCCCGCAGGACCTCGACCCGCGCGAGCGGCGCGGTCCCGACGACGTGCAGGTCGAGCGCGGGGGCCTCCCGCGTCTCGATCTCGTCCCCCATCAACGAATCGCCGCTGGTCACGTCGAGGATGACGTTGTCCGTGGCCGCGTAGGTGTGGCGTCGCCGCATCGCGTCGAGGACGGCTTCGCGCGAGAGCTCGGGGGCGAGCACCATCGTGTACGACGCGTGGGTCGACCAGTGGTCGCTCGACGACTGGAACCCGAGGCGCAGGCCCTTCCGCAGCGCGACGTCGATGAAGCCCTCCGGCTGCCACCCCCCGATGTTCACGGGGCGGCCGTCCGAGCCGTCTTCGCTGCCCGTTCGCGGTGCCCCGTCGTACTCGTACGACATGCGGTCGCCCTGGTAGATCTCGACGATGGGCTCGAGGTCCGGATCGTGCTCGCTCCAGTCCGTCCCCATGACCGACGCGCTCGTGTGGACGGAGCAGATCCCGTCCATCGCGCGCAGGTAGCGATAGAGCATCGACAGGTCGTCCGCGTGCGCGGCGCCGGCGAAGACGTCCCGGTTGCGCGGATCGATGGGCGTGAACAACCGCGGCAGCGACAGAACCCCGCGCTGCGCGAACAGGCAGTTACGGTGTCCCTGCGGAAACGGCACTCCGCGTTCGTAGGCGAAGAGCGGCGCGAACCGGCCGGGAAGGTGATAGGCCTCGTTGGCCTTCTGCGTCAGCCACCAGGGGTACTCGCGCCCGCCGCCGTTCTCGTGGTCGGTGCTCGCGATCCAGTCGAGATCGGCGGCGTCGAAGGCGTAGCGGAACATGTCCTCCAGCGAGCCGTCCGCCGAGCCGTCGATCGAGATGTCCGTGTGGCGGTGGAGCTCGCCGCGGAAGATCCGGTAGGTCGCGCCGCCGACCTCGACGCGATGCGCGCGGATTCGCGCGACGTCCTCCCGCTCCCGCTCGTGGAGCGCGTTCCTCGGCTTCGCCGCGGCGGGGAGCGCGCGGACGGCGGGCTCGCCGCCCCCCGGAAGATCGACGACGCTGGCGTAGAGCTTGTCGTCGAGCCGCGCCACCATCGTGCCGCGCTCGTCCGACGTGTGAAGGAGGAGGAGGCCGCCGTCGTCCCGCGCGAGCTGCACGCTCTGGGCGTCCAGCCGGCCGTCGGAGTGGTGCACGAGGATCTCGGGGCTCCAGCGGTCGCCCTGGAGACAGCGCGCGTTCGTCTTCCAGACGCCGCCGACGTGCGTCGTGTAGCGGTGCCCGTAGTTGCGGCGGTAGGTCAGCCACACGCGGCCCAAACCGTCGATCGCGAGGCTCGGGTTCGCGAAGCGCGTGTCCGACTCGAAGCGCAGCGTCTCCGCGAGGCTGTAAGGGATCTTCGGCGGCGCCGAGCGACTCTCCGGCAGCCTCGCGACGGGCGACGACAGGCTCCCGTCCGCCTCGAGCGCGACCACCTGGATCGAGCGCGTGCTGCCGAGCGGGTTGCCCTTCTTCACGATGAGCGCACCGAAGTCCTTGCCCCAGCGCTCGGGCCCCGCCTCGTAGGCGATCCAGAAGCGCTCGCCGCCGAAGGCGATCGACGGCCGCGCCTCGAAGCGCGCCGAGCTCGCCACCGGAATCCGCCGGGGCTCGCCCTCGCCGCGAAAGAGCGCGACCACGACGTCGTAGTCGCCGCCGCGGTAGACGTCGTACGCCACCGCGACGCCTCCGCTCTCGTCCGCCGCGAGCGCCGGGCGCCAGGCGTTGCCGGCGAGACCGCGCGCGACGTCGGCGCGCTGCGTCCAGCCCGCCGGGTCGCGGCGAAGGACGCGAACGGTCGCGCGACCCTCGGCCCAGGACTGGTACGCCAGCCAGACGTTCCCGAGCGAGTCCGTGCAGAGCGCCGGCGCCAGGTCGGGGCCGGAGGCGCTCGCGACGGCGCGCTCGGGGCCGAGCCCTTCGTCGGCGCGGGGATCGAACGCGCGCTCGAAGAGGTCGAAGTCGAGGTCTTCCTGACGGCTGTAGACGACGGTGACGACGCCGTCGCCGTCCACGGCGAGGGCGCAAGCGGCGATCGTCTCCGCGGCGGACGTCAGGACGATCGGGGACGACCACTCGCCGTCGCGGAGCGGCGTCAGGACGAGCTGGTCGCTCCCCTCCGGATGGAACAGATCGTCGAACCGCTCCGGCTCTTCGGCGACGTACAGCACGCTCTCCGCGCGCTTGGGGACCCGCAGCGCGTAGCGCACGAACGCGAGCCAGAGCGTTCCGTCCGGCGCGTAGGCCGCCGCCGGGAAGTCGTCCTGCGTGGGGCCGGGAAAGAGCGGCGCCGTCACCGTCGTGCGCCGCGCGTACCCCCGGCCGTCCCACAGCCTGCGCGGTTGGCCGTCGAGGATCTCGGCGAGCGGCAGCTCGACCGCCTCGAGCTCCTGCGCGAGCGGTCGGATGCTGAGGGTGGCGCCGGGTCGCACGTCCTCGACGTGGAAGACCAGGCCGATGCTCGCGGCGTCGCCGGGCGTGTCGCCGCGCGAGACGGAGGGCAAGACGGAGGGCATGAGCCCGGGGTGCGAAAAGGCGGTCCAGCCCGTCTCCGTGAGCTCGTCGCCCGGTTTGAAGCGCAGGGTCTCGCGCGCGACGACGGCGGCTCCCTCCACG